>CAUJJW010000139.1 GCA_963205105.1 Verrucomicrobiota bacterium | reverse complement strand
CCCCGGTTCATGACCCGTGAGCGGGCCATTTCCATGCCAGCCTTCGCGAGGGTTGAACCGGGCTCCCTCACCCCAGCCCTCTCCCGGGGGGAGAGGGTGTCGCGTCCTGCCCTCGGCGACATGCCTGAACCCTGTCCTTGCGGGCCGTCGCGAATCGCCCCAGCCAACGCCCTGCTCAACTCATCGAAACCCGCGGCGCATTGTCTCCTTCTCCCTCCGGGAGAAGGCCGGGATGAGGGCCGCCCGCTCCGCTCCTCGCGCCCCGGTTGATGGCCCCAATGCGTGTCCATTTCTACCCATGACCCCCTCCGCTCCCGTCTCCATCCCCTGACTGGCCAAGGGATTGCCCCCCGGTCTAGGCTCGCTCCCATGAGCGGGAGGAACGTTTCAGAACGGGGTCCGAGTCAGCGCCCGCGCCGTCTCCGGCAATCGGCGGCGGTCCGGGACATGGTCCAGGAGACGCACTTGCGCGTGTCGGATTTGATCGCGCCGCTCTTCGTCCACCCGGGAACCGAGCCGCAGATTCCCGTCGCGTCGTTGCTTGGTGTGGTCCGTTGGTCGGTGGAGGGCCTGGTGTCGGAGTGCGCGGCCTTGAAAGCGCTCGGAGTTCCGGCCGTGGCGCTTTTTCCGGTGACACCCCCGGAACGGAAGAATCCGGAAGGTTCCGAGGCCTTGAACCCGGACAATCTGGTGTGCCGGGCGGTGCGGGCCGTGAAACAGGCGGTGCCGGATCTGGTGGTGATCACCGATGTCGCCCTCGACCCGTACACCGAACATGGCCATGACGGGGTGCTGGACCCGAAGACCGGCGACGTCGACAACGACGCCACGGTGGCCCTGTTGTCCGAAATGTCGGTGGTGCAGGCCCGCGCGGGCAGCGATTGGGTGGCGCCTTCTGACATGATGGACGGGCGGGTTGCGGCCATCCGTGGGGCGCTCGACGCCGCGGGCCTGATCCGGACCGTGATTCTGGCGTATTCCGCCAAGTTCGCCTCCGCGTTCTACGGACCGTTCCGCGATGCGGTGGGCAGCCAGTCGGCGGCGGGCCGCGTGTACCTGGACAAGCGGACCTACCAATTGAACCCGGCCAATGCCCGGGAAGCCTTGAAGGACGCGTTGATGGACGAAGCCGAGGGTGCGGATGTGCTGATGGTGAAACCGGCCGGTCCTTACCTGGATGTGATCCGGGATTTGCGGGCGGCAACCCGCCTTCCCATCGCCGCCTATCAGGTGTCCGGCGAGTATGCGGCCTTGCATGCGGCCGCCGAGCGGGGTTGGCTGGACTTGGAGGCGGCACGTCATGAGGCGCTTCTCGGGATCAAACGCGCCGGGGCGGATCTGATCCTGACCTATTCTGCCCGGGCGATGGCTGAAGCTCTGCGCGCGCGATGAGGTTTTCTTGGAAAAACGCGATTGTCCCCCAAGTGGCGGGATGGATGGCGGTCGGGGTGCTGGCGGTGGGCATTGGGATTCTGGCGGGTTGCCGCTCCTCGAATGGCCCGGTGCGGCCCGGATCACGCCACGTCGACGGGAAAGGCGTGGCTTCGGTGCCCTCATCCGCCTGGCAGGCCGAGGCGGATCGATGGATTGGCACCCCGTACCATCGCGGTGGCGACAACCGGGCTGGCGCGGATTGCTCGGGATTTGTTCAGCAGGTGTACCTCCGGGTGGCGCGGGTGAGCCTGCCGAGGGTCACCCAGGAGCAGTTCCGGGTCGGGTTCGAAGTGGGCCGATCCGAACTGCGCCCCGGAGATCTGGTGTTCTTCGAGACGCTGGGGAAGGGGGTTTCCCACGTGGGACTGATGGTGGGTGGCGACCGATTCGCCCATGCGAGTTCGACGAAGGGCGTGACGTATTCCCGGCTCTCGGAGACGTACTGGAACCGACAGTTCCTGGGCGCACGCCGGCTTCCGCGGCGGTCCCGGACCGCAGGCACGTCGCGACGCCGTCATCCGCACCCTGTCAGGGAGGGCGCATCTGCGTGTTGTCGGGGGACACGGCCCTCTTTTTGACAGGATGAACACGATGAACAGGATGAATTGCCGTTCTGCTTAGGTTTCTGAGCATCCTGTTCATCCTGTGAATCCTGTCCAAAACCCTCCGATGTTTGGCTCTCCCATCCACAACTCGGAGATGCGCCCTGTCAGGGATCTGGTCGGGCAAATCCTTTGACACCCCGGAAAGCCTCCCAGCAGACTCTCGAACCGGAATGCCGGTGATTCGCTTATGAATTCTGTACGGGGTAGCACCGCCAGCCTGCGAGGACCGAAGATCCGCCGCGAATGGAAGACCGCGATGGCAGGGTTGGGCATGGGGCTCGGCCTCGTGGCTTCCACGGCGGCCTCGACGCTGCGAGTGCCGGATGAATTGCCGCATGGCCCGGGCGCCGCGATGCCGCTGCTCACCACCCAGGTCAGCCTCGCGGCCGCCACGGCCCACCCGGCTTCGCCCGCCGTGGTGCGTGGTCTCGCCGCCAGCCGGCCCACCTCATGGCAACTGCCCCTCGCCTTCCAGTCGGCGGATGCCAATGCCCCCGCCGATGCCGGCTTCACCGCGCGCGGCCCCGGTTACACCGTCTTCCTCGGGTCGGGTGGGGCCCTCCTGGCGTTGCAACGTGCCCGGACCGACGATCGTTCCGCCGAACCGCCCACTTCGCAGCGCTCCCGGAGGGAATCCCTGGCCAAGTCCGGCCCGCGTGAACGCTCGTCGCAAAGCCTGCGGTTGGTCGGCCTGCGGCTGGTCGGTGCGCGGACGGATGCCGAGGCGCGGTTGGAACAGGAATTGCCCGGACGCATCCACCGGCTCACGGGATCAACGCCGGCGAACTGGCAGACCCAACTTCGGGCTCATGGGCGCGTGGTGTATCCCGAGGTCTTTCCAGGGGTCGATGTGGCGTACTACGGCCGCGGTCGTGAGCTGGAATATGATTTCATCGTCGCGCCCGGCGCGGACCCCGCGGTGGCTCGCGTCCGTTTCGACGGCGTTCGAAGCGCGCGGGTCAGTGAACAGGGCGATTTGCAGCTCGACACGGGTGTGGGCACGCTCGTTCAGCGCCGACCGGAAGCCTACCAACGCGGGCCTGAAGGACGCGAAACCGTGGCGGCCTCCTATGTTCTCAACGCGGATGGCTCGATCGGCTTTCAACTCGGTGAGTACGACCGCGACCGGGCTTTGGTCATCGATCCGGTCCTGAGCTACGCGACGTTTTTGGGCGGGAGCGGATTGGACCAATGCTGGGACATCGCCGTGGATGACGACGGCTTCGCCTACGTCACCGGAGAAACCGAGTCCGAGATCCTGACCGGGCTGCGCATCGTTTCCACCAACGCATTCCAGACCAACTACCAGGGCGGCCTGACCTCGGTCGCGGGCGATGCTTTCGTCGCCAAGCTCACGCCCGACGGGTCGGCGTTCGAGTGGTTCACCTATCTGGGCGGCTCCGATCTCGACGGCGCCTTTGCGGTGGCCCTCGGAAGCGGCCGTGAACCGGTCGTGGTCGGGTTCACCACGTCGACCAACTTCCCGCTGAGCCCTGGAGCCTTTCAGACCGCTTTGGCGGGGCTAACCAACCGTTTCACCGGCCGAACGCTCTACGACGCATTCGTCACCCGCCTCAAGGCCGACGGTTCCGGGGTGGTCATGTCCACGCTTTATGGCGGTGACGGTGAGGATCAGGCCATCGATGTGGTGCTCACCGCCGACGACTCCGTGGCCATGGTCGGCAGCACCACCTCAACGAATCTGCCGATGGCAGGCACCGACGGCGGGGCCTATCTGGGCGGGCGCGATGGGTTCTTTGCCGTCTTGAAGTCCGATGGCACCGGGCTGATCAGTTCCCGGTTTCTGGGTGGGGCGGCGCGGGATTCGGCGGAAGGGCTCGCCCTGAACCCGGCCGGTAACTTGGCCCACATCGTCGGGTTGACCGAATCGACGAATTTCCCGGTGCTCGGTGCGATTCAGAGCACCAACGCCGGTGCATTCGATGGCTTTGTGGCCGGAGTCCGACTGGCGGATGCTGGCCTGGAATACGCCACCTACCTGGGTGGTGAATCCGACGAGTTTGCGTACCGCGTCGGCGTGGGTCCCGGGGGTCAGGTGTGGCTCGCCGGCATCACGTACTCCACCACCAACCTGCCGACGGTTGCTTCCATATCGGCCACCAATGCGGGGTTCTCCGACGCCTGGGTGGCCCGCGTGTCGCCGGACGGCGGCAGTCTCGAAATGAGTTCGTACTTTGGCGGCGAGGCCAACGATTCGTTTTGGGATGTGCGGGTCGACGCCACGGGGCGTGTTCACCTGACGGGCGAATCGATCTCCACCGTGTTGCCCGGCCTGAACACCAATCAGGTGTTCAGCACCAACATGGGGTTGTCCGATGTCCTGATCGTGCGGTTGGAACCGGATGGGACCCCGACCACGAGCCTGTTCGGAGCGCCGGGTGATGAATTGGGTTACGCGGTGGCGACCGATGCCGCCGGCAGCGTCTATGTGGCCGGACGGGTTCGATCCGTGGCGTTCCCCATCAGCAGCACCAACGTTGCCCAGGCTGTGTATGGCGGTGATCGCACCGATGGTTTTGTCCTGAAGCTGGCTTATGAGCCGACCCTGACCGCCGAGTTGGCGGGAGGTGGTGTGCTCGTTTCCTGGCCGGCGCCGAACGACAGTTTTGTGCTGGAATCGACTCCAGCCGCGGGTGCCGCAGGAACCTGGGTGCGCGAGGCGGCCCCGATCACCACGGCGGGCAAACGGCACTCGGTGCAACTGCCGATGACCGCCACCAACTGTCTTTTCCGACTGCGATGGGTCCGCTGACGCGCACATCGGTCAGCTGTTCCGAGTCATCTGGGGAGTGTGGGAGGCATTACTGCGACGTCTCGTAGGTCCGCTGATTTCATACCGGCGAACTGACCGGCACGAAGTGTCCTCCCGTCATCCCTGATCCCTTTCTTCGATGTCCGTACCTCTTCTCGATCTCAAACCCCAGAATCTCGCCCTCGAACGCGAACTCACCGAGGCCTTCCAACGGGTTCTTCGTTCGGGCCACTACATCCTCGGCCCCGAACTGGAACGGTTCGAAGCCGACATGGCCCGGTTGCTCGGCGTCCGTCATGCCCTCGGCGTTTCGTCCGGCACCGATGCCATTCTCCTCGCCTTGATGAGCCTGGGGATCGGGCCCGGCGACGAGGTCATCGCGCCGTCCTTCACCTTTTTCGCCACGGGCGGGTGCGTCAGCCGTGTCGGTGCCACCCCGGTGTTCGCCGATGTCTGCCCCATCTGCTTCAACCTCGACCTCGCGGATGTCGCGCGCCGGATCACGCCACGCACCAAGGCCATCCTCCCGGTCCATCTGTTTGGGCAGGCCGCCGACATGGACCCGCTCCTGGCGCTCGCTGCCCAGCACGGACTTCAGGTCATCGAGGACGGCGCCCAGGCGTTGGGTGCCACCTACCGCGGGCGGGCCGTCGGCGGGTTGGGGGCTTTCGGCACGTTCAGTTTCTTTCCCTCCAAGAATCTGGGCGCGCTCGGCGACGCCGGACTTCTGGTCACCAACGACGAGACTCTCGCCCAAAAGGCCGCGCTCCTCCGTCTGCACGGGGCAAAACCGAAGTACTACCATCACCTGATCGGGGCGAACTTCCGCATGGACGCCCTTCAGGCCGCGTTCTTATCCGTCAAGACCGTCCGTTACGCGGAATACACCGAGGCGCGCTGTCGGAATGCCTCCGATTACACCGCCCAGTTGACGCCCCTGCCCGGCGTGCAGGTCGCCGACCCCGCTCAGTGCGGGTGCTCCTTGTCGGTCGGCGACTCGAAGGCATCCGAAGTCCGGCTGGTCCTTCCGGTGGCCTACCCGCACAACCAGCACATCTGGAATCAGTACACGATCCGGGTGCCGGGTCCGGGTCGACGCGATGCCTTGCGAGCCCATCTGCAGGCGAAGGGCATCGGCACCGAGATCTACTATCCGGTACCGCTCCACGCCCAGCCGTGCTTCGCCAGGGAGCTTGCCTTGCCCGATTCTCCCAGCGGCAAGTTTCCGTTCCCGGTCAGTGATCGATTGGCCCAGGAAGTGGTCAGCCTGCCGATCTACCCGGAATTGACCGAGTCCCAGCGCGCGGAAGTGGTGGCGGGCATTCGTGAGTTTCTCGCGGGCTGAACGTGGCGGATGAGTCATCCCGAAGGGATGAAAGACCGTTGCCGGAGGTGGAGCTCCGCGACACCTCCGGATCACTTGCCGCGCGGTTCGCACCCCAACGGGGTGCCAGAGCCGCCTGCTCTTGACCGGATCAAACCCACTGTGACCCCTTCGGGGTCATGCCTGATTTTCACCGCCTCCGGGAGGTCTTCGACCTCCGGCTACGATCTGTCATCCCTTCTGGATGAGGGCTGCTCGCACCACTCCTCGCGCATCGGTTGAGGTAGCTTTCTTTCGCCCCATGCCTGACCCGGAATACTTCCTCGTTCCCGAGGCCTCCCACGACTCCCTCGTCGCGGCCGCCTACCGGCGCCGTGGTTTTCACGGGGACGAGATCGATGCCATGGTCCGTCTGTGCCGCGAGGCGGCGCGCCACGGCATCCGGACGCACAACGCGATCAAGGCGCTGCACCTCGACGATCTCTTCGGTTCTCCCCACGGCGGGTGCGTTCCGGGAGCGGTCATCGAGAAACGCCCCAACCGTTTCAGCGCGTCGGAAACCTGGGTGGCCCATCGCAAGCTGGGTCCCGCCGTCGCGTACCAGGCCATGGACGTCTGCATCGACCTGGCCGGAACATACGGCGTGGGGATGGTGAGCGTGGACGCCGCGTGGCATTACCTGTGGGGCGGGGCGTATGTGCTCGAAGCCGCCCGCCGCGGCTTCATCGGTTACACCAACTGCACCGCGATGTTGGCGGAGGTCGTCCCGTTCGGAGGCCGCCGTCCCACCCTCGGAACCAACCCGCATTCCTGGGCGTTCCCCACCGTCGACACCGTCGGGTTCCCAATTCTCGTCGATTTCGCGACATCCTCGGTCGCCATGGGGCGGGTGCAGCAGTACGCCCGCGAAGGCAGGCCCTTGCCGCCCGGCACCGCCGTGGATCGCAACGGCAATGAAACCTCGGACCCCGCACAGGCGGCCGCCCTGCTTCCCTTCGGAGCGCACAAAGGATACGGACTCGGCCTCATCGATGAACTGTTCGCCGGCATGATCGGCGGATTCTTGCCCAGCTTGCGCGGGCGTTTTGCTGAAGGCGGCGACGTCAAACGCACCACCGCCTTCTTCTTCATGGCCATCCATCCCGAGGCGCTGTCGGCCGGACAACACGCGGACGGCCTGGGCTGGTCCGGGAATGTGAAGCGGATCCTGGAGGATATTCTCAGCGGCAACGAAGGCTCCATACTCCCGGGAGCGTTGGAGGCCCGCATGGCCCGGCGCAGCGCCGACCTGGGAGGGTTGCTCTTCACCGCCGCGGAGTTGGACGCCTTCGATGCGGTGGCGCGTGCGGCGGGCGAAACGCCCTGGGATCGAACCGGCTTCCGGCGCATCCAGGCGTGACGGCATGAACCCGGATTCTTCACCCTCTCCAACCGCCACGTCCCTGGAGGGGTTACTGAGCCATTCCGCACGCTGGCTCGTCACAGGCGCCGCCGGGTTCATTGGTTCGCATTTGTTGGAAACCCTCCTGCGCCACGATCAGGTGGTCGTCGGGTTGGACAATCTCAGCACCGGCCACCGCAGGAATCTCGACGATGTCCGGACGCGGGTGACCGCCGAGCAGTGGGGGCGGTTTGAATGTCGCGAAGGTGACATCACCCGGCCCGCGGACGTGGCTGCGGCGAT
>CAUJJW010000138.1 GCA_963205105.1 Verrucomicrobiota bacterium | reverse complement strand
ACTCTGTCGGCGAACTCTGCGCGATGAAGGCGTAGATGATCAGGGCGACGATGATGAGCAGAACCACGCCGCCACCGATGAAGAAGATCTTGTTGAGCTTGTTGGACTTCTTGTGGAAACCCGCCTTCTCGTTGAGCTTTCCGCCGGTCGCGAGGGCGGTTCCCAATTCGTCCCGCTTGACGCCTTGCGGAATGACCATGGTGGCGTCGAGCTGCTTCTTGCTGGAGCTGGCGGGGCCGTCGAGTTTCAGGTCGATCTGTCCCAACCGCAAGGTCTGGCCCGGCTTCAACGTGGCTTCGGAAATTCGATCGCCATTGATGAAGGTGCCGTTGGTGGAGTTGAGGTCCTTGACGACGACATCGCTTCCCTTGAGCAGAATCTCGCAGTGATGACTGGAGACGGAGGGGTCGGCGATCTGGAAGGTGTTGTCCTCCACGCGCCCGACGGTCGTACGCTCGACCATCAGCTCGTGGGACAGACCCTTGAGGGATTCAGTGTGGACAACGAGCTTAGCCATGACGGGAACGGGTGGAGCGCATTATGGGTGGGCCGTTTCGGGGCAAGTCAAACCGTTTCCCTAACAGCCGAACGAGTTTATGAGCGGGAAACCAGGGTTCGGAATTCATCGAACAACCGCGCCGAGTCGTGCGGACCAGGCGAAGCCTCCGGGTGGTACTGGACGCAATACACCGGCTTGGTCCGGTGCCGCATGCCTTCCACCGTCTGATCGTTGAGATTGATGCGGTCCACCACCACGTCGCTGGGCAGCGATTTCGGATCCACCGCGAACCCATGGTTCTGCGAGGTGATCTCCACCCGGCCCGAAGCCAGATCCTTCACCGGCTGATTCGCACCCCGATGACCGAACTTGAGCTTGAAAGTCCGCCCGCCAAACGCCTGCCCCAAAATCTGGTGGCCCAGGCAGATCCCGAAAATCGGAATCCCGGACTTCAGTAACTCGCTGACCGCCTGAACGGCATAACCCAGCGCCGCCGGGTCTCCCGGACCGTTGCTGAGGAACACTCCGGCCGGTTTGCGCGCCAAAACCTCCGCAGCAGGGGTGGTCGCAGGAACCACGTGAACTTGGAATCCGGTTTGTCGCAAGCGCCTGAGAATGTTGTATTTGGCGCCAAAATCGTAGGCCACGATCGGAATGTCCGCCGCCGGAAGCGGGTCCCGAAGCATCCGGGCATTCCCCACGTCCACCGTCCCCTGATGCAGACGAAACGCCGCGCTGTCCGCGTCCTTCTTGTCCCAATCGAAAGCCGCCGGGTGAGTCACCTTCTGGACGTAGTCCACCCCAATCAATCCCTCCCAGGCCCGCGCCCGCGCCACCGCTTCCTCGGGTTCAATGCCTTCCTCGGTCGTGAGGAAGCTCTTCATCGCCCCCGCCACGCGCAGCTTCTTCGTCAGCGACCGAGTGTCGATGCCTTGAATGCCGGGAATTCCGTTCTCCTCCAGGTAGGCGCCCAAGGAGAGATCCGCCCTCCAGTTCGACACCACCGGCGAAACCTCGCGCACCACAAACCCCGCCACGTGCGGTTGGAAGGATTCCAAATCCACCCGGTTGATGCCGTAATTCCCGATCAAAGGGTACGTCATCGTCACAATCTGACCTTTGTACGAGGGGTCGGTCAGAATCTCCTGGTATCCCGTCATCGACGTGTTGAAACACGCCTCCCCGCAAGCCGAAGCCCGGGCTCCAAAGGCTTTGCCGTGATAAACGGTTCCGTCTTCTAAAGCGAAAATGGCACGCATCAGGTTTCGAGTCCGCCGCCACTCTAAGGAGGGCTCCGGACGGGTCAAGGCAGGGTCTTGCTCCTGATGAAGGGATGATCCCAGGATTCACCAGCACGGCGGAGACGTGTTCAGGTCGGTTATTGCCGACCCGTTCCGACCGGGCTGAACTTCAATAAGTGATCTTGTCGGTCTTTTCCCGCCAGCATCGGAACACCTCGGCGCCTTCCGTGGTCAACAAAGGCACCCGCGGGAGCAAGGTGCTGCCATCGGCCCGCGCCAGCTCGCGGTACAGCAACGCGTCATCGAAGCCGGCTGCGGCTGCATCATCGCGTGATGCCGCGAAGTAGATTCGGTCCAACCGCGCCCAGTGGCAGGCGGCCAGACACATCGGGCACGGCTCACAACTGGAGTACAACTCGCAGCCGGCGAATGAAAAACGCCGCAGCGCTCGCCCCGCGGCGCGCAGGCACTCGACCTCGGCATGCGCGGTGGGATGCCAGGCGCTGGTCACCCGATTCCAACCGCGCGCGATGACACGGCCGTCCTGGACCAGCACCGCACCAAACGGCCCGCCTTCTCCGGCCAGCATGTGTTCCCGCGCCAAGGCCAGGGCTTCCCGCATGAAGTCCGGGTTCACGCCGAAAACCTGCCGTGTCTCGAGCGACCCAGGCGAGTCGATTGTCCGTCAAACCACACCCGCATGCGTCTGAAGCTGACGTCCTCACTCCGGCCCGGTTAAATCGGTCCGTGCCTGCGCCCATCCTCGCCATCGCCAATCAGAAGGGCGGTGTCGGAAAAACCACCACCTCCATCAATCTTGCCGCCTGCATGGCCGCCGCCGGCCAGCGCGTGCTGCTCATCGATCTCGATCCCCAGGCCAATGCCACCAGCGGACTCGGTCTCGAAAAGACTGAGGGCGGAAGTCTCTATGGCCCGCTTCTGGGCGACGGCACCGCCGTCGAACGGGTGAAACCCACCGCCTTCGAACGGCTTTCCGCCATCACCAGCGAGGTCGATCTCTGCGGCGTGGAACTGGAACTGGGCCGTTTCGACGACCGCCTCGGACGCCTGCGATCCCTGCTGGAGCCGATCCGCGACGGCGGCCAGTTCGATATTCTCGTGCTCGACTGCCCGCCCGCGCTCGGATTGCTCACCCTGAACGCCCTCGCCGCCACCCAGCACCTCGTGGTCCCGCTCCAGTGCGAGTACTACGCTCTGGAAGGCATCTCCACCATCCACCGACTGCTCGACCAACTCCGCGACGGCGGCGTCAACCCCTCCCTCAACCTGCTCGGTGTCGTCATGACCATGTTCGACGGCCGAACCCGGCTTTCCCAACAGGTTGTGGCTGAAGTCCGCCAGCATTTCGGGGAACGCGTCTTCGACACTGTCATCCCCCGGACCACCCGGCTCGCGGAATCCCCCAGCTTCGGAAAACCCATCATCCATTACGATCCGTACAGCGCCGCCTCCGCCGCCTACGACGTGCTCTCCACCGAGGTCCTGAAACGCCTCGGACTGGGTCAAACCTAGACCGCCCCATCCCGCTGGGCGCCACTCGTCTGAACCAGGCGCGCAAACGCCTGCCCGCGCGCCATCAGTTCTTCCCAACTGCCCTGCTCCGCCACCTCGCCGCCGTCCAGCACTACGATGTGATCGGCGTTGCGAATGGTCGACAGCCGGTGGGCGATCACCACCACCGTGCGATCCTGGGTCGCCGACTCCAACGCCGCCTGGACCTGACGCTCCGAGACGGTGTCCAACGCTGAAGTCGCCTCATCCAGGATGAGCACCTGCGGACGACGCACCAGCGCCCGCGCGATCGCCATCCGCTGCCGCTGCCCCCCCGACAGCGTTGTCCCTCGCTCGCCCACCTGCGCCTCCAACCCGCCTGGCAACCCCTCCACCACCTCCCACAGATGCGCCCGCCGCAGGGCCTCCTCCACCTCGGCCCGCCCCGCCTTCTCCGCCCCAAACGCCACGTTCGCTTCCACGGTGTCGTTGAACAGAAACGCCTCCTGTTCGACGATCGCCACATGGCCATGCCAGGATTCCGGCGTGAATTCCCAGTAATCCGTCCCGTCCACCAGAATCCGTCCGGACGTCGGTGCCCGCAGGCGAAGCAGAAGCGAAGCCGCACTGGTTTTGCCGGATCCTGAAGCTCCCACCAGCGCCACCATCCGACCCGCCGGCACCCGAAACGATACCCCGCGCAACGCCTCCTTCCCCGTCTCGTAAGTCAATCCAACCTTGTCGAACACGATCGCGTCACGCACCCCCTCGAACGCGCGTGAACCGAACGGACGTTCCGGGTACACCGCCATGCCCAGCCACTTCTCCAAAGCCACCAGACTCGTGCCCTGATAAATCAGCGTCGCCTGCAGGCTGTTCAGCTGGTTCACCATCGGCAGAAGCCGCATCAACACCAGGCCGAAGGTCATCAACTGGTCCGCCGGCATCGCCCCGCGTTCCACCATGCGTGAGGCCGCCAGCAGGATTCCCAGCCCCGCCGCCGCAGCCAGTGTCTCCATCGTCGGCAGCACCGCACCCGCCAGGCAAATGTACCGTTCGTCCGCGATCGCCTGCTTCGCGTTCCGCTCATCCACCTTCGCCAACTGCCGCGCCTGGGCATTCGTCGCCCGCACCACCCGGATGCCGGCAAAACTCTCCGTCAGTTGCGCCGCCAAATGCCGCATCTCCCCCGCCACCGAGGTGCCGTAGTCCCGAATCCGCCGGTGCACCCGGAGGACCGGAAACGCCACCAACGCCGCAAACGCCAAGGCCACCAGCGTCAGCGACCACGACAACAGGAGCAACACCCCCAGGTAGGCCAACGCCATCGAACCCCGCTGCGTCGCGAACAACACCGTCTCCAAGGTCGTGAACGCCCTCGCCGTGTCGTTCAGAAACACACTCGTGATCTCCCCGGCTTTCGTTTCCTCAAAAAACCGAAGATGCGCCGATTGCAGTCGCTCAAACAGACCCCGACGCAAGTTGATCGTCACCCTCCGCTTCAAAATGCCGCTCAGCCGGGTGCTCACGTACAGCACCACGTTTTTCGCCGCCATCGTCGCCAATGCGCACGCCGACAAAGCCAGCAGCAGCGAGTTTCGATCCGCGGTACCCAGACGATCCTGCAACCAGCGAACTGAGGGAGGCATCGCCACTTCCGCCGGGCTGATGATCAGAAAAACCACCCCGCCCATCAGCCCCAGCGCGGAAGCCTCCAGCGTCGCCGCCAGAAGCGCCGTTCCAATCACCGCGCCGTACAGTCGACGCCCCCCTCGCAGATAGGGCCGCAACCGCATCATCGCACCGATGACTTCGCGCAGGCTCTTCAACGCAATCACAAGACCCGCACGGTAGTCGTCACCCAACGCCCGACGCCAGCACTCTGCTCACCCGCTCAACCCCGCCCCGGCGCGCTCAGGTGGGGCAGAAGTTCCTTCACCAAACACCCCCAATCATATCGCGCCGAGTACTGATGCGCCGCCCGTTCCCCCGTCGCCCGCCGCCGCCCCTCGTCCATCACCGCCTCCCGCACGGCCCTCGCAAAACCAGCCTCTCCGGCAGCCCTGGACACTCCCCAATAAAAATCCTCCTGCGCACGCCGGAGTTCCCTCCCCGTCCCTTCTCCCACCGTCGTCACCACCGCCAAACCATGCGCCAATCCCACCATGAACGACGACCGACGTTCCGAAACCCCATCCTCAAAGGGCAATATCAACAGATCCAACGCCTGCAACGCTCGCGAGACTTCCTCGCCCGGTAAAAAACCCAGGGGCCGAAACCACCGACTTTCCTCCTCCGTCAGCCGCGGTGCAGGCTTCCCACCCAGCACCACCAACCCCGTGCTGGGCACGCGTCGACGCGCCTCGCGCCAGCCCGCCAAAACCCACTCAAACTGCTTCCCGGATCCTACCGAACCAAAAAAACCCAGGCACCGCGACTCGGCCTCCAACCCCTGCCCCGCCCGCCATGCTCGTCGATGATCGGGTTCCACCCGCACCACCGGGAGGTTCGCCGGCGAGGGTGCCAGAAACCACCTCGGCCGAGCGCCGACCATCGTCCCGCCTCGCTCGCGCTCCAGCCAGGCGCTCGTCGAAATCCCGATCGATGGAGCCGCAGACCGAACCCGCCGCCACATCACCCGATGGGCCAGCGCGTAGAAACTGCGGTGCGGCCAACAAGAAAACGGCGCTCGGATCTCATGGGCCAACACCACCTGACGCCGCCCTTCCCGCGCCAGTTGAGCCATCGCACCCGGCACCGCGAAGTTCACACCGCCGCGCCCATACATATGCGGCACATACTGCCACAGCACCGGTCCCGACCCCGATACCGCCCGTACCCGATCCAGCAGGGCCTCGCGATCGTGCCAGTTCGACACTTCCGCCTTCACCGCGAAAACCCGATCCGTCTCGACTCCAGGCGACGTCAAAACCGTCACCCGATGCGTCGCAGACAGCGCATGCGCCAGCCGGTCCGTGTGGTCCGGCAATCCGCCGCGCATGGGGGGAAACATCCCCGAAAGGATCAGAAGCGGCTCCACCTGCCCCGAAAACTCACCCGACGCCCCCCCGTGCCGCAATCATGGAGAATCACCCAGGTTGATCCCATCCACACCGACGGATAGGCTCACGAAGTGTCCCACGACGACCACCCGGGGTGCCGGCAAAGTCCCACAGCATGAATCGAATACGACTTCTCCCCGAACACGTGGCGAACCAGATCGCCGCCGGCGAAGTCGTCGAGCGCCCCGCCAGCGTCATCAAGGAACTGGTTGAAAACAGCCTCGACGCCGGGGCCACTCGCATCACCGTCGAAGCCCTTGCCGCCGGTCGCGGCCTGCTCCGAATCTCCGACAACGGCGTCGGCATGAGCCGCGACGATGCCCTTCTCTGCCTCGAACGCCACGCCACCAGCAAGATCACCAGCGCCGGCGACCTCGCCCGCATCACGACCCTCGGCTTCCGCGGCGAGGCGGTCCCCAGCATCGCCAGCATCTCCCGCTTCGTTCTCACCACCCGCGAACAGGGTTCTGCGGACACCGCGCCCGCCACCCAAATCGTCATTCACGGCGGAAAGATCCTCGAGGTGAAGGAGGCAGGCGCACCCGCCGGAACCACCATCGAGGTGCGCAACCTGTTCTTCAACGTCCCGGCCCGACGCAAGTTCCTGCGCAGCGACGAAACCGAGCGCGCCCACATCCAGCATTGGCTTACCACGGCCGCGCTGTCCCATCCCCACGTCGGATTCACCCTCACCCTTGAGGGCCGCACCGTCTGGCAGCTTCCCCCGCTTCCCGTCGCCGACACCCCCGCCGCCCAACTCCATGCCTTGCGGGAACGCCTCCGCCTTCTGGTCGGCGACGGACTCACCCTGGTTCCCGTCGACGCCAGTGGCCGCCTGGATGCGGCCCGCATCGCCCCCGAGGACGTCACCGCACCCGCCGATGTCTCACCCCCGGCCGAGGCACGTATCTGGGGCTGGATTGGCGCCCCCGGGGTCTCCCGCACCTCACGTGACGACCAACATCTCTTCGTCAATAAACGCCCGGTCGAGAACCGCGGCCTCAACGCCGCCCTGATCGAGGGGTACCACAACGCCCTCATGAAGGGCCGTTACCCGCTCTGCTGCCTCTTCCTCGAACTCGACCCCGGTGAGGTCGACGTCAACATCCACCCCGCCAAGCGCGAGGTGAAATTCCACCGCGAACGCGCCATCCGCCGGTTCGTCGCCGACTCGGTCCTGGAAGCCCTCAAGTCCTGGCATCGACCCGAGGAAGCCGCACCCGCCGAATCCCAGCCCTCGCTCCGCCCCACCCACTCTCCCCGCGTCGGTGCGCTCCCATCGGACCGACCGACCACCGCGCTCCCTGGAGCGTCGCCGACGGCTCCGACACCGCTCGCCACCCCGTCCCATCACCAGGCGGATTTTCTCGGCTCCGTTCCCCGCTCCCCCGACCGATCCCAGGCCACCCCACCTTCCGCCGTCCCTCCGCCAGCACCTCACCCAGACCCGGTCGATCCTGGTTCGCTTTCCATCGACACGGCCAGCGGCGCGGTTCCTGCATCACCCGCCCTCAACCGTGTCGCGCCTCCACCCGGACCAGCCCAGGCGACTCCCGTGTTTTCCTCGTCGGCTCCGGTTCCGCTGCTTTCTATCCCACTGCGGGTCGTCGGGGTGATCGGCCGGCTCTATGTCGTGCTCGAATCGGATCGTGGGTTGGTGTTGCTCGACCAACACGCCGCCCATGAGCGCGTGCTGTATGAGGAAATGCTGCGCCGGGTTCAGGAAAACGGCACCGCCCCCTCCCAGCGCCTGCTCCTGCCCGAGACCATCGAACTTTCCCCCAAGGACGCCGCCTTTCTCCGAGGGAATCTCGGCGACCTCGCCCGCCTCGGCGTTGGGCTCAGCGAATTTGGCGACCGCACCTTCCTCCTGGATGCGCTACCGCCCTTCGTGAAGGCCACCGACCCGCGCCGTTTCGCCCTCGAACTCGTGGACGAACTGCGGGCGGCGGGTTCCTCGGTCAATTCCTGGCGACTTGGCGAAGCCGTGGTCGCCAAAACGGTCTGCCGCCATGCCATCAAGGCCAATGATCCGCTGGGCCCCCGTGAACTGGAGGCCTTGGTGGAAAACCTGCGCGCGTGCGACATGCCGTACACCTGCCCCCACGGACGACCCACCCTCATCGAAATGAACTACCGCGAGCTCGAGAAACGTTTCGGCCGCGTCAACGCCTGATCGAGATCCATGAACGCCAACGATCGTCAATATCCCATCTCCATGCACCTTTCCATGCCAGCGATCGCGAGGGTTGAAACGGGCTCCCTCACCCCAGCCCTCTCCCGGAGGGAGAGGGAGCCGCATATCTCGCACGGCGACATGCCAGAACTCCAGCCGTTGGGGCCATCGCGGCTCGATCCAGCCAACCCTCTTCTCCACCTTCAGACACCCGCGGGGATTGTTCTCCCTCTCCCTCCGGGAGAGGGACGGGGTGAGGGCCGCTCGCTGCATGCCTCGCTCCCCGGTTCATGGCCCGAAAGCAGGTCATTTCTGAACAGCTGGATCTCCATGGCGATCGCCTTCGCCTTGCTGGTCCCGCTCCTGCTCACCCTCGCCACCCGGGCTGCCGAGAATCCCATCGCCGTGGAGAAAATCTTCGGCCCGGAAACACCCACCGGCCAATACAAGCATCCCAGCAGCATCACCGAATTGGACAACGGCGATCTTTACCTGGCCTTCTATACCGGCGCCGGAGAGTACGCGACGGAGACCCGCATCTACGGATCACGACTGCGCAAGGGTTCCACCGCTTGGTCGGCCCCCGTCGTCATCGCCAGCAATCCGTTCTATTCCATGGGCAATCCCGCGGTCTGGCAGGCCCCGGATGGAGTGCTCTGGAACTTCTTCGTGGTCCGGCCCGGAACCACGTGGAGCACCTCACGCACCGCCGCCAAAATCTCCCGGGACCGCGGGGAAACCTGGAGCGACGCCTTCATCGTCGCCTGGGAGGCCGGCATGATGGTGCGCAGTCGGCCCATCCTGCTCGCCGATGGCGCCTACCTGCTGCCCCTCTACCACGAAACCGGCAGCGACCCCGACCGCACCGCCCCCGACACCAGTTCGGTCTTCTTCCGCTTCGATCCAAAGACCAAGCAATGGACCGAGTCCAACCGGGTGAAATCGCGGCTCGGCAACCTTCAGGCGGCGGTGGTGGAGACGGAACCGGGTCGCCTGTTCGCGCTCTGCCGTCGAGGCGGCGATTACGAACCGGGCGATGACGGCAATGTGGTCCGAACCGAATCCACGGATGGCGGCAAGACCTGGACGCCGGGTGTCGAAACCGAGTTCCCCAATCCCAACGCCGCGGTGGAACTGATCCGGCTGCGCAACGGACACCTGCTGTTCCTCTACAACGACAGCCCGAACGACCGGACACCGCTCCGAGCGGCCATCTCCACCGACGGCGGCAAGACCTGGCCACACCGTCGCAACGTTGCGGAAGGCCCCGGCGACTTCGCCTATCCCACCGCCATTCAAACGAAGGACGGCCGCATCCACGTGACCTACACCAGCGACGAGCGCACCGTTCTGCGCCACGCCGTCTTCCCGGAGAGCGCGATTCTTACGGCCCCTTGACGCCTGTCTTCTGTCGCCGTCGACGCATGCCCTCCACGGCCTTGCCAAAGAACCCGTTCGCGCCGGTGACGCGGGTGATCCAGGCACCGAGCAGCGGGGAGAGCACCGACAACATCAGCAAGGGGCGCACCGGGTATTTGGAGACATAGACCTCCCCCTGATCCTGGGTGATGGCCCGGACCACCGCCCGGGCCACCCGCTCGGGAGGACAGGCCCCCAGCAACGGGGGTGCGGAATGACCCACCGATTCCTTGAGGCGCGCGTAGATGCCTGCCTCGACAAAGCCGGGAACGATGGCCGACGCACTGACACCTGTGCCGCGGTAGGTGGCCCGCAGGGAACCCGTGAATCCCAGAAGGCCCGCCTTGGTGGCTGAATACGGTTCCTGATACGCGGGGCGGGCCATGCCGGCCAACGACGAGATGTTCACCACGTGGCCCCGCTTCCGCTCGAGCATCCCGGGCAGCAACAGCCAGGTCAGCATCATGGGCGCCTCAAGGTTCACCAACAGCGTGTCCCGAATCGCCGCTTCACCCAACTCGTGGTAGGTCGAGGTGTACTCGACCCCCGCGTTGTTGATGAGCACATCGACGGGACCCAACTCCCGCGTGACGGTCGACACCAGGCTCGGCAGGTCGTCCCGATTGCGCAGGTCGAACTGAACGGTCAAAGAACGACAACCCATCGCCTCCACTTCCTCCTTCACCCGGCCCAGACCGGCTCCCGGATAGGCCACCAACGCCAGCTTCACCTTTCTGGCGGCCAACTCGCGGGCGATAGGTTCACCCAACCCGCCGTTGGCACCGGTCAGGAGCACCGTCGTTTCAGAGTCCAGTTTCATAGGGCGACCTTGTTCTTCTCATGAACTGCGAATGGGGAATGGCGAATAGCGAATCGGGAACAGGGGGGCGTCCCGCCCCCCGGAGTCCATCCTGGTTCATGGTCTGTGAGCATGGCGCCTGCGCCAACGCCGCTCTCCATGAACCGTGAAATCGTTTCGTTGATTTCCAACGACTTGCATTTTCGCGGTTCATGGGCCGTGAGCAGGTCATTTTTGAACAGGGGGCTCTCCATGAACCTGCCTTCCCCTCGTCATCGTACTCCTACTCCTAATCGTAATCCGCCCGCCTCCCCAGGTTCATGGTCCCTGAGCATGGCGCCTGCGCCAACGCCGCTTCCCATGAACCTTCCCATGCAAGCCATCGCGAGGGCTGAACCGGGCTCCCTCACCCCAACCCTCTCCCGGAGGGAGAGGGTGTCGCATCTCCACCCGTCGCAACACGCCCCATCCCCATCCGTGCGAGCCGTCTCGACTCGTTCCAACCAACCCCTGACTCAACCCTTCGAAACCCGCGGCGCATCGTCTCCTTCTCCCTCCGGGAGAAGGCCGGGATGAGGGCCGCCCGCTCCACTTCTCGCGCCCCGGTTCATAGCCCGTGCGCAGGTCGGTTTCGAACCGGGCGCTTCCCTAAAACCTCCAGCCAAAACTCAGGAACAACGCGTGACTCATGAAGTCGTAGTCGCCGTCCGCCGTCTGTCCCGCCGGCGACGGAGCACTGCCACTCACGGTCCGCGTGGGGCCGTATCCAAATTGGTAGGCCAGATCGACGCTTGCATGCTCCCAATGGTAGCCGGCTCCCGCGCTCCAGAAATGCCGGTCCATGTCGAACACCAGCGGGTTGTAGTTCGTGTCCGGCACCGAGTTTTCGTTGAAGATGTACCCGGCACTGACCGTCCAGCCGCTGTCGAAGTAGTGCGTCACCCCAAACTCGTAGTACCAGCTGGAGTCCCAGTTGAGCGGAACCGGGATCGAGTTCGGCAACAAGGCCGGGAACGGCGCTGGCGGCCATTGATCCGCCTGCTGGACCGTCGCGGTGTTCAGGTAGTTCCAGTCCGTGTAATCCGCATTGAACTCAATGTTCCATTTGGGCGTCGGCCGGTACGAAACACCCATCACCACGTTCAGCGGGAAGCGAAAGCCCATCTCGGCGGGTGAACCATGGGTGAAGGGGGGCAACGCCCCGCCGGGAAACGCCGGGCTCGGCAGCAACACCGTGTTGTAGGCCTCCGTCCGACCTTCCAAATCCACCTGCGTCGCACTGCGAAAATTCACCCCGAAGGACAACTGCTCACACGCCTTCCAGAGCACGCCCGCGTTGAATCCGGTGGTCCAGCCATCCCCCTTGAAGCGGAAGCCGTCATCGCCGGAGGCCGGCCAGAACAAGCCTTGTTGCAGGTCCAACTCGACCTTGTTCACCGTCAACCCGGCCGCCACGGAAAGCCCTGGCATGATCTCGTAGGCCACCACCGGATTGAAGCAGTAGTAACTCAGCTTGGCCTCGGTCGCCAACGTCCGAAAACCGCTGTCATCCTGCCAACCCGAGCTCAAACCGTACGGCGAATAAACCCCCAACCCAAAACTCAGCGGCATCTTCTCCGGCGTGAAGGTGTAAAAGAACTGCGGAATGGCGAACAAATCCTCCTCGTTGTCCACCTCGTGACCTGACGGCGATTCGTACGAGACTTGAATGTTCAGCCCGTACACCCCGCCTCGAAACTGATGGCCTTCCAACTGAGTGATCCCCGCCGGGTTGTAGAAGATCGCCGACGGATTGTCCGCCGTCGCCGCAAAGGCCTCCCCACGCGCGGTCGCGAAAGCGTCCTGGTCCGGCAGCCGAAAACCCGTGGCCAATGAAAGCCACGGCGTCATCACCACTCCCACGCACGTCACGGGCACACCCAACCGTCGTACTTGTTTCTTCATGGGGCTCTTCTGAATTTGGTTCCTGCCGCACCGAACTCACGCGACAGATCATCCCACCGTATCCGATCCAACGTTCGTCGACACTAAGTAAAGACTGTATCTGACTCCACTTAGGGAATTTACCTCGTAGTCACTCAATGAAGAATCGCCAGGTCATGCGCCTGCACCACCAGTTCGGCATCCAGATCCAGATAGTAGTCCAGGCGGCGCTCCGTTTCCCCGAGATCAATGTGCCGAGCCAGAATCAGGTAGGTGGCGTAGTGATTGCCTTCCGACTCCACCAGCCCGCCATAGAACGCTGACAGCTCCGGATCCCGGGTGGCCAGGGCCGCCGAGAGCCATTGGAACTTCTCGCAGCTCCTCCCCTCGATCAGCGAAGCGCAGATCAGGTGGTCGATCGCCTGGTCCCGCTGGCGACCCGCCCGGATGCTCCGCATCAATCCCTTGATCCACGGACTCGGATGCGCCTGACCAAACTCCCATCCCCGCCGCTTCAGCAAACTCAGCACCAACTGAAAGTGCTGCAATTCCTCGATTGCGATGGCGTTCAGCTGGTCGACCTGCCCGTACAGTTCGCGGTATTTCTCCAGGTTCAGCGCCGTCGTCGCCGCCTTCCTCTCCAGATGGGCATGGTCCACCAGCACCGCCGGCAGGTTGCTCAGAACCTTGTCCAGCCACGACGACGGCGGTTGAGCGCGAAACAGCAGCACGGTTCGGCCCGTTCTACGCCACTTCCCAACCGGACCGGTAGGTTTCCTTGATGAACGCGTCGGCTTCGGGCGCGTTCGTCGCCTTCAAGTTCGCCGCGTCCCACCACAGTTTCTTGCCCGTTCGCAGCGCCACGTTGCCCAGCAGAATGATCTCGGTCAGGCGCGCGCCATACTCGAAGTTCGAACTGGCCGCAGGCCCGCCCTTGCAGGCATCGACCCAATCCCGGTGATGCCCCTTGGAACGACGGATCGTTTCAGCCGGACGCTTGTACGTTTCATGCAAGGTCATCGGGAAAATCCGCGGAGCACCGCCCCATCCGGCGCATGAGATGCACCCCTTCTCACCCAGGAACAAGGTTCCGTTCCCGCCACCTTCCAGAACTTCCTCCGCACCGACCCACTCCGGCACCGGTGGACGCACCCCACCATCGTACCAGGACAACCGGATCGGCCCGCGACCAGCTTTCGCCGGGAAATGATAGTGGAAAATCCCCGCGTAGGAGACCACTTCACGGTCCACCCCTCCCGCCGCATAAGCCTCCACGCTCGTCGGCGCGTCCAAATCGTAAGCCCACACCGCGTTGTCGATGTTGTGGCAGGCCATGTCACCGAACGCCCCGCCGCCAAACGCCCACCAGGCACGCCAGTTGAACGGAGCATAATCCCCATGGTACGGACGCATCTCCCGCGGTCCGACCCATAGATCCCAGTTCATGCCTGCCGGCACCGGCGGTGTGTCCTTGGGACGGCCCCTGCCATTCACCCAACGCCCCGCGTCCGACCAGGCGTGGATCTCCTTCACCGCCCCGATCGCTCCGTCCCGCAACCATTCCACCGTCTGGCGGATGCCCGTTCCCGAATGCCCCTGGTTGCCCATCTGGGTCGCCACGCCCGTTTCCTGGGCGATCTTGGAGAGCATCCGGCATTCCCAGACATTGTGCGCCAACGGCTTCTCACAATAGACATGCTTGCCCGCCCGCATCGCCCGGGCCGCAGCCGGCGCGTGCCCGTGGTCCGGCGTGGCCACCAGCACCGCGTCGATCGACGTCTCCTTCTCCAGCATCACCCGATAGTCCTCGAATTCGGCACACTGAAATGCCGGGAGCTTCTTCTGATAGTGTTTCTCGATCTCCGCGCGCAACGGCTTACGCCCTCCCAGGCCCTTGTAGTAAAACCGGTCGTAATCCGCGGACTCCGTCGGATCCGCCACCGCCATCACCTGCACGTCGTCCAGCTTCAACAGCTCCCGCAAATTGGTCCGGCCCTGTCCGCCACACCCGATGATGGCGACGTTCACTTTTTCACTCGGGGGCACAAACTTCGCCCCTCCATACACATGCCGGGGAAGGATCGTGGCCGCCGCCACGGCCGTCGCCGCCTTGCCCAGGAAGTTGCGCCGATTCAAACCGTGATACGGGATACGCTTGTTCATGGTCAGTTCACTCCAAGTTCGAGGGGTCGTTGCAAGTGACCATGGGCCGTCAGGCCATCCCGCTCAAGGGGCAAGACGCCGCGTTTAACCCTTCACCTCCGACGCGCACGCCGCCTACCCTCCGCCCCGGTCAGAACCGGTGACGCCATGGATGTCTTACCCGCCAGTACCCCCGCCACCACGGCGTCGAGCGAACAGCTCGCCGGCGACATCCATCCGTTCACGCAAGCCATCGGCTCTCCCGAATCGCTCGCCTCACTCGCCGCCCTCGCCGACCTGGTCCAATCCCCCCAGCCGGACTCCCTGCCGGCCGTCCACGCCTTCCTCGCCCGCTACTGCGACCGACTCTTGGTTCCCGTCGAACTGCCCGCCATCCGCGACGCCTACCAGTTCATGGTGCGCGCGGAGTTCCGCGAGCTGATCGCCCTCGATCGACAGTTGTCCCAACCCTTCGGCACTTCGGCCCTCGCCGATGCCAGTCGGCACCTCGGTCGGACCCAACTCCGCCGACTGCGCCCGCTCCGCAGCCGCCCCCTCCAGCGCTACATGGAGGCCGTCGAATCCGGGCAGGCCAACGGTTGGCACGTGGTCGTTTACGGCATTCTGCTCGCCCTGTTTTCCCTCCCGCTCCGTCAGGGCCTGTCGCACTTCGCGCTCCGGTCCCAGGAGGGCCTGCTCGAATCGACTCTGCTCGGCTTGAAGGTCACTGCTCCGGATCGAGTCCGCCTGCGCGACACGTGCGCCACCCGGGTCCTCCCCGCCGTCCAGCAAACCCTCCCCGCCGGGCCGCTCCTGGTGGTCTCTTCATGAACCCTGCCTCCGTAGCGGCGGGCGTCCCGCCTGCCGTAGAGGGGGGCGTCTCCCCCCCCGGACTCCTCGGTTCATGGTCCCAATACGTTTCCTCATTTTGAAAGGCCTTCCCCCTCATGAACGTCACTCTCGGCCGTCGCCAGCAGCACTTCCGAACTGTCTCCTTCGATCCCGGTAAGAACGCGGTTCTCCTCATCGAACAGCGCTTGCTCCCCCATAAATTCAGCATCGTCGCCACCCCCGACTACCGCGCCACCGCCCAGGCCATCCGTGACATGGTCGTTCGCGGCGCCGGCGCCATCGGAGCCACCGCCGCCTACGGTTTCGCCCAGGGCCTGCGCGCCTTTCGCGGACGTTCCCTCGCCGCCTTCCGAAAACACGCCGACACCGTCTTCCGCACCCTGGCCGAAGCCCGCCCCACCGCCGTCGATCCCATCAACGCCATGCGCGGCATTCAGGCCGCGCTGGCTCCTCTCGCGGAGGCCACCATCGCCAACCAGCAGGAAATGGCACTGATCGCCGCCGAAGCTTTCGCCGAAGAAGACGTCCAACACTGCCACGACATCGGCGTGCACGGTCTGCCCCTCATCCGCGAAGGGATGAACGTGCTCACCCATTGCAACGCCGGCTGGCTTGCGTTCGTCGACATCGGTTCCGCCACCGCGCCGCTCTACGCCGCCCAGACCGCCGGCCGGAAGTTCCACGTGTTCTGCGATGAAACCCGCCCACGATCCCAGGGCGCTTCCCTCACCGCGTGGGAACTGGCCCAGCAAGGCATCGCCCATCATGTCATCGCCGACAACGCCGCCGGCCACCTGATGCAGCGCGGCGAAATCGACCTGGTCATCGTTGGCGCCGATCGCGTGCTGGGGCGCACGGGTGAAGTGGCCAACAAGATCGGCACCTACACCAAGGCGGTGCTGGCCCGACGTCACGAGATCCCGTTCTTCGTCGCGATTCCGTTGTCGACGCTCGATTGGCAGCTGGAATCCGGCGCCGACATTCCCATCGAAGAACGGACCGAAGACGAAGTGCTGGGAGCTTGGGGCGCCAACCCTGCGGGCAAACGCACGTACGTGCGCGTCGCCAACCCCGCCAGCCACGCGCGCAACCCGAGCTTCGATGTCACCCCTACCGAACTGATCACCGGCATCCTCACCCCGGTGGGCCTCTTCAAGCCGAAGGAACTCTGGCGCCGACGTCGCCAACTGGGCGGCCCGGCTTAAGCCAGTCGAAAGACCTCCCGCAGCGGCGCGGACTTCGGGCTGTGGTCAGGATTCGAAGGCATGACATCGCGCATGTGCTGCCACCAGCGGCGGCAGACTTCGGTGGAAGCGATCGCCGCCCAACGTTCCTCGCTCTCGATTTCGGCGAAGGCGAACAACGTGTTTGTCTCGGCATCGAGGAAGATCGAGTAACTGCGAACCCCGTGAGCACGGAGAACGTCTTCGAGTTCCTTCCAGATGGGCCGGTGACGGCGTTCGTATTCCGCGTGGGCGTCGGGATTCACCCACATTTTGAAAGCCTTGCAGATCACGGCGGGAGCCTGACCACGCGTTGGATCGTTTCAACCACGGAAAGGGCGTCCGTTGGGGTGGAGTGGTTATCGGTCCGAACCCAGTGACTCGGACCATTCCACCAGAATCTTTCGATCCTCGGGCAGTTCCGGAGACCGCTGATCTGGGGTTTGCCCCAACGTCTCGACCGAGACCTCGCCCTCCGCCATGCGGTGCCGGTACCAGGAGCCTTCCCGCCAGAATTCGAGGAAGTACGGCAAATCCCCGAAGCGGAGCAGCGTCCCGTGCGTCACATACAGCCGCCCTGGGGCGGTCGTCACCCAACCCGGACGAAACTGCGGCCCAAAATGTTCGCGCATCATTAGCTCCTGGTAAGGATTCAACACCGCGTCTGCGGCCGTCCAAAAACGGTTCGCGATCGCCTCCAACTCAGAAACCATCGGGCGTACTTCGATGACGACATGTCCCGCCGAGTTGGTCGTCCGCTGAAGGTGCGATTTCAAGGCCTCCCGATACTCAGTCCATGCCGACTGCAAGGCGCGATCCAGCTCGGCACGCTGAGGCGAGTTTGCCGATCCCAGAATATTCGTTGCGAGCGCGTCCGTCAGCACCGGGCCCGACGGAGTCATCGTCCATCGTGGGGCTGAGAGGCGATCCAAAAACGGATCCGACCGAAGTGTTGAACCCTGCCCCAGCAGGGGGATTTGTCCCGAACCCGAATGGGGCGCCGGCATGAAGACATTGGTGATTTCCACCCCGTACTTGGGCGAAACGCTCGCCGGCGGAACCGGGTGATAAATGAGATCTGTTAACGAGACCTGCGTCGGGCGATGCCAGGCGGAATGCCGCTCATCCACCCAGCTCACGAGCATTCTCGTTTCGAACAAAGAAACCACGATCGGGACGACCACCAGCCAGGGGAACCAGCTCGGGCGGCTTCTTGCATCGACGCTTAGGACCGCCAGGCACCAACGCCGCAGCCGATAGCCCAACCAACCCAACGTCAGCAAGGTCACCACCCCCGCTAGGCCCAGCGCCAACGGAATGGAACGGACGCGAAACATCTCGTGGATCAGTGACATCGCCATCGCCCCCACGAACAGCCCCAGCGCAACCGTCGTCGCCAAGGTCATCAACCCCAGAGCCCGACTCAGCATGCGGGCTCCACCGCGCCTTCGGTCGGCATCCCGCAGCGCCAACCAACCCAGCACCGTCGCGCCCAGCGGCGCGAAGGCGCCAACATTCAGCAGTTTCCAGAGCATTACGGTGGCTGGTGCCTCGTGGGCCGGCATCAAGCCGTTCAGCAAGCGGCCGAAAACCCACGCTGCAATCAGAACCCAGGCGACACCCAAACCCATCCATGTCTCGGCGCCCCAGGGCGCGCCCACCGCCACAGGTTTCTCCACGTTTCCAACCTTCGCCGAACCTTGGCTGCCCGTGATTCGTTCCACCTCCGTCTTCACGTCCCCCACCTGCTGGTACCGTCGATCCGGCTCCTTCTCCAACGCCCGCAACACCACCTCGTCCAACCGCACGTCCACCTGCACCCGCCGTGACGGCGGCGCAAACCGGCCCAACGGCAGTTCCCCGGTCAGCATCTCGTAGAAGACCACGCCCAACGAGTAGATGTCCGCCCGATGATCCACCGTCAGAGGGCTCTCGACCTGCTCCGGCGCCATGTAGTGCGGCGTGCCCATCGACTGCTTCGATTGGGTCAAGGTCACGTCCGCCGAGTTCTGACCCGCCAGCTTCGCGATGCCGAAGTCCGCGATCTTCACCCGCCCTTCGCGGTCCATCAGGATGTTCCCCGGCTTGATGTCCCGGTGCACCACGCCGTTGGCGTGCGCGTACTGCAACGCGTCACAGACCACCGGCACGATCCGCAGCGCCTCCTCGGGGCTCAATCGGCCCTGCTGCAGCACCCGGCGCAGATCCGCCCCATCCACGTACTCCATCACCAGGTAGAACCATCCGTCCGCTTCCCCGAAATCGTGCACGGTCACGATGTTCGGATGGTTCAATCGCGCCAGCGCACGGGCTTCCCGGTTGAAACGCTCCGAGAACGCCGGGTCCTTCGCCGCATCCCGCGACAACACCTTCAGCGCCACCACCCGGTCCAGTTTCCGCTGACGCGCCCGGTACACCACGCCCATCCCGCCCTGGCCGATGACCTCCAGGATCTCCAACTGCGGGAAGTGCGCGGCCAGTTCCTCCGGACGCGGCGGTGGCGTCTTGGAAGCGGCGCCTTCGGGTTCCGGCTGTGTTCCGATGCCCACCGCCATCAGGCAGTTCGGACAAAGGCCCTGCGCCGCGTCCGCGGCCATGGGGGTGCCGCACTTCGGGCAGGAGATTGCCGAGGACATCGCTGGTGCGGGGATCGGCTGTTGAACGGGATCTCGCATAGGTCTTGGGTTTCCGCGGAACGGTCGTGGGTGCCCGCGTCAACCCGTCCTTAAGCAACCACGAGCGAAGGTTACAAAGGCTGATTTCTCCCAGGCAACGCAGACGTGCTCGCCCATGGCCCGCGATTCCCCAGCCCCGGACGGGGCGAGAGAACCCTAGCCCCTGGCGTCAGCCATGAGTTCGCCATCGGGAAGATCCTCAGCCCCGGAGGGGCGATCAGAGAGGCAAGGGCGGGCAGAATGTGGTGCGTCCCCCGCAAAAACACCCCCAAGGCGCCCAGTTCTGGTCGCCCCTCCGGGGCTCGAAATCCATTTGAACTCCTCACCCATGGCTCACGCCATGGGCTTCCGTTCTTTCGGCCCTCCGGGCCTCGGTCCTCCCCCAACCCGGCGCTTGATGAACCGCGCCTCCGTAGCGGCGGGCGTCCCGCCTGCCGTAGAGGGGGGCGTCTCGCCCCCCGGAATACCTGTCCAAGCCATACGAGGGCCCGCCGCACTTTCCGCCGGGCAAGATGCCCGGCTCTACGGCAGGCGAGACGCCTACCGCTACAACAACGGCGTCCCTACCCCACCCCGGTTCATGGTCCGCCTCCCCTCACCCCGCCAGCGCCGCAAACAATTCCTTCAACTCCTCTTCCGCCCGGCTGGGATCTTCCAGCGTGGAAGCGATCTCCTCGCGCAACACCACCCGGTACCGTTGCCGAAGCCGATGCACCACCACCTTCACCGCGCCTTCGCTCAGTCCCAACTGCGCACCCAGCGTTGCATACGACACCTCCCGACGCCCCGTGGTCAGCGTTCCCTTCAAGGCCTCAAACACCACCGCTTTCCCAGCCTCGGCATGTTCTCGTTGCATCCGATCCAGCACTGCATTGAGCACCGACAACGCCCATTGCCGGTCGTAGGCGCGCTCCGGACTTTCCCCGCCCGCCGGCTCCACACCCAGGCCCGTGGTGTCGTCACCGGTGCGGATAGGGACCAGGACCTCGCCCCCGCCGCGTTTCAGGGTTTTCGCTTTGTCCCATTCATTGGCCAGGAAGTGTTTCACCGCCGCGAGCAGGAAGGATCGAAACCGGCCCCGTGCCGGATCGGCGCGTTGGAAACCGTCGATGGCGAGCAGTCGAGCAAAGAACTCCTGGGTCAAGTCCTGCGCCTCATGCACCGCGTGACCGCGTCGTCGGATGAACGCGTGCACCGGCCGCCAGTAGGTTCGGCACAATTCCTCAAGCGCACGCCTCACCACGGTGGTGTCCCGCCCTCGACTGCCCACGACCAGGGTCCACCGGGTGGTGACGAACGCTGAACCCGCCCGTGCGTCCTCCGACCCCGACCTTTCGATCACACTGGACTCGTGATCCCCCATGCGTGGTCTCAAGAACGAGGTGATCCTTCGCCCGCCGCTTCATTCGCGGCATAAAGGCTCGCGAACGCGGTGATCAAGCGTTGGGCCTCCGACGCCACCCGGCGGCCGATGGCCAGCACTTCGTCGTGCGAGATGTTTCCTCCCAAGCCCGCCGCCTTGTTCGTCACGCAGGAAAGGCCCACGACGTCCATCCTGCACTGCCGCGCCACGATCGCTTCGGGCACCGTGCTCATCCCAACCAAGTCGGCGCCGAGACGTCCCAGCGCCCGCACTTCGGCCGGTGTTTCGTAGCTTGGACCTGAGACCGCGGCATAGACGCCTTCCTGCAGCTTCAAGCCGGTCTGATCGGCGGCTTGCCGGAGAAAACCGCGGAGTCGGGGCGAGTACACTTCGGAAAGGTCCACGAACCGCTCCGCACCTCCCGGACCACGCAACGGATTGGCGCCAATGAAGTTCAAATGATCGGTCAACGCCACCCAATCCCCGGGTTCCAGCCCGGGCCGGATGCCGCCGGCGGCGTTGGTCAGGAGCACCGAACGCACCCCCAAAGCGCTGAGCACGCGCATGGGAAAGGTGACCGTGTGCAGGTCATGACCTTCGTAGTAATGGGCACGTCCGGACAGAACCGCCACGGGGGCACCGCCCAACTGTCCGATGATCAGCTCGCCGCGGTGTCCCGGTACCCGGCTGGGAACAAAGCCCGGGAGTTCCTCGTACGCCATGCAGGCCTCGGAGCGAACGGCTTCCATCACGGCGCCCAGGCCACTGCCCAGCACCAGACCCAGGAGAGGCCGGGTGGTGGTGCCCCCCCGAATCCGTCGTGCCGATTCCTCCGGTGTCACAGGGTGATTCATGACTCCTGGATCCTCCCCATTTTGCACTTGGTCCCCGCCATCTGCCCCGTAGGCTCACCCCCCCTGGGATTGCCATGCAACTGTCGAACGACGAAATCCGCCGGTATTCGCGCCACCTCATCCTCCCCGAGGTCGGCATGGCCGGGCAAAAGAAGATCTGTTCCACCAGCGTCTTGTGCATCGGCGCCGGAGGCCTTGGCTCCCCCATCGCGATGTACCTCGCCGCCGCCGGTATCGGCAAAATCGGCATCGTCGACTTCGACACGGTGGATTTCTCGAACCTCCAGCGCCAACTGCTGCACGGCACCGCCGACGTGGGCCGGCCCAAGGCGGAGTCCGCCCGGGACACCATCAACGATCTGAACCCGAACGTGGAGGTGGTGCTCCACAACACCCGGCTCTCCAGCGACAACGCCCTCGATATCATTGGGCAATACGACATCGTGGTCGACGGGACCGACAACTTCCCGACCCGCTACCTGACCAACGACGCGTGCGTCCTGCTGAAGAAGCCCAACGTCTACGGCTCGATCTTCCGGTTCGACGGCCAGGCCAGCGTCTTCGCGCCGCATCTCGGCGGTCCCTGCTACCGCTGCCTGTACCCCGAACCCCCGCCGCCGGGCATGGTTCCCAGCTGCGCCGAAGGTGGCGTCCTGGGCGTGCTGCCCGGCATCATCGGCTGCATCCAGGCCACCGAAATCCTCAAGCTCGCCCTGGGCAAGGGCAGTTCGCTGATCGGCCGCCTGCTGCTCTTCAACGCCTTGGACATGAAGTTCAAGGAACTGAAGCTTCGACGGGACCCGCAATGTCCGCTGTGCGGCGAGCACGCCACCATTCACAAGCTCATCGACTACGAACAGTTCTGCGGCATTCCCGCCGAACCGGCCGTGCCGGACCAGAACCCGGATGAAGTCGATGTGAAGGAGATGAAGAAGGCGCTGGACGATCCGAAGCTGGGTATCCGGGTCATCGACGTGCGGGAACCGGACGAGTACCAGATCGCCAAGATCCAGGGCGTTCCGCTCTTCCCGCTCAGCCTGCTGCCCCAGCGCTTCACCGAACTCGATCCGAACCAGCAGATTTACATCCACTGCAAGAGCGGGGTTCGTTCGATGAAGGCCCTGCGCTTTTTGCGCGAACAGGGCTTCAAGTATGTGAAGAGCGTGAAGGGCGGGATTCAGGCCTGGTCCGACCAGGTCGACCCCGCCGTTCCGCGGTACTGACGGATCAGGACCGCCGCAAATCCAGGGTGAACGGGAATTCGGGGTTCGGCTCCAGGCGCCGCGGCTTCATCGGTCCGGGCGTATGGCCCTGGCGGAAGAATCGGGCCAGACGTCGGCTCTCCGCTTCGTAAGCGTTCACGGGGAACGTGTTGTAGTTCCGGCCGCCCGGATGCATCACGTGGTAGGTGCAACCGCCGATGCTGCGTCCGTTCCAGGTGTCCACCAGATCGAACACCAGCGGCGTGTGCACCCCGATGGTGGGGTGCAGGCAACTCGCCGGCTGCCAGGCGCGGTAACGCACGCCCGCCACGTACTCGCCGTTGGTCCCGGTCGGGTGCAACGGAACCTCCACCCCGCCCACGCAGACCACGTGACGGGTGTCGGTGAGCCCGCGCAGCTTCAACTGAACGCGTTCCAGCGAGGAATCGACAAACCGCACCGTCCCGCCAGGTCCCGCCTCTTCGCCCAGCACATGCCAGGGCTCCAGCGCCTGGCGCAGTTCGAAATGGACGTTCTTCACGTCCAAATCCCCGAACTGCGGGAAGCGGAACTCCAGATGAGGCGCAAACCAGTCCGCCTTCATGGGGTAACCGGACAACTGCAAATCTTCGATCACGTCCGCCAGGTCGCTCCAGATGAAGTGAGGCAACATCCAGCGGTCGTGGATGTCGGTTCCCCAGCGGACCAGCTTGTTGTCGTAGGGCCGCTTCCAGAACCGGGCGATGAGCGTCCGCAACAACAACTGTTGCGCCAAGCTCATGCGCGCATGCGGCGGCATCTCAAAGCCCCGCATCTCCAGCAAACCCAGCCGTCCGGTCGCAGAATCCGGGGAGTACAGTTTGTCGATGCAGAACTCGGCGCGGTGGGTGTTGCCGCTGGAGTCAATCAGCAGGTTCCGGAACAACCGATCCACCAGCCAGGGCTGGGTGAATCCGAAATCCGGCACCTGCCGGAAGGCGACTTCCAGTTCATGCAACGAATCGTTCCGAGCCTCGTCGACGCGGGGATTCTGGCTGGTGGGCCCCACGAACATGCCGCTGAACAGGAAGGAGAGCGACGGGTGGTTCTGCCAGTACGCGATGAGGCTCTTCAGCAGATCGGGGCGCCGCAGCAGGGGCGAATCCTGAGGGGTTGCCCCGCCGAGAACGATGTGGTTGCCGCCTCCGGTCCCGGTGTGGCGACCGTCCATCATGAACTTCTCGGTGGCGAGCCGGGCCTCCCGGGCTTCGGCGTACAGCACTTCGGTGTGCTTCACCATTTCATCCCAGGATTCCGCCGGATGAATGTTCACTTCGATCACGCCAGGATCCGGTGTGACCTTCAGCACGCTGAGCCGTGGGTCGTGCGGCGGGGTGTACCCTTCGAGCACCACCGGCTTGTTCAGGTGCGCCGCCGTCGCCTCCACCGCCGACACGCATTCCAGGTAGTCTTCCAGGGTCCGCGTGGGCGGCATGAACACATGCAACCGTCCTCCGCGCGGCTCGACGCAAATCGCGGTCCGTACCACCCACGAGGCAGAGGTACCCCGCGCCAGCGGCTTTCCCGTCGTTGGATCGAAGAGGCGCAATCCTTCGCCTTCCCCTTCGCCCAAGCCCTCGGCTTCACGCCCCCGGGCATCCCATTCCTGATTCCGGGGAAGATCCTCCCGCCGAGCCTGGCTTCGCGCGGGCACCACGCCTTGCAGGAACGCCTGACGCGGCGGCAGCGGCCCGCGGGCCTCCATCGGATCCTGCGGGTGCAGGTACGGGAAATCACCCGGCTTCACCCAGGGCAGCGAATCCAGCGGCAATCGGAAGCCGATCGGCGAATCACCCGGAATCAGATACATGCGTTCCGGCCGCATGAACCAGGGTCCGGTTTCCCAGGCGGGTTGCCCGGACACCCAACCGCGTCGCAGCGGCAACACGTGTCCAATCACCTTCGCCAGGCCTTGTTCGAAGATCTTCGCCAGGCGTTTGCGGTCTTCCGCATTCTCCAGCTTGGAATCGAAGGGATCGACGTTCGTCGGAAGTCGTCGCTCCTTCCACAGGTAGTACCAGGCATCTTCATAGGCAGGCAGGACCCAGCGGTCGCCGCAGCCCAGACGGCCGGACAGCTCGCGAATGAACGCTTCCGAATCCGCCTCGCCAAACCCGTAATCCCGGGTGTTCTCGGCCAACAACTCCTCCCGCTCCCACACCGGAACCCCG
>CAUJJW010000137.1 GCA_963205105.1 Verrucomicrobiota bacterium | reverse complement strand
CCCGCCCCGGGGCCCGCCTCACCACCGCGCTCGCCCGCGCCTCGACCCGAATTTCCAGGGGTTCCTCGACCGCCACGCTGTCGACCTGAGGGCCTTTCGGGACCCCGTGGACCCAGCGCCGAACACCACAGGAGGTTACCCCTGGTGGGTGCGGGCGGGCCGACGGCTGGCTCGAACTCACAGGCGCTCCACCCGTACCAGGGCGTTGTAGTCCGGCACACCCCCAATGCCATCGACCACCCCGCGGCGGATGAGCACGTTCCCTTCCGGCCAGTGCACCTGAAGGTTGCCTCGAGCCAGAATCACCGGGAAAACCCGACCTTCCATCCGCCCGGTCTCATTGACCAACACCACCCGATCGCCGCGCGCCAGATGCAATTCGGCCGCGTCTTCCGGATGCATGAACACCGCATCACGCGCCGCCCCGGTGAGCGGATCGATTTCCTGGTGAATGATCGTGTTGAACTGCTTGCCACGCCGCGTCGAGACATGAAACAGCCGCGCTCCGTTTCGCGCGTCCAACGACGCCGGCTCCGCCGGGAGCGGGATGGCCTTGAAATGCGCCCTGCCGTCCGGAGTCGCGCATTGCCCTCCCTCACACAGGCGCTCCCCACCCCATTGGATCGCGTCACCGGTCTTCTTCAGATGCTGCACGCCATCGTAAAACGGGACGACCCGTGCAATCTCCTCGCGGATCGCCTGCCCCGAATCACACCCCAAGAGCGCAGCACGCTCAGGATACGCGGCGGCGGCCATGTCCCGAAGTATCCGCCACTCCGCTCGGGCTTCTCCCACCTGGCGCGGCAGTTCCGGACTGAACATCACCCGCCGTTCCGTGCTTGTCTCGATGCCCCCGTCATCCTGCTCGTAGCGCGTCTTGGCCGGCAGCAGCAGCACCTCTTCGCCGGGTTCCAACAACATCTGGTCGGTCACCAGTATGTCCTGATGAATCCGAAGCGGCACCCGGCTCAAGGCGGTCGCCACGTACTCCGGCTCGGGCAGCGTCCGCAGAAAATTCCCACCCACGCAGTAAAAGACGTCGAGCCGTCCGCGCGCGCAGGCTTCGACCATTTCCACCGCCGTCAGGCCCGTCCACGCGGGAATCGGGAACCCGTAGGCCGCCTCCAACGCCGCGACGTTTTCCAAAGTGATGGCCTTGCCACCGGGAAGAGCCGTCGAATAGCAGCCCATTTCAGCCCCGCCCTGAACCGAGCTATGCCCTCGGATAGGCATCAGCCCCGTCTTGGGGCGTCCCAAATAGCCGCGTGCCAGCCCGAGGTTGAGAATCATCGAAACCGCATCACCCCCGACCGAATGTTGGGTGATGCCCATGCTCCAGACGAACACCGCGTTGCGAGCCCCCTTCAGCAAAGCGGCGAACTCGGAGAAGTCATCGCGGGACAGCCCGGATCGTCGTTCCAGCTCCGCGAGGTCCAAACGATCGATTTCCTGCGCCAACCCCTCCCAGCCTGAGGTGTGCGACGCCAGAAACGCGTCGTTCAAGCCTCCATTGTCCCGAAGCACTCGCAGCGCGCCATACAGGAAGGCGATGTCGCCGCCCTGGCGCACCGGAAACCACCAGTCCGTGATCGGCGTGCCAAACACGGCGCTTTGCGGCGCGCTCGGCACCCAGTAGCGCCGCATACCCGGTTCCAGGTAGGGGTTCACCATCGCCACCCGCGTGCCCTCCGACCGCGCCTCGTGCAGGTACTTCATGGCCACCGGCTGGTCGTTCGACGGGTTTGCCCCGAAGAACACGATCAGATCGGTTCCGTACCAATCCCGATAGCTGCACGTCGACGCCGCGTAGCCGATCGCGTGCTTCATCGCCCCCGTGCTGGGCGCGTGGCACAGCCGCGCCGCGTTGTCGACGTGGTTGGTCCCAAGAAAACGCGCCGCCTTCTGCGCCACGTAATACACCTCGTTGGTCACTCCCCGTGAAGTGATGAAGAACGCCACCCGGCGCGGGTCCGCCTGACGCAGGCGCGTGCCGGTCCTTGCCAGGGCCTCTTCCCAGGGAATCCGGCGGAACCCCCGGTCGCCGCGCCGTCGAAGCATCGGATAGGGAAGCCGCCCCAACTCGCGCAACTGCGCATTGGTCCAGCCTCGCAACCCACGAACATCCTCGAGCCGCCTCGGATCCAACGCAGGCATCGTGTTGAGCTTAAGCAGGCTCAACCGGGTCAGGCACAGGTGGGTGCCCTCGATGGTCCAGTCGTGGAAGCCCGCCACCCCCAGGGCGCAGCCATCGCACACACCCTGGCTCAACACCTTCCAGGCGTACGGGAGATTGCCCTTGTTCTGCCAGGCAGCCCGAAGCATCTCGCGAAAGTGCTTCGGCTTCGTTCCTCCCAAACCGAACGGAACCCCGTCGTGCCCGCTGCCCGCCGCTTCCATCACCCGAAGCCGCGCCACAGGAGCAATGTCCGGTCCCAATGCGGGAGATTTGTTCACCGTTCCATTCCCTTCCGTTCAGTGGCTTGGTCGGTGGTCTCCGGCCATCTCCCGGCCCCGAAGGGGTCCCGGATCACATCCCCGACCGGTTGCGAAGCATCGACACCGCGTGGTTCAGGCTCGAATTGAGCGTCGCCGTGTCCGGGCTCTCGATCAGCTCACGCTGGATGGCGTCGAATTCCCCGGCATCCAACCAGATCCCCGCGCAGTTGGGGCATTCGTCGATCTGGGTACGCTTTAAACGGCTGAAAAAGCGCCGGATCATCACCTGGTTTTCGCACTTCGGACATCCCCGCCGCGATTCCAAGTTCACAAACAGAGCGAAATCCCGATGCACGCTGCGAATCTCATGAGCCCCATGCTCGTCGATCCGGCGCAGTTCAAAGTTATCGAACCAAACGCCCCCACAGCCACCGTCGCAGACGTCCACCACGATGGAACCGGCTTTGCGACTGGCCAGCGAATTGCCACACGCCGGACACTTCATGGGCCGCAGGCTAGCGGGGCGCAGGCGCGGCTGGCAACGCCAACTCCGGATCCACCTCGTCCGGCCTCCAAAGCATCCTCCCCTCCATCCCACCCGCCACCGTCAGCACCTGCCCCGTCACATGCCCCGACAGGTGGTCAGACGCCAGAAACACCACGGAACGCGCCACATCCACCGGCCGCCCCAGCTTCGGCAACGCCATCGTCGACGTCACCCGCCGCACCATCGTTGCATCCCCCAGCTTGCCCTCATTGCGCGGCACCACCGTCCAACCCGGACACACACAGTTCGCCCGCCCCCCACAATAGTCCCTCGTGCGCGGCGCCAATCGCGCCATCTCGTTCTTCAGGGTCCGGGTCAGGCCGTACGCCATTCCCGCCTTCGCCGCCGCATAGTCGCCATGCCCCGCTTCCCCAAACACCGCCGCCGTCGACCCGATCAGCACCACGTTTCCGTGACCCTGCCGCGCCACACACCCCAGAAACTCCCGCACACTCAGGAACGCGGTGGTCAAGACCCCGTCCTGGGTCGCCTTCCATTGCCGCAAGGTCATGTCCTTCAACGGCACGTCCCGCGTTTCCCAAGCCCCCGCATTCGCCACGAGCACATCCACCTTCCCAAAGCGCTTCACCGCCGCCCCGAACACCCGTTTCACCGCCGCCTCCCGGCGAAGATCCCCCGTCACCACCAGCGCTTCCGCCGGAACCAGATCCGCCGCAAGACGCAGCACCCGGTCCTTGCCCGAATGCGCATGCAACACCACCCGCGCACCTTCCTCCGCAAACGCCCGCGCCGTGGCCGCCCCAATCCCTCCCGACGCGCCCGTCACCAGAACCACCTTGTCCCGCAGATCCGTGTTCACCACCGCACCGTAACCAAACACGACCCGCCGGACCAGCCACTCCACACACGACTCCATCCACCGAAAGCCGGCCCCGCCGCACTTGAGCCTCACGCGCCGGTCGGTATCTTCAGGCCGTCGCCGACCCACGATTCGGCCACGCTGCTTTCATGCGCTACCTCGAACCTCATGCCCATATGGTCAGTCGGGTCACCGACGACTACCTCCAGATGGCCACCGCCGGCTGTGCCGCCATCTGCGAACCCGCGTTCTGGGCCGGATTCGACCGCTGCTCACCCCAGGGCTTCTACGATTACTTCTGCCAACTCACCGAGCACGAGCCCAAGCGGGCTGCCAAATACGGCCTCCCCCACTACTGCTGGCTGTGCATCAACCCCAAGGAATCGGAGGACGTCCAACTCGCCGAAGAGGTCATCGGCTTGATCCCCCAATTCCTCGACCGCCCCAACGTGCTTGGCATCGGGGAAATCGGACTGAACAAGAACTCCAGGAACGAACTCAGGGTGCTCGAACGGCATATCGATCTCGCCGCCCGAACAGATCAACTCATCCTCGTCCACACCCCCCATCTCGAGGACAAACTCAAGGGCACCCGCCTCATCCTGGACGCCCTCAAGGCCGATTCCCGCATCCAACCCGACCGCGTCATCATCGATCACGTCGAGGAACACACCGTCCGCATGGTCCTCGACCGCGGCCACTGGGCGGGCATGACCCTGTATCCCATCAGCAAATGCTCGTCCGCCCGCGCCGTCGATATTCTCGAAAACTTCGGCTCGGAGCGGCTTTGGATGAATTCCGCCTGCGACTGGGGTGAAAGCGTGCCGCTCGCCGTCCCACACACCGCCCTGGAAATGCGCCGACGCGCCTGGACCGCCGACGCCATCGATCAGGTCATCTACCGCAATCCCATCCGCTTCCTCAGCCAGTGTCCGAAGTTCAAGGTGACGTGACCCCGGTTCCCATGAATACCCCCGACGAAAAAATCCTTTGGGAGGGCCACCCGTCCCACGTCCTGAATTTTTGGATTCACCTGAGCTGCCTGCTCATCATTCCGATCCCCATCGCCCTGTGGCGCTGGATCGAGCTGCGCAACGAGCGGATCACCATCTCGACCGAACGCATCCGCATCACCACCGGGATCTTCACCAAGAAAACCGAGGAACTGGAGCTGTACCGCGTCCGCGACACGTCGTTCTTTCAACCGTTCCTCCTGCGCTTGTTCAATAAGGGCCACCTGACGCTCACCACCAGCGACGCCACTTCGCCCTCCCTCACCCTGCTCGCCATCCCTGCCGATCCGCAGCTGCGCGACGACCTCCGCCGCGCCATCGAAGCCTGCCGCGATCGCAAACGCGCCCGCATCGCCGAACTGGGCGGCGTCATCGACGCGGATGGCCCTCCGCCGTCCGCCTAGCCTGAGCCGCCCGGTCCGAGTGAACCCATGCCCACAGGGGCGGAATTCGCCAGGGATTCGCCATCGCGCACGCGAAGGGTCACCGCCTCCAATCTTCCGCGGCATTCCCAGCGGCCAACGACCTGGAATCCGGCGACGGTAAATTCGGCAAGTCCCAACGGGTTGACATAGGCAACCAAGAGCGGGTGTTTCCGTGCGTGCCCGCGCAACCGCTCGACCACGCGACGCAGCGTTTGTCCCCGAAAAGGATTGTAAAGAAACGCCACCACCGCTCCAGACGGCAGCACATAGTCCGCTGCGTCCACTTGCTGAATGGCCACCGTCGCTCGCCTCATCCATGGCTCGGCCCGCGCCAGGTTCATTCTGCAAATCGCCGCTACCTCCGGCACGTACTCCAGACCCACCAGTCGCCGAAATCCAGCCTCCGCCGCCAAGACCAGGACCCGCCCCTTGCCGCACCCATAGTCGACGAACGCCGCCTCCCCGGGGTCCCAATCCACCGATCCAAGCACCTTCCGAACGATCCTGGGGTTCGCCCCCTGGTACTGAACCAGGTCCTCCCAGACCCCTCCTTCGATTTTTCGGTCCCAGAAACCCCGCGGCCGCCAGGTCTCGATGCCGTACCAAACATCAAAGAGAAGTTCGGAGGCAAAATCTCCTGCCGCCCTGGCCCAGCCCAAATCCCGCATCTGTCGCCTCGCCATGGCCAGGTAGCGCGACATGGCGTTCGCCCGAATCCATGTGGGTCCGCTTCGCATCCATGTGACATTAACCAGCCAATGTTACGAATTCCCTACCCGCCAGGCTACCTCGCGGCGCCACCCACTACTTGGGATTGAAGTCCACAGTCCCAGCCACCACAACAGCTTGAGTCGACACCACAACATCGGCCACGTCCATGCTTGCCTGAGGTCAAGATGAGCTCCATCGCCAATTGGTTTACAAATCGGCTGTTCCGGTACGTCCACGGTAACCACCTGGTCTACAACACATGCTGGGAAGACCCACGGTTGGACCGTGAAGTCATGGCCCTTGGGCCCACAGACGAGGTGGTTTTGATCACTTCCGCTGGATGCAACGCCCTCGACTACGCCCTTGATGGGCCCCAACGCATCCACGCCGTCGACTTGAATCACCGCCAAAATGCGCTCCTCGAACTGAAGCTGAGCGGCATTCGAAGTGGACTACGTCGATCCTATTCAGGTGCGGCGTGGTGGCAAAACCCATCGAATGAGCGACTTGCTCTCCTACCAGTCGGCCTTGGCCGAAAGCTGCCACGCCCGCGATCGAGTTCATACTTATGGGAGTTTCTACATCGCCGATCTCCCCGCATGACGCCGCTGACGGCCGCTCTGCGAAAGGTCCGAGGTCCCGATCCCAGCTACCCACTGCTGGTGATGATTCATCAGGCTTGGTTTGCTTTGGCGAATCAGCTCTCCATTGCCTGGATAGGCACCCCGGCGAGAACTCGGCCTATTGGCGGGGAATCTTGACCGATGGACCCGCGCGATTTGCCCCAAACTTGCGGGCTCATGCCGGTGTCGCCATGGAGGACCATGTGGCTTGGCCCATCACTCTCCACGATCGGGTGCAAGGCGATTCCTATCCTTGTTCGCTTCACACCCAGTACGTCTCGTACCCGCGGGCAGAACTCCAACTCATCCCTTCGCCGGCTCAACGTTCCCTGGCCCGGCTGACTCTGCACGCACTCGACGCTCTCTTGCGTGCGACCTCCGTCGATCGCGTGGTCCAGTGGAGCAGTTGGTTGCTTTCCACCAACCTGCACCACGCAAGCCTGCCGGACGCGGTTGGCCCTGTGACTCGCACCCTTGCACGCACCTTTCCGCGCCATGCCGTCGTCGTGAAAAATCTCCATGCCTCGGCCGACACGACCACGCTTGAGGCGTTCCAGCGCGCTGGCTACCGCCTCATCACCAGTCGACAAGTCTACCTCTTCGATGGTGAGCGGAAGGACTACCTGTCCAAAGGTACCGTGCGACGTGACCTGAAGGCAGCCAGCCAGTGCACCACCTACCGGATCGTGGAACACTCGGAATTCACTCCAGCCGACGTCCCTCGCATCGTGGAGCTCTACCACAAGCTCTACATCCAGAAGCATTCGCCTCTCAACCCCCAGTACAACGCTTGGTTTGTGACCCGAGGGCTGGAGGAGCGTTGGCTGGAATTTCGTGGACTCCGCCACCGTTCGGGATCCTTGGACGGGGTCTTCGGATGCTTCACTGCCGGGAACACCACATCCACACCCTTCATTGGCTACGACACTTCCCTGGGGAACAACTCCGGCTTGTACCGTCACTTGGTGGCCCTCCTCCTTCAACAGGTGGGCGAACGCGGTCAGTGCCTGAACTACAGTTCGGGCGCCGGCGATTTCAAACGCCGTCGCGGCGGACATCCCGCCATCGAGTTCAATGCCGTCTACACGCGCCATCTCCCCTCCCCACGACAGGCGTCCTTCCGCCTTCTGGAGCTGATCGCCAATCGAATCGGTCGCCCTTTCCTCGAAAGGCAACAGATCTAGGCGAAGGAACATTCGCCCAGGGAACCGCTCTCCACGGCCTTCTCCCCGTCCTTGGCAGGGGGCGTCGCAAACCGGCGGGGGCCTCAGTTCAGGGACACATGGCGCGAGTCGCACCAATTTGGAGTTGCCCTTCCGAGACCCACGCCTAGTCGATTTCAATCCACCCGGATCACCACCGCCGTGAGGTTGTCCCGACCATCCCGAACCAGCGACTCCTGCACCAAACGGTCCGCCGGCCCGGCCCCATGCCCCCCAAAATCCGAGGAGCGGAGAAGGTCTTCCAACTGGTGGTTGTACAGCCCTTCGACCAAACCATCCGAACACAGGAGGAACATGTCGCCGCGCTCGTACAACACCGTCCCCACCTGCGGCGTCACAAACTGATTCCCGCCGCCCAGCGCTTTTTGCAGGACATTGCGTCGCGGATGGGTTCGAGCCTCGCGTTCATTGAGTTTCCCGTTGCGGTACAACCAACCCACGTAGGTGTCGTCCTGGCTCAACTGCCGGATCGACTCGGCACCCGCCGAGAGGTGGTAAATCCGACTGTCCCCCACGTGCCCGAAATACATCCGCCCCGGCGTGAACCAACAGAGACTCAGCGTGGTCTCCATGCCCGAGCATTCCTCATAGCTTGTCCCCAAAAACAACAGGGCGCTGTGAACCTGGGCGTACAACTCCTCCAGAACGTCCCCAAAACCGACTTCCAAGCCCACGGCCGACTGATGGTAGGAACGAGGCAACAGGGTGGTGATCTTCTGCACCGCAATACGGCTGGCATACTCCCCAGCCATCGCCCCCCCCATCCCGTCGCTCACCGCAAAAACGAAATCCAGATGCCCCGTCTTTGCTTCGCCGATCGCCCCCAAATGATGGACTTCTCGCGCGTCAAACTGGAGCCCCAGGAAGGAATCCTCGTTGTTCGCACGCACCCGCCCCCGATCCGTCCGCCCCGACCAGCGCAGGCGCATGGATTCCATGGATGGCCGTGGAGGCATCATGCCCGGGCCCGGCCGGCCTCTCCCCCTTCCCCAAGAATCTGCGCGTACTCGAAGTCCACCACGCAGAAGCGACCGTCCGATTGCCGGTAGGTCACATTCCGCGTCTCCGGGTCATCATGTCTCACACCGTACCCCTCCAATTCAGCAAACAGCTCCTTCGTCCGCTCCGGATCCACCCTCTCCACCCGAAACCCGCAGTTCGTCGTCACGATCCGGGGCAGGTTCGGGTCGGCCTCCAACAGTTTCGGCACGAAGACGCACCCCCGCTCCTCCAGATAACGCAGCACCTTCACCTCATTGGCAAACCGCTGCCCCGCATCCGGCCCGTGATACGTCTTGAACACCCGCCCATCGAAACTGACCTGCACGGTCGATCGTAGGGTGTTCTTGACCTGCAACATGCCGAAGTCAGCTTGCCTCGCCCTCCCCACCACGGGCAACTGTTCAAAAATGGCCACTCTGGACCATCCAGATCAAAAAACGACAACCTTCCCGCAGGCTTCACACCCCCCCCGAAAAAAGAGCCCACCCAGGGATTTGCCTCGCCAACAGGCGTTTCCAAAAATTTTGAGTGCAGAGCACCGCGGTCTTGCCGAGAGTTGGCATTCTGTCTGCTGTCATTGAATCGCTTAACGAACTTCGGCAAAAAATCCTAAACCATCGGCGAACAACAACGAACCGAACTTCCCTGCATCCACTTCTATGGCGAAATATAAGCTCGAATACATCTGGCTCGACGGTTACGAGCCGGTTCCGAACCTCCGGGGTAAGACGCAAATCAAGGAGTTCGATGCCTTCCCGAAGCTCGAACAGCTCCCCATGTGGGGCTTCGACGGAAGTTCGACCCGTCAGGCCGAAGGGCGCAGCTCCGACTGCATGCTGAAGCCCGTCGCGGTCTTTCCGGATTCGACCAAGAAGAACGGCGTGCTGGTGATGTGCGAGGTCATGATGCCCGATGGCAAGACTCCGCACCCGTCCAATTCCCGCGCCACCATCCTCGATGACCCCGGCGCTTGGTTCGGCTTCGAGCAGGAATACTTCCTCTACCAGGACGGCGTTCCTCTCGGTTTCCCCAAAGGCGGCGGCTTCCCGCCCCCGCAAGGCAAGTACTACACCGGCGTGGGCTATGATGCCGTGGGCGATATCGCTCGCGAAATCGTCGACACCCACCTCGATCTCTGCCTTGACGCCGGCATCAATCACGAAGGCATCAACGCCGAAGTCGCCAAGGGACAATGGGAATTCCAGGTCTTCGGCAAAGGCTCCAAGAGCGCGGCCGATCAAGTCTGGATGGCCCGCTACCTCCTCATCCGCCTCTGCGAGAAGTATGGCGTGGATGTGAATTTCCACTGCAAACCGCTCGGCGTGGACGTCGATTGGAACGGCTCCGGCATGCACTCCAACTTCTCCACCACCTTCATGCGTGAGGTCGGCGGGAAAGAATACTTCGAAGCCCTCATGGCCGCCTTCGACAAGTACAAGAACGAGCACATCGCCGTTTACGGGCCCGACAACCACCTGCGCCTCACCGGCCTGCACGAAACGCAGTCCATCGACAAGTTCAACTACGGTGTCGCCAACCGTGGCGCCTCCATCCGCGTGCCCCATAGCTTCGTGAACAACGGCTACAAGGGTTACCTGGAAGATCGCCGTCCGAACTCCCAGGGCGACCCCTACAAGATCGCCAGCCGCATCTTGCAGACCATCGCCACCGTTCCGACCAAGTAACGGATCCTTCCCTCGAATTCACCCACTGCGCGATTTGCCGATCCTGGCGAATCGCGCAGTGTCTTTTTCAACGCCCCCGGCACCCCCCTGTCCAGGCCGCCATCCCGCCGGTCGCAGCGCAGGTTCTCTCGTCTGGCGTAACTTTCCGCAATTCCAGGCCCCAAACCGACCGCTTCAGCAGTCGGCGGTACATAGCGAACTTCAGGCTTGTTCACGCGCCATCGCAGCGGCAGGTTGCGATTAGCTCCCCTAACCCAATGCATCCTCGAGCCCCTCTTCGCGCGGCTGAAGCTCCTCCGGCATTCACCCTGATCGAGTTGCTAGTGGTCATCGCGATCATCGCCATCCTCGCTTCGATGCTCCTGCCCGCACTGGCCAAAGCCAAAACCACCGCCCAGCGGGCCGCTTGCGCCAACAATTGCCGCCAACTCGGCCTCGCCAACACACTTTACATGGACGATTTCCAGGACAAGTACCCAACCCACGAGCTGGGTCCGGTTTTCTCCTACAACGCGTGGGCGGGAAAGCGCGGTACCGAGTACCAATCGGACTCCCGCCTCATCAACAGTTACGTCGCCATCGTGGGAAAGGTGCGCACCAACGATAACGACGGGGTCTTCCGCGTTTTCCGATGCCCGAATGACAAAGGAGCGACCCCGGGCCGCTGGTCCGGCACCCGCAAACCCACCTTGTTCGACACATTTGGTTCGTCCTACTTCTACAACGCTGGGGGCAACGCCAACGGCGAACGTGGACTGCATGGAAAGAAGGAATCCCAAGTCCGCTCACCCAGCCTGACCGTCCTGGCCAATTGCTTCCCCTTCAGTTGCTGGGGCTGGAAGGACGAAGCTGCCGGAGCCGCCGGAACCCCCTTCCAGGTCAGCTTCTGGCACCACCGAAGCGCCTTCGGTTGGGGCAATGTCGTGTTCACCGACGGCCATGTCGCCTACCTCCAGGCGACCCGGAATCAACCAGACTACCAAAGCGGCCGAAGCTACACCTTCCTCTTCGACGGCCCCAAAGAGCCCTGAATCCCGCCATTCGACGCAACGCCAGGCGACGGTGGGGACAAGACCAACGGACAGCGAACCTTTCGGTCCCCTTCAACCGTCGCGAGTTCCGGATGCCTCGAACGG
>CAUJJW010000136.1 GCA_963205105.1 Verrucomicrobiota bacterium | reverse complement strand
CACGGCCGACGTCCCGGTTCGCCCAGTCCGCCCAGATCAAACCGAGCCAGCACCGCGTCCACTCCCCGACGCAAGCCCTCCGCCGCCACCCCGTCCCGCGCCGCTTCGCACAGTTCGCGGGTCGCCTGACCCAGTTCCGCGTGGTCCTTCGCCAGAAAGCCTCCCTCCAACTCCGATCTCCCCAGCCGCCGCGCTGTCTCGGCGTAGATCACCGCGCAAAAGTACAGACGCGCCACCTCGGTGAAGGCGGCAAAATCCCCCAGCCGCGCGTAGAGCGCCGACACAAAATCCTCGAGCGCCAACAACTCCCACGCCGTCGCCCGGGCATGCGCTTCGAGTGCCTCCGTGAACCGTGCTTCATCCCCCCAGGCGGTCTCCATCGCCCGGGCCAACCGTTCCATGCCCAGAAGCGTCAGGGTGAACCCCGACGACAGCATCGGGTCCACAAACCCCGCCGCTGAGGGCAGCAACGCCCAACCCTTGCCTGCCGCAGGGCCGGTGCGGAATCCCACGCCCCGGGCATGCACGAACGGGCGGAGCACCTCCGCCCCCCGAAATAGCCGTTCCACCGTCGGCAGTTCCCGCAACAATCGCGCCCAGGCCGGAGCACCGTCTTCGAATCCGAACCGACCCGCCACCGCTTCCACCGCCGCAACACCCGCGCTGGTGATGCCGTTCCCGAACCGCAACACCCAGATCCAGCCCCCTTCAAACACATGATGCACCGCCGCGTCGTCGACCGGGAACGGTGCCTGGTCCAGGCGGTCATGGATGGGCAAGTCCTGCAATCGCGGCACCCCGCGGAAGTGCGTGTACAAGGCCTCTGTCGCAGGAAGGTGCGGCAACGGTTCATCGATCAGCCCCAGCGATCGCGCCAGCGGTCCCCGATGGTTGCTCGCGTCCACCACGAATCGCGCCTGGAGCTCCGTCGTCTTCCCCTGATGCGTCATGGCGATCCGCGCCCCCGCTTCGCCGATCTCCACCCGGTTCACCTCGCAGGCGTCCCGGTAATCCACCCCCTGCCGCACCGCCTCCTTTACCAGGAATTCGTCGAATTCCGGACGGTACCAGTGGGTGTCGGCGATCTCATCCCGCGGGCTCGCCGCCACCAGCAGTTGATCCGAGCGATCGGGGCGCGCCTCGAAGGCATGCCCGAACTGATGATGGTAGAAGGCAAAACCGCGCTTGAGACCACACGCCACTTCCGGATGCGCGCGTCGCCAGGTTCCCCACTTGGCAAAGGGAACCAGGTTCTCCAATCCATGGCGGCGGGTGAGTTCAAGCCAGAGCAGATCCGCCAGTGGCGTGGAAGACTCCCCGATGGCGAACCGCGGGTGGCGCCCTTTTTCGAGCAGCACGACCGAACGACCCAGCCGGCGCGCGATGCACGCCAGCAGGGATCCGCCGAACCCGGATCCAATGATCGCCACGTCGACCATGAGCGCCTGCAGCGGATCAGTTCTTCTTCACGCCGCGCAGGTGTTCATCGAACCAGTCGGCGAAGGTGAACAGATCCTTGTCGATACCCTGCCAGCCGTGTTCGCCCCCGGGATGCACGATCACCTTGCAGGTGGCGCCCACTTCGGCGGCTTTCTTTTCAAACAACTGCGCCTGGTAGAGCGGCACCAGCTCGTCCTTGTCGCCGTGGATGATCAGGGACGGGGCGGTCTTCGCGGACACGAAGTAGAGCGGTGAGATTTCGCGGCTGAACTGGGCCCGGCTTTCCGCGGTATCGGACCTCGGCCCGAACGCCGGCTTGAACCCGGCCAGGCGTCCCACGCCGCAGGCGTCTTCGCCAGCCCCACCCCAGTTGGCGAAGTCCACCGGGGGAAAGAAGCAGGCGATGGCCTTCACGGCGCTGCTTTCGCGATCGACCGGATCCTTGGCGTCAGGCGCCCCGGGACCGCCTTGGGTGGCGAGGGTCAGCGACAAGTGGCCGCCGGCACTGGCACCGAACACGCCCAGAGCCTCGGGCTTCACGCCCCAGCGCGCCGACTCCCGCCGAATCCAGCGCACGGCGCGATGCATGTCCATGGTGATCTCCGGAATGATGAACCGCGGCTGGGAACCGTGCACGACGGCGAACACCGTGTAACCCCGCGCCAGGAAGGGCAGAGCGAAACCCGGATTGATCGCTTCCTTCGACGAAAAGAAACCTCCACTCACCACCAGGATCACGCCGTACCCGTTCTTCTCCTTCGGCTCGAACACATCCAGGGTGAGGGCCGTGCCGAACTTGCGACCATAGATCAGATCTTCCGTCCGCGAGAACGCCGGCGGGTTCTGAGCGGTGGCCGAGGGGGCGAAGCCACTCCAGCCAACCGCCAACCCGACCAGGGCCAGAATCGAGGCCAGGACCACACGCCGACGCCAGTGGAGAAATCCGTTCGCAAAGGGCATGCGCGTGATCTAACGCCCCGTGGGAAGCCCTGGCAAGGGGACGGACGGTTCAGTTCCGTCGCACAACCTCCTGGGGCAACCGCTGGATCAGGACCATCGGTTCGAACATCCCGTAAGCCACCGTGCTGTAACGCTCACCCGCCGGCTGGCCGGTGGCCGGGCCGCGCTGAAACATCCCGGGCCAGGCGCTTCCCAGCCCGTGATTGCCGTGATGCGGTCCCAGCGTGTTCTTGAGCGTGCCGATCACCGTGACTTCGACCGTATTGTCGCCCTTGCGCACCGCCGCGGTGACGTCGCATTCCCAGGGTTGGGAGCCGATCCAGCCGGTTTCCTTGCCATTGACCTCGACCTTGGCCACCGCGCCGTACCAACCGGGCAACCGCACCGCATAGCGCCCTTCGCGACGTTCCAGTCGGAACGTCTGCGAGTAGCTCACGCCTTCCGCATAGAACGGGTGGCCCTGGCCGTTCCAGCCCAGGCCCTTCTCCACCCGCAAGGGTGTCTCGGGCGCGATCACCCAGCCGCGTTCGCCCGACTTCAACGAAAAGCCGCCCCGCAGGTAGGCCGGTTCGAGTTCGTGCAGCATCGAGAACGGCGACGCCTGCAGCGTGACCACGTTCTCGCCCACTCGCGCAACGCCCGCGAGCGGGATGCGCCCGAAAGCCTTGTCCAGCCACCACCCTTTGCCCGCCTTCAACGACGTTCCGTTGCAGGTGAGGGTGTAGAGGTCCGGTCGCTCGATCACGATCTCCAGGTCGGCCGGGACCTGCCCTTCGACGACGAACCGATAGCTCGCTTCGAAACCGCTCCCGGCAGGGAACGTCCGCTGGATCAACTCGTCCTTGAACTGAACCGCGCTGTCCCACGGGTTGCGGTCCACGCCGTTCTTCTTCCAGACAAAATCATTGGCCGCGTAGAAGTACTGACCCGACTTCGATTCACCCCCGGCGACGACGTCCAGATAATCCAGGGTCAACACATTCGGTGCCACGCGACGCACCGCCAGCTCACCCGAGGCCGGAATCGTGATCGCCTTCTCGGGCCGCACCACGGGAGGCGCGTCCTTCGGCACGTCGGAGTAAAACCACATCAGACTCCCGCCCGGCGGAAGATCGAAGGTCGCCACCAGGGTCGAACCCGCCCGTTGAAACGCGACATCCTCCACCTCGCCGGTCGACGGATCCCAGCGTTCCATCGATCCCGCCCGCGCGTGGACGGACCCGCGTGTCGGATGTTCAAGGCTCGTGTTGACCAGGAACAGAATCTGTCCGCCGTCCAGCTCACGACGGTGGTGGAAGAGAATGCCACGGTCGTCCTTTGCCCGGTTCACCACCACGTCGGCGCCTTCCTGCAATTGTCGCAGTGCCGGCACGAGTTCCGCCTCGGTGATGCTCTTCCAGCGTCGTTGCACCGTGACCCCGCCCGCGGCCTGGGCGTCCTCCTTGCCGTCGGTGCGCCCCGGGATCGGCCCCACGCTCACCAGCGCGCCGCCCGCCGTGACGAAGTCGTGCAGCAGCTTGCGGGTGCGCAGGTCGAGATTTTCGGTGTGCGGCGGAATCACCACGATCTGATAGGCCGCGCGTCCCACCTTCAGGGTCGTGGAAGCGGTCCACGATCCGGGGACCGCTGCCGCCGATCCCACCCCGCCCATCCTGCCCAGCACATCTTCGCACCCCAGGTCGTATTCCACCTGGGCGGCCTCCAGGGACAGGAGCACCCGGAAGAAGGAGTCGCCGAGTTCCTTCAGGCGGGGTTCATTGCCCTGGTACATCCAGGCGGTGGAAGTCGGCTCCAGCACCAGCACGCGGTTGATCTGGCGGCCTTGGGAAAGAGCGGCCGAGACCCGCGTCATGTAGGACGCGTGGGTGTGGTAGGCCGGCCACCACGGCTCATGGTAGGAGAACGACTGCGGATGATCCCGCTTCCGCGCCCCGCGCAAGGTCACATAGCTGAGATGCTCGTCCATGGTGTTGATGCCCAGCACCTGCAACCAGTCGGCGATGCGCTTCATATCCTCGAAACGAAGGTCCCAGCCGCCCGCGCCGTACAGTTCCACCAGGGTCCGCTCGCGCCCCAACTGGTTCGCGATGCTGGAGATCTCGCGGCAATACCGGACGTTGCCGAACTGGGCATGGGTGTTCTCCGCGTACTGGTTCATCAGGGTGTCGATGCCAGGCCGATGCTGCCACGCGGCCATGGCCATGTTGTCGGGCACACCCAGGCAATGCGGCCACTCGTGGTCCCAGTAATGGCCGGTGAACTCCAGTCCCCGTTGGTCACAGGCTTCGTAGTAAGGCTTGGCCCACCGCTCCACGAACAACTCGTGAGTCACCGCCAGGTAGTTGTGTCGCACCCGCCGCCAGTCGCCGGTTTCCCGCACCAACGACGGGAGATGTTCCAGCAGGTCATAGCCCCAGCGCGCCTGGAAGCGTTCGGGCAGATCCGGGCACCAGGGAAAGCCGCCAGCTGGCCGGATGTTCGGTTCATCGGTGAACACCCCGGGCACCCGTTTGCCGTATTGATCCGCGATCTCCCGGTCGTAGGCGCCCAGAGTCACTTCCAGGAATTTCTCCGTCACACCCTGGGTCAGGAGATTCACGTAACTCCGGTTTCCGTGCCACGGCGAGTTGCCCGCCCAGACGCGTCGGGCCACGAGAAACGAACCGGCCTCGCCCACGCCCTGGCCTGCTTTCACCGCGCTGGAGATGGAACGAAGATCGGCGCCTTCCATCCGATAGACCCCCACCGTGTCCGCATCCCAGGCCCGCACCGTGGCCGCTTCCTGGATCGTGACTCCCATGCCGCGCGCGTCCGGCATTTCGTCGGGCACCAGCCCGCCCGCAAAACCGCTCGGGTACGAATTCTCGTCGTAGATCCAGACGTTCATGCCCAGGCGGCCGGCCTCGTTCAGCGCCACCTTCCACAGTCGGAACCAGTCCTCGCCCAGGTACGGCGTCATCAGGCCCGGCCGCGGGTGGACGAACACCTGCATCACCTTCTGCCCCGCCAAATCGCGCAGGGTACCGCGGATCTGTTCCTCGGTGAGTTGGTCGTTCCAGACCCAAAGCGGTGCCGAGGCATACTCGCGCGGCGGATCCTGGAATAGTCGACGCGCATGCCGCACGTCCTGGGTATCGCGGGTCGGCGGCGAGGCGGCTTCGAGTCGTGCACCCGATCCCGTGACGAGCGCCAGCCCGACCACGATCCACGCGCGAAGTGTCGTACCGATGGACATGGCCCCAGCCAACCAGCCAGCCGTGCCGTAGCAAATCATTTGGGGCGGCGATCGCGGGCGCATCTCCGTGTTGTCGGAGGACACGGCCCTCTTTTTGACAGGATGAACACGATGAACAGGATGAAATGCCGTGATGCTTGGGATCCTGAGCATCCTGTGAATCCTGTGAATCCTGTCCAAAACCCTCCGATGCTTGTATCTCCCTACCACAACTCGGAGATCCGCCCGGCGATCGCCCCGCCGTTCCTCCCGGGTTGCGGTCCGTTGCCGACTGCCGGAACCTCACCGCCATGCGGTTCCTGGCGTTCGCCCTCCTGGTTTCCCTGCTGCCGACCGTCGGTCTCGCCGGCTCGTGGCCTGAGTTCCGCGGCCCTCACCGATCCGGGACTGCGCCCCAAGCCCGTTTTCCCACCGTGTTCGGTCCCACCACCAACCTCGCCTGGCGCAGCGCGGTGCCGTCCGGTCCTTCGTCCCCGGTCATCTGGGGCGACCAACTCGTGGTCACCGCCTTTGAATCCAATCAACTGCTCACCGTCGCCTTGGACCGACACACCGGCGCCGTCCGCTGGCGAACCAGCCTCGAACCCGGTTCGATCGAATCGGGTTCACGCCTGAGCCATCCCGCCAGCGCCACCCCCTGCACCGACGGCGAACGCTGGATCGCCTACTTCGCCCCGTTCGGCCTGGTCGCCTACGACACCGCGGGTCGCGAACTCTGGCGGCTCCCGCTGCCCACGCCCATCACCGGACACGGTGCCAGCAGTTCACCGGTGATCGCCGGCGATCTGGTCCTCCAGCTGTTCGATCAGGACGTCGATTCCTACCTCCTGGCCGTCGACAAGACTTCCGGCAAGGTTCACTGGCGCATCCCACGCCCCGAGTTTCGCCGGGGTTTCTCCACCCCGCTGCCCTGGCCCCCGGAAAAGCCCGAGCTCGCCGTGGTGGCCGGCACACTCCAACTCGTGGCCTACCAGCTTTCCGATGGCTCCGAACGCTGGCGCGTTTCTGGTCTGCCCAATGAAATGGTTTCATCCCCGGTCACGGCGGGTGAACTCCTCTTCGTGGCGGGCTGGACGCCGGGTTCCGGAGTGCCCCGCATGCCCGCCTGGGAGGGGCTCATGGCCAACGGCGATGCCGATCACGACGGACGCCTTGCCCGGGACGAAGCACCGTCGGGCCCCGCCAAACAGCACTTCCACTACATCGACGCCGACCGCGACGGACGCCTGTCCCGTTCCGAATACGAAACCATCGCCCACATTTTCGATGCCTCCCGCAATGTCGCCCTGGCCATTCGGCCGGATGGCTCCGGCAACATCACCGACACCCACATCGCCTGGAGCCAGACCCGTGGTCTGCCCTACGTGCCCACTCCGCTGGTGCTCGATGGACGCATCGTTCTGGTGCGCAACGGCGGCCTGGCGTCCTGCCTGAACGCCCGCACCGGGGACTTTCATTTCCAGGAGGAACGGTTGGGCGCTCTCGGCGACTACTACGCGTCGCCGATCGGCGCCGACGGCAAAGTGCTGACCATTTCCCATCCCGGGCGGGCGGTGGTGTGGCGAGCCGCCGACACCCTGGAGGTGCTGGCCCGCAATGATCTGGGGGAGGAAGTCCTCGCCACTCCGGCCCTGGTGGGTGACACGCTGTACGTGCGGGGAAAAAACTCCCTGTTCGCCTTCCGCGAAGCCGATGCAACCCAGGTGAAATCGATGGAGTTCACGCCAAGACGCTGAGTCGGGAACACTCCGGCAACGCATGCCTCTTGCCGGGACCGTCCTTCTTTGCGTCGTCGCGTCTTGGCGTGAGGTGCATCGGAACCGCCACGACTCACCCCGCGACCGCGGCTTTCGGCTGGGTGCGCACGGCCATTTCCCGGAATTCCGTCAGTACGGAGCGTCGGCACCACCATTGGGCCACCACCAGATCCACCAGAACCACACAAGTCACCCAGGTCCCCAGCACCGTGGGAAAGCCGCGGTTGAAGCCAGGCTCCATGAAGGTCAGCAGCAAGGGCGCAATCAACGCGGTCAGAATCATCGGACCGAAGGGCGTGATCGCCAGTGCGTAGGCGCCCACCCGGTTGACGGTGGGCAGCGAAATGGCGAGTCGCAGGGCAATCCAGGACAGCGCGTGGGTGTCCAGCAGCACCGCGAATGCCATCGCCAGCATCATCCACATGCCGTTGGTTGAGGATCGATCGTCGGACCCTCCGAATCCGGTGAAGGCGACAAACACTTCGGCCGCCGCCAACACGAGCACGGGCCGAAAGAAAAGCCGCCGCAGGGCCAGGCGATGGCCATCGATCAAGTCCCGGTCGCTCAGCGACGTGCAGAGCAGCAGTTCCAACCCCCCCGACCGCCGGTCCTCCAGCAGGCGCATCGACGACTCCGCCACCACCCACGAGGCGAAAATGATGTGCAACAGGAACGCCAGGGGAACCACCAGGAACCAGGACGGACCGCCGAACATCTCGGTCCCGTACGCGCGATAGCCCCAGTACCAGATCACCAGAATGGCCAGCACGAGCCCATCCGCGTAGAAGCGTTTTCCGGGGTGGCGTTCCAGCAACCACACGAGTGGATGCGCGTCCAGCATGCGCCCCCGGTGGCGGGTCCGCGAAACAGGGTCGTTCGAGGTGAACAGGCGCTCATCCACCGTGCGCTTCACCGAACCGCCGCTCCGGCTCTGCCAGGAGCGTTGCGCCAGATTTCCCGCCGCCCACAACAGCACCCAGCCCAACAGGTGCGACGGTAGCAGATCCTGGTACGGCAGCCAGGCCCGCACGCCCGTGAAGTTCGGCACCAGGGACACCAGCGGAAACAGCGGACTGACCGCCGAAATCAACACCGCCCAGACCGGTCCGCGCCCAAACAGCACCACCCACAACCCGCCCATGGCGAAAGGCCCGATCATCACCACCAGGCCGAGAATCACCGCCGCGAACGTCGCCCGACGCTCATCCCAACTGACGGTCGACACAAAGATCCCCAGCGCCAGGCACAGGAACATCAGGTTCACCACCCCCAACGCGGCAATCACCCCGTCGTTCACCGACACGCCACCCATCAGGATCGGAATGGCCAGCAGCGGCAGCAACCCAAGCAGTCCGTAGACGGTGTTCAGCGAATTGGCGACCAGCTTGCCGTAAATGATGTCGCGCCCACGCAAATCGGTGAGGAACAACAATCCCAGCGTGCCTTCCCGCTTTTCCCGGCTCACGGAGTCGGCGGTCACCGACACGCTCGCCATGAAGGCGTACAACGCCGAAACCACGAGCAGGGTATGGAACATCGTCTGGCCTTGGACGGATAGCGACGAGCGTTCCGCGGCGAGGAACCAGGTCAGCAGCGCCATCACTCCCAGGCCCACGGCGACCAGGGACACCCGCCAGCGGTAGGTGGCCTTCCCACGCGCCGCCATCCGCAACTCACGCTCCACAATGGGCAGGACCTTCAGGAACGGCAGAAACTTCAACCAACGCCAGCGCGGTGCAGGAGAAGCCATCGGGCTCGGGTTCAGGGTCGATTGTTGTAGTAGATGAACGCCCCCAGCGCCGCCGCGGTCAGGCTGCCCACCAGGAGCGCCACCAGCAGCCGCTGAATGAACTTCTTCCGGGCACCGTGCTGCATCGCCGGCAACAGGTACCACCGTTCTTCTTCCGATTTTCGCTTCCAGCCCAACATGGTTCAATTGGCAACCCGCAACCACCGTTCGCGCGGAGTCCGCGCCAGCTTATCGCAAACCCGGTCCCCTGTTCACAATGGTTTTTAAGGCGTTCCTTCGTCCGCCGTCGGTTTCACCCGGATCGTCCCATACGGTTCCGCCGCCAATTCCCGAAATCGCCGCGTCAACCCTCGACGGGCCTCGGTCCATTGCCAGAGGTCCACCGTCACCGAAATCGCCGCCCACCATCCCAGCAACGTGAGGTAGCTCGTCTCCCCACCCCCGTTCATCCGCAGGTAGTCCCCCACCACCGCCATCGCAATCAGGCTGATCACGAAAAGAACCCAAGGCAGCAACAGCACCATCCCCACCGTCGTCCCGTACGCCCGGACATAGCGGTTCGAATTCAAGCCCCGCCACATCCCGCTCCAGGCCAGCGTCACCAGATCCAGCACCAACACCACCAAACCCACCGCAAAGGTCAGCGGGATCTCCGTCCGATCCGACCACGACTGCTCCTGTCCCAGCGACGCCGCCAGCAGCAATCCAGCCGCCGCGAGGACCGTCACCAGCGGCGGAAGAAACAGGTGGCGAAGGCCCATGAGATTTCCGCGAACCATCGACTCCGGCGTGACCGGCGTCGACAGCACCAGTTCCAACGCCCCGCTCCTCCGATGCTCCTGCAAATGCCGGCTGGCCACCGCCGCCACCCGCAGCTTCAACCACAGGCCCGCCGAAAAAACCGTCCACAAACCCACCAGACCGGCCAGCCATTCCGCCCGCACTTCCATAAACCCCCAAATCCAGACAGCCGCCACCACCGCCAATCCCAGCCAGGTGGACCACCACGGACGCCGGTCCCGCGCCACCATCCAGGCAAACGGATGCCAGTCCAACAACCCCGCGCGCCACAGCCGGCGCTCCCGCTCCCGGGCGGTTTCCGCCGCACCGGAAGCCTTCGACACCGCCGTGGCGCGCGAGTCCACCCGGTCCCGCCACGACCTCGGCAGCACCACGCAGGCGGCCACCAGCAACACCCACCCCAACAGGTGCTGAATCAGCAACCCCCGCCAGAGATTCGCCGGAAGCGCCGCGCCCCGGAACAGCATGTCCAGCGCGCTCATGAACCAGAACACCGGATTGACTTCCAGAATCCAGTGCAGCGCCTCCCTCAAATCGAGCGGCGCCGTCGCGGAGCGGGGTCGAATCACATACTCGATCAACAGCATCCGCAACAGCGGCAGCAAGGCCACCCAGACCAGCAGCAACGCCACGGCTCCACCCGCTGAATGCCGGGCGTCCCGGGTCAGCACGCTGACCAGCACACCGATGGCCAGAGACACAAACAGGGTGTTGCCCGTCACCAAGGCCACCGTCCACACCACGCGTCCGTCCACGCCACCCATCAGCAGCGGCAGAGCAACCACCGGCAACAACGCCAACACCGCCAGAATGGAACGGGCCGAACTCGCCACCAACTTGCCCACCACCACGTCGTATCCCCGCAGGTTGGTCAGGAACAAAAGACCCAGCGTTCCCTCCCGGCGTTCCTCGCTGACACAGTCCGAGGTCGTCAGGACCCCGCTGGCCAGACAGTAGATAAACGCGAGGACCGAGAGGGTGACGAAGAGGATCTGGCTCTGGTCCTGCGGTCGCAGGTTGTTCGTGGAAAGCAGGATCAACCCGACGGCCAACACGCCCAAGGTGGCGGACAGCAACCGGGCCCAGTAGGTGCCCCGGCGCCGGGATGCCACGCGCAATTCACGCTCCGCTACAGGCAGTAACTTCACAGGTTCGTGGTCCGTTGGTGCCGCGGGTGGCTCCCCCCGCGCAGGCACGTTGTAGGAGAATCAGGAATTCCACCGCATGCAACCTCGCGCTCCACCCAGACCGGGCGATCCGTGTTGTCGGAAGACACGTCCCGCTTTTCGACAGGACGAACACGATGAACAGGATGAATGCCGTCACACATGAGTTCCTGAGCATCCTGTTCATCCTGTGAATCCTGTCCAAAACCCTCCGATGCTTGGATCTCCCATCCACAACTCGGAGATACGCCCCCTCACCGCTTCCCGTCATACCACATCCCACACGCCTCCCGACTCGCCGTGGTCGACCACGGCCTCAGCGTGGCCCGCAGAAAGAACCGTCCCAGTTCCCAGGCCGTGTAGAGCTTCAACCGCCGGGCCGAGGTCACCAGCGGATGCCGGGCCAGGATCAACCCCCGCTTTCCCCGCCGCCGAGCCAACCGCTTCAAGCGTCGACTCAGGTCCACTTCTTCCCCCGCATAAAACTGGTGACTGAATCCATTGACCTCGCGAAACGCCGATGTCTCCACCAGCACGAACGAGCCCGCCATCCATCTCAGAACCCGGCTCAGCCCATTCCACCCGCCCACCGCCATCCGCGTTCCCTTCGGCAAATCCCCTTCCAGGGCCACCGTCGATCCGGCAAAGAGAAACCGGCCGTCGCGCATCACCGTCAGCGCATCCGCCAGCAGCTCCCGTGAGGGCCGCGAATCGGCATCAATGAACAGCAGCCAGTCGCCGGTCGCCACCGAAGCCCCCGCGTTGCGTGCCCGGGCGATCTGGTTCACCGGTTCGAAAACCACCGTCGCACCCCGTTCGCGCGCCAGTTCCGCCGTCCGGTCCGTCGAGTTGTTGTCACAAACGATCCATTCCCAGGCGACGCCCGCCTCGGTGAACACCGACGCCGCGGACCGCACCGCGTCCAGCGTGGCGGGCAGCAGTTTCTCTTCGTTGAACGCCGGAATGATGATGGACAGTTTCATGGGGCTTTTTCCGGCGCAGGCGCCGTGGCTTGGGCTGGGGATGGAGTCGTGGCCGTGCTCCCGTTGGTCGGGGCGGTGGACGCCGGACTCGCCGCGCCCTGGCTCCCCGCCTCGGCCGGCGGAACCGGGGGCAGCACTTCCAGCAAACCACGGCCTTCGTCGCGCACCAGGCGTTCCCACTCGCGCCGCGCATTCGCCGCCAGCGGATGATTCACGCCTTCCAGCGCACTTTTCTTGAACTCCAGGAATTCGCGGGTCCACGGATGATCCGCCCCCAATGCCTCCAACACCTCCAGTCGCCGGGCGAACGGGAGCCGGTAGGAAAGCCGGTACCAGGCGATCGGCGCGGAACGCGCCAGCTGCCCCGCCGACGTCGGTGTGTTCCAGATCTCCAGCAATCGTTCGGCTTCCTCGGGTTGGGCACTCACCAGCAGCGCCGACAACTCCACCACGTGGTCCAGGGACTTTCGGCGCACCCACGGGTTGACCTCCATGGCCCGAAACGCCCTTCCCAGGTGCCCCACCGCCTGACCATAGGCCTGTTCCCGATACGCCACCCATGCCGCAGCCACCCACGCGTCCGTCGGCCAGTTCACCTCGATCGCCGCCAACAGCGGCCGCGCCTGCGCCGGGGTCCCCGCCCTCCCCGCCGAGATCGCCAACATCAATTGGTCAGCCGGCGACACCGCCGGTCCACGCCACAGCGACAACACCTCGGCGTACCTTCCACTCGCCCATGCCCCGATCGCCTCCGCCCGACTCAGCGCGTCGCCGGTCAATCCCGGCGGCGGTTCCTTCAACTCCTGTTCCGAGGCGAACAATTGCAGCCGCGCCTCCAGCAGCAGCGGCTGGTTCAACACCGGCCGAAGATGCGGCGGCACGTCATCCGCCCCCAGCAACGCGGCACGCAGCAGGTCCTGATAAAAAAATCCCGACTGTCCCATCTGCGTCCGCGCCAATCCGTACTCGAGCACGTTGCGGTCGTCGGTGTTCACCGTGCGCGCACCTTCAGCCAGTTTCCGGGCCGTCAGGTTCCCGGCAAAGTGGCGGGCCACGAAATCCTCCGCCGTTCTCCCGTACCACGCCCGCGCCAACGCCTCCTGGTACAGCGGCAGTTCCAGCCGTTCCCGCAGACGCTCGATCGGATAGGTCGGCGTCGCCAGGTGGGCGACGAACAGAAGGTCGTTCTCCTGCGTCACCCAGGTTTCCACGTGCGGGAAGACCGCCAGCAACGTCGCATACACCACCTGGATGGATTCCACGGAAAGCTGATAGCCTTGCAGCCACTGGCTGAAGATGCCGCCCGGCGACAACCGGTTCCGAACCGCCTCGTAGTATTCCCGGGTGAACAGGCTCGCCACCCCCGCCCGATACGGGTTCGGCGGTTCCGAAACGATCAGGTCATAGTTCCGGTCCGTCGCCAGCAGCACTTCCCGGGCGTCCCCCACCGTCACCGTCAAATTGGTCTTCTCCATCGCAAACCGGTTCACCGGTCCGAAGAAATCCCGCGCCACATCCATGACCCGCGGCTCCAGTTCCACCACGTCCACCCGCTCCATCCCCGGAACATCCGCCAACCAACCCGCCGAGGTCCCCGTGCCCAGACCAATCAGAAACGCGCTCTTCGGTGACGGATGCTGCATCGCACTCACCAAACCCAGCATCACTTGCGTGCCCGCATCCATCAGCGCCGACCCATCCGCCTTGCCGTTCGAGAACAACGCCCAGCCTTCGTCCCCGCGCATCACCGCAATGCTCGATTCACGCCCTTCGTATTCCCGCGCCAGATGCCTCCGATGCGCCCGCATCTGGTCCTCCAATTCGACCGGCGTCGAAGGCAGCGACCGCAGCACGCCATACCCCAGAGCCGTGTGACGCCAGGCCGCCGTGGGTCCAACCGCGTGAAACGCCATGCCCACCGCCGCCAAGCTCAAAAACAGCGTCCCGAACATCACCCCCGGATGCCAGGGACGTTCCCACAACAGCAGCGCGACGAAGCCCAGACCCAACATCAGGGCCACCACCAGCCGCCAACACCCGGGCGCCGTCATCCACGGCAGCAAAATAAAACCGCCGACCACCGACCCCAGAATCGCTCCCACCGTGTTCGCCGCGTACGCCGCCCCAACCTGCCGGGCCGCCTCGCGACGACCTTCCCCCAACAAACCCACCAGCAACGGAAACTGAAGGCCCGCCAGGACCGACGGCAAAAACACCGCCAAACCCACCGTGAAGGACCAGCCCGCCAACAACCCCCCAAACCCCAGCGAACGCCACTGCTGCCAGTGAAACGCCATCACCGCCATCCGGTCCCCCAAAGCCCAAGGAATCGCCACCGCCGCCGCCTGCATCACCGATATCAACGACAGCGTGCCCAGATTCGTCCAACCCGGCCGGCTCGCGATCAGCATCCGGTACAAACCCGCCCCGATCCCAATGCCCAACAACACCTGCGCCAAAATCAGTCCAAAGCAGTACACCGAACCGCCCAGCAGCGGGCTCAACATCCGGAACCACACCAACTCCACCAGGAAGAAGGTGAACCCCGTCACCGCCGCCGCCCCATACACAAACCGCGCCGGCGCCCGACCCTCCGGCGGGCCAGCCGTCGACGACACCCAGCGTTGGGCCGTTTTGGGCTGCGCGGATGCGGACGCGGTTTCCGGCCCTTCCACCTCGCCTTGGGAGACACGCCAGGCGACCGCGCCGAGCAGGACGTGACAGGCCGCCGCGCACCACAGGGTTCCTCGTGTTCCGAAGTGTTCCAACGCCCAGAAGGTGCTGCCCAGCACCCCAACGACGGCCCCCAGGGCGTTGCATCCATAGATCACCCCCAGCCCACCCCGTTGCCGGTCTTCGTCGGTGGAAATCCATTTCACCGCGGGCGGCAGGTTGCCCCCCAGGAGAAAGCACGGCACCCCGAGCACCACCACCGCCAAAATCAGATGCGCCACCGACGCCCCCACCGAACCCATCGTCAGCACGCCACCCGTCCGGACGTAGATCGCCCGCACCGCATCCAGGAGAAAGGGGGTCACCGCCGCGGAGACCCCGATGCCGACTTCCAGCAAGGCGTACATCTTTAGAACGGACCGCGTCCGCTCGGCCCGCCGGCCAAACCACGCGCCTCCCCAGCCCAGCCCTCCCATGAACACCGCCAGCACCGCGGCCGCGGCTGGGGTGGCCCCGCCAAAAATCAGGCGGAACTCCCGCAGCCAGGCGGTTTGGTAGACCAGCGCACACGCTCCCGACACGAACAACAGCGCCGCAAGAAACGGCAGCTTCCAGGCGTCGGAGCTGACTTCGGGTGTCCGGGATGGGGTCGGGGACATTCGGATGCCGGGCAAACTAGCCATCCCACCCCGCAGGGTCACGCGTCTTGGCAAGCAGGTCGCCAACCTTGACTTGGTTGGGCCGATTCCTAACCTGCCACCCACTGAGGAAGCCGGAAGGTTGTGGCGGAGCTTTCGGCACTCCCGGTGCATCGATCCGATCCACGGATCACACTCCAACCAGAGAAGACAGGCGCATGACGACGAGATTACCGAAGCTCAATGGACGTCGAGGCGGGTTCATCGGAGAGATGATCCGCTGGTTCATCATGGTCGCGATCTACGATATCTGTATCGGCGGCATCGCGAGTGTTTTGGGGGTGTCCCGCATGGTGGCGGTCTTCATCTTCCTCGGAATCCTCCTGGCCATCAGCGCCGTCGGCTACGTGGTGCGCCAGAAAATGGCCCCCTCGGCCGACGACTAGGCGATCCTCGGTTCCACCGACGCATGCGGCACACGATCGAGCACGCACCGACGTTCACGACCCTCGAGTTCGAGATGGGGACCGGCGAAACGGTGACCGTGCAGCCGGGATGCATGCTCGGCATGACCACCGGGTTCGACCTGAAGAGCGGACTCGGCAGCCACGTGAAAGGGCGCCGCGGCCTCGGCAGGGCCATCCGAAGCACCCTGGTCGGTGAGAATTTCCTGGCGGCCCTTTACACCGCCAAACGCGACGGGGAACGCCTCCTGCTCGCTCCCTCCGAACAGGGCGACATCCGCGCCCTCGAAGTCCAACCCGGTGCCCACCGCTACATCGCTCCCGGTGCCTTCCTCGCCTGTCACGGCAAGGTCCAGGTCAGCATCGAGTACGCCGGTGTCCGCGGCTGGATGGCCACCCGCGGCCTCTTCCTCATGCGCACCGAAGGCGAAGGCACCGTGTTCGTGTCCAGCCACGGCGCCCTTCGATCCCAGGAACTCCAGGAAGGCGAACGCTACGTGCTCGACAACCGCTACATCGTCGCCTTCTCCGACAGCCTGAAATTCGAGACCGTCAAAGTCGCCGCCAGCCTCCGTCATTCGTTCCTCTCCGGCGAAGGGTTGGTGAATCGCTTCACCGGGCCGGGCACCCTGCTGTTCCAAACCCGCGCCCGCCCCAGCCGCGGCATGCTCGCCGGCCTGGCCAATCTCGCCACCTAAGCCCAGCCCCAGGCCGTGAACGGTCCTCTCCCTCCCTCCGACGCACACCTCGCCGAACCGCGTCGCCTGGATGTTCCGTCACGGGACCAGTTGCTCGCCAAGTACGCCCGCACCGAAACCTTCTGCCGCTGGATCCTCGGCCTCGAAATCACCGTCGGCACCGCCCTGTGGCTGCTCTGGGCAGTCCGCGGATTCCCCAACACCGACTGGCCCGCCTGGCTCGCCCTCGCCCTCGCCACCTTCGGCGTCTTTCGCTTCATCCCCCGCAGCGTGTTCCTCAACAAAAAGCGCCTTCAGGACATCCGCCCCGATGCCCGCTTCGGCGACCACTCCCGCGATTCCCTCGTCCGCCTGGCCGGCGAGGTGTTCGACAAGCTCGGCCTCCCTCCCAACGCCGCCCCCGTCTATTTGATCCGCGCCAAGGACGTCAACGCCCACGCCGTTCGCTGTGAACTCTGGCCCGGCAAACGCGCCTTCAACGGCGTCTTCCTCAACCGCAGCTTGTTGCACCTCCTCGATGAACGCGAACTCGCCTGCGTCATCGGCCACGAACTCGGTCACGTCTTCCCCTACGCCCCCCTCCTCTCCCGCTCTTACATCGTCCATGCCTTCGTCGCCGGCGCCGTCGCCTTTTCCGCCGTCCAATTCTTCCCCGTGCCCGCCACCGCCATCATGGCGCCGCTCGGCATCCTCTGGGCCCTCGACTTCCTCGTCGCCCTTCCCCACGCCCGACAATCCCGCGGCATCGAGTTCCTCTGCGACGACTTCGGCGCCCAGGCCGGAGGACTGCTCCCCGCCCTCAGCGGGGAAGTCAAAATCGCCGCCGAAAACGAAACCCGCCAGCAACTCCTCCTCCAGGTGCTCGAAGCCCGCCAGCGCGGCTCCCAGGTCGCCATCGGCGATCTGTTCGAAGCGTACGAAACCGCCGTGCCCTTCGGCCGCGCCGACCCCGCCGCCTTCGAACGCGAATTCGGTCAGCTTCTCGACCGGAAACGCGCCCGCTCCGGCCAGGTCTCCCTCGGCGGCTTCCTCCAGTCCCTGTCCGGCGGCGACTCCGATAGCTCCGACGCCGCCCTGGCCGAGACCGTCGAACAATTGCAAACCGTCCTGTCCCTGCCGACCCTGCCCATCGATCGAAGCAAGTACCTTCAAGGCAGCGCTTTATGGACGCATCCGCTGGCCGGCGACCTGGTGGATCACATCCGCGCCGACCCGCACCGTGTGTTGTTTCGGCTGGCGGACGAAGTCGACGACCGCAGGAGCACCCACCCTTCCGCCTCCCGCCGGATCTTGTTCCTCCACAATCACCATTCCTCACATTCCTCGGTGTCTGGATAAGTTAAACCAATAAAGGGTCAGCAGTCGACAACGCCCGTTGAGCCGGGGTTCCCAGCCCCCGCCAACGTACGGCTCGGAAGCGCGGACCGCGGGCCGCCCCTCCGACCGCCCTATGAAACTGGCCCCACCCCTCTGCCTGTCCCTGCTGCTGGGCATCTTTCTGGTCGCGACCGGTCGCGCCGCCGATGCACCGCAGGAGATCGTTCCCAACGACAAATGCCTGGAGTGCCACAACCAGAACGACCTCTCCAAGACCAACGCCGCCGGCCATTCCCTTTCCCTGTTCGTGGATGAGGCCAAGTACAACGCCTCGGTCCACCAAACCAATCTCTGCGTCGATTGCCATCAGGACCTCAAGTTTCGCTGGGAACACCCCGACGACGGACATGTCGCCCAGCCGGTGAACTGTGCGACCTGCCATGAAAGCGAGGCCCAAACCTACGAGGCCAGCGCCCACGGCATCGCGTTGCGGGATGGAAAAATCGCCTCGGCCACGTGCAAGGATTGCCATGGACACCATGAAGTGCCGCACGTGGGCGATCCGGGTTCCCCGGTGAACGCCGTCCAGCTCGTCGCCACCTGCGCCCAATGCCATACCGAGGCTGCGTCCGATCTGGAGGAAAGTTCCCACGGCACCGGGGCCGGACGAGGAAGCCGCGAAGCCCCCAACTGCCTCGACTGCCATTCCGGGCACCAGATCGAATCCCTCAAAGCCGCGTCTCCCCTCAAGATTTCCCAGGAGATTTGCGGGAAATGCCACGCCTCGGAACGGCTCAACACCCGGTTCCGGCTCCCACGGCACCAAGTCGACACGTTCTTCGAAAGCTACCACGGCCTCGCAGCCCAGGGCGGTTCCACCAAGGCGGCCAACTGCGCCAGTTGCCACGGCTGGCACAAAATCCTCCCCTCCACCGACCCCTCCTCATCCATTCACAAGGACAACCTCGTGAAAACCTGCGGCCAATGCCATCCGGGCATCGGCGCCAATTTCGCGTCGGGCAAAGTCCACCTCGACGACTCCTCCGACAGCGAGGTCGGGCTCATCGTCAATCGTTGGGTTCGACGCATCTACCTGGCCCTCATCATCGGCACCTGCGGCTTGCTCGCCGCCCACAATGGCCTGGCGTTCTATCGCAAGGTCAAAGCCACCCTCCGTTCCAAGGACCGCACCGTCGTCCGCATGGACGCCTCCCAACGCCGGCAGCACTTCATCCTGCTCACCAGTTTCACCCTGCTCGCCGTCACCGGCTTCGCCCTGCGGTTCCCAGACTCCTGGTTGTCCTGGGCGCTTGGCACTGAGGAAATCCGTCGATGGCTCCATCGCATCGCCGGTGTGGTCCTGCTCGGCGCCGGCGTCTGGCACATCGGCTACCTCCTCGTCACCGCCCAAGGACGCCGGCTGTTCTGGGACCTGATGCCGCGTCCCCAGGATTGGACCGACGTGAAGACCAACGTCAGCCACCTCACCGGCCGATCCCCGCACCGCGCCCGATTTGGCCGGTTCGGTTACCCCGAGAAGTTCGAATACTGGGCCGTTGTCTGGGGCACCATCATCATGGGCGTCACCGGCCTGATGATCTGGCTGAAGGTCGACGTCACCCAATTCCTGCCCCGCTGGCTGGTCGATGTCGCCTCCACCATCCACTACTACGAGGCGATCCTCGCCTGTCTCGCCATCATCATCTGGCACTTCTACCACGTGTTCTTCGACCCCGATGTCTACCCGGGCAACTTCGCCTGGCTCGACGGCAAGGTCACCCCGCAGTGGCACCAGCACGAGCACCCGCTCGAACCCCTGCCCAACGCCACGCCCGTTCCCGGAAACACAAACACCCCCACGCCACCAACCCCGGGCAAGA
>CAUJJW010000135.1 GCA_963205105.1 Verrucomicrobiota bacterium | reverse complement strand
TTGGCCCGATCAAGGGATTCTAGTTCACCGGTTCTGCGGCGGCGGAGGAGCAGTTGAAACAGATTCTGCCCTGGCTGAAGCGGCTTGGGCCGTTCGAACTGCGCACCGGTGCGGGCGGCAGCGACTTGGCGCCGCTGCTGTCGGCCGGGGTGCCGGTGATGGATCTATGGACGGATCGTCGGGATTATTTTTGGTTTCACCACACGTCCGCGGACACGGTGGACAAAGTGGATCCCACCGAACTGAACCGTTGTGTGATGGCACTGGGCATCATGCTGTACGGCCTCGGTGAGATGGCGGAGCCGCTGGCCCGATAGCGCTCCTCCCGGCTCAAACCTTTGGAAAGCGGGCGAGGACCGCGGAGGCGATCAACTCGGCCACGGCATCGTTGGTGAACGTGTCGGTGTTGACGGTCAGGTGGTATTTCAATGGGTCGTCGATCTCGCTGTCGAAATAGGTCTTCAGGTAGCGGCGGCGTGCTGCGTCTTCGGTTCTGGCATACTCCCGCGCGGAATCAGAATCGATGTTTCTGGTTTCAGCGATCCGCTGGGCGCGGCGGTCGAGGCTGCCCACGAGACGGATGTGAAGCGCGGTTTCACTCCTGGCGAGAACGACATGAGAACCTCGGCCGACGATGATGCAGTTTCCGAGCTCGCCGAGGTTCAGGATGGATTGGGAAACCTGGGTCACGAGGGTCGAAGCCGAAGGGTGAAGGCCAAACAACTCCTCCAAGGTGTCCTGGATGTACGAGACGCGATTCTCGGGGATGAACCGTGAGAAATTCGACGGCAGATGTTCGTCGACCAGGACCTTTTCGATCAGGGAACGGTGGAAGACGGTCCAGGGGGCAGGGGGAGAAGGGCGTCGTTGCTCCAGGATCTCGGCGAGCCGATCTGCGATGGCGAACCCGCCGGAACCGGTCATCCGGGAAATTGTCACCGTCGGATTTCGGGTGATGAAATGCCGCTGGCTTTGAGGGCCGAGCTGGGTTTCGAGGTAGGCGAGGCACCGGCCCAGGTTGGGAGTGGGGTTCATGGTTTGGGTCCTTGCCTATTGGACGGAACCCGACCGGTTAACGCTCACCACGATATTGGGGTGTCCCTTGTGATCGTTTCGGCAAGGAATGGACAACGAATGGGCTTGCAGGGCGGGAAATGGCCTAGGAAGCATTCCTACATGTTCCCAAAAGCAAGATTCATCAGCGCACTCGCGTTTGCCTTGATCGGCTTAAACAGTGGAAACGCGTCCGCTCGAGCGGCGGAGCGGGTGATTGCCTACGCGGTTCCTGCCGGGACCGAAGGAAACCAGGCCTTCGGCGGGACGCTGGGGATGAACTTTGAAGTCGCGAATCCCATTCTGGTGACGCAGATCGGCGTTTTCGACGACATGAGCGACGGGCTGAATCTGCCGATCACGGCGAAGATCTGGGACCGCAGCAATCCCGACGCGCCTGAGGCTTTGGTGACGGTGGAGTTTACTCCAGAGGAACCGGGAGTACTGGTGGGCGGCAGCCGTTTCAAGGCACTTCCAGCACCCTTGCGGTTGGAAGTCGGCTTTCTGGGAACCATCGCCGCGGAGGGATACGGTGAAGGCGAGCGGCTGCGCAATGCCGGTGCCGTTCCCAAGAACTGGACGTTGAATGACGGCAACGGATCTCTGGTCTTCGTCGGGACCAGCAGTTATGGCACGGAGAATGGCGCGTATCCCAATGTGCCGGATGGCGGTCCGGCGGATCGATACGCGGCGGGGACGTTTGAATTTGAGACGACCCCTCCCTTGAAGCCGGGTGTGCCGACGGGAGTGACGGTCGAGGCGGGCGACGGGCGGGTGAGCCTGACTTGGTCTGCAGTCACGACACCGCTTCCGGCGGCGAAGTATGAGATCTGGCGGGCGACCTCTCCCACGGCGGACTTCACCAAGGCAGGGGAAACTGTGACACCCGAGTACGCCGACACCGCGGTTACGAACGGCGCGCTCTATTGCTACAAGATCCGCGGCATGGGTGCTGCGGGACAGGAGGGAGTGGAGACGGCGCGTTTTTGTGCGTCGCCGTATGTGCTTCCGAGCGGCCAGTTGGTGGCCTACCTGGTGGACGCGGCGATCGCAGGCACCCAGGCGTTTGGGGGAACGCTGGGCATGGACTTCGAGATCGAGAACCCGATTCTCGTGACCCATTTGGGGGTTTTCGATGATGGCAGTGACGGGATGGCGAGGCCGATCACGGCGCGGCTCTGGGATCGCAGCAACCCCGATGCGCCCACCGAAGTGGCCAGCCTGGAATTCACGACCGAGGACCCTGGTGTGCTGATTCGCGGGTCACGGTTCAAGGCATTGCCCAGTCCCGTGCGGTTGGAGGTTGGTTTCAAGGGCACGATTTCCGGGGAGAACTATGGAGCGGAGGAGCGCCTGGTGAATCCGGGTGGCAGTCTGACCGTGGTCCGGCCGTGGGCGATCGATTCCGGCGCCGGTTCGGTTCGATTCGTGGGGACGGGCCGATACTCGGTCAATCCCGGGGAATTTCCGGCCACGCCCGACGGCGGCGCTCCGGATCGGTATGGTGCGGGGAGCTTTCAGTTCCAGACGACTGCTTTGGTGTATCCTGGTGTCCCGCGGGTCTCTGCGTCGCGTGGGGACCTTGCGGTTGCACTGGCTTGGCCGGCGGTGAACGAACCCGCTGCGGCGGTGAAGTACCGGATTTCTCGGCGCGTTGGAGAAGGCGTGGCTTCGCAGGTGGCTGAAGTGGCGGACCTGACCTATACCGATACCGGTCTGACCAAGGGCACGTTGTATTGCTACACGGTGGCGGCGGTGACGGCGGCGGGACAATCCAGTGCCCCTTCGCTGGAGGCATGTCTGGCGGCGGAAGCGAGGGAAGCAGGGATCGCGTATATGGTGGAAGCCGGGACGTTGGGCAATCAGTCCTTTGGTGGGGGATTGGGCATGGATTTCAACGTGCTTCGCTCGGTTCGGGTCACTCGCTTGGGTGTGTTTGACGACAGTTCGGACGGCATCTTTCTGCCGATCACCGCGCGATTGTACGACCGGAGCACACGGTCGGTTCTGGCGGAACTGATCTTCACCGCGGAGGACAGCGGGGAATTGATCGGAGGGAGCCGCTTCAAGAATTTGGCGCAGCCGATTGTTCTGGCGAGTGGCTTCCAGGGAACCATGGCGGCGTCGGGATACGGCGGTGATGAGCGCAATGGGAATGGCGTGGACGGCCGAAGCCTGTTTTCAGCTGGCGGCTCGTTGGAATTCGTCGGGTTGAGTGCTTACGCCGTGGATCCAGCGGCTTATCCCGGGACCGTGGATGCGGGGCCTGCGAATCGTTACGCGGCTGGAACTTTCTATTTTGAGCCGGCGGCGGAAGCACCCAGAGTGGGCATTGTCCGTTCCGGATCGCAGGTGGTGATCCAGTGGACCGGCGGAGGCGTGCTGCAATCATCCCCCGCAGTATCGGGTCCTTGGACGGCGGTTGCTGGGGCGGTGTCTGGGGTGCAGGTGCCGACGAGTGGTGCGGCGGCGTTTTATCGGGTCCAACAATAGCCAGGAGAACATTCCGACCATGAAAGCGAGCCCTACGGGGAGTTGTCGGCGAGGCAGGGTCCGGCGTGGAGGGTTCACGCTGATTGAGTTGCTGGTGGTGATCGCGATCATTGCGATTTTGGCCAGCATGCTGTTGCCGGCTTTGGCCAAGGCCAAGGCCAAGGCCAGCCAGACGTATTGTCTGAACAACCAACGCCAGATCGGGCTGGCGGTGACGATGTACGCCGGCGACGCGGAGGAGAAATTCCCACTGGCCCGTACCTGGGGAAAGGCATGGGGTGACGACAACCGGCTGAGTGACAAGTATCTGTATGAGCTGTTGGAGCCCTATATTGGTAAGAACACTGGCACCAATCTTCCCGGCAATGTGGTGATTCCGCGCAGCCAGAGGAGGCCTCCTGCGGCAGGAATGTATGTCTGCCCGATTGGAATTCGGGGCAGCGATCCCGCGGTTCCGGGACTCAAGACGATGTTGTTGGACAACGACTACATCACCTACGTCTGGAATCACATCTACCTGAAGAAGGACAACGCCACCTATGAGACCGCCCGGCCGGTCAGCGGTCGTCGCACCAGCGATGTGGCCAGTCCTTCAACGGCGGTGTTGCTCTGGGAAATGCCCTATTGGACACCGTCCACCTCACCGCACAAAGGCGGTCTCAACCTGATCTTCGCCGACACCCATGCCGCCTGGGAACGCCGGCACCCGCGCGAGATCGATTGGTGGCGGTATCATAGCCGGCGCGGTTGGGAAGACGCCGACGCGACCGGCATTGATGTTCGGCCGCGGTGAGACCCCGGCGGCTTGGCGGCGAAGTTGGGTTTCGGCTCTTCAGGGTTTGGGAGCCAGCTGGGCTTCGCGTCGGGCCTTGAACTCGGCGCCGGCTTTCCATTCCGGCCAGCGGTCCGTCTGGGTGATCGCGTAGGCGACACGGAAGACGAGTTGGGTGTCCTCCACTGCTCCGGCGAGGTCCCACCAGGGTTTCACTTCGTCGCTGACCTTGTGATAGTCGTTTTCCCGGAATTCCTCGCGCCGTTGTTTCCCGTAGCCAGGTGGTTGCCCGAGGATGTCGTCGCTGGCTTTGTCGAGGTAAAGCGCTGGGACCCCCAGTTTGGCGAACTCGAAGTGGTCGGAGCGATAATAGTAACCCTTCTCGGATTCCGACTCCGGCAAGACGGTCCGGCCCTGGGTCCGGGCGGCCTCCGTGAGCAGGTCCTCCAGTGTGTTGAGTCCTTGGCCGACCACTCCGATTTCCTTTTGGCGCCCGACGACATTGACGCCGTCGATGTTGAGGTTCGCGAGGGTCTTGGCCAGCGGGATGACCGGGTGTTCGGCGTAATAGCGCGCGCCGAGCAGCCCTTGTTCTTCCGCGGTTACCGACAGGAAGAGGAGCGTGCGGTCGGGGCGTTGGGGGAGTCGGGTGAAGGCCTCGGCCAACTCGAGCAGGGCAGCGGTTCCTGAGGCGTTGTCGAGGGCGCCATTGAAGATGGTGTCGCCGGTTTTGCGATCGTCGCGTCCGAGATGGTCCCAGTGGGAGGTGAACACCACGCATTCGTCACGACGTTGCGGATGGGAACCGGGCAGCCGCGCGATGACGTTTCTGGAGGCGACGGCTCGGAGCGTGTTGGTGACCTCCAGGTTGACCGAGGCGCCCAGAGGGATCGGCCGGAAATCGCGCCGAAGCGCCGCCTTTTTCAAGGCCTCCAGATCCTGCCCGGCCGCTGCCGCCAGTTGGCGAGCCCGGTCAAGGCTGATCCAGGCGGCCACCGCGATTTCGTCACGATTTCCATTCGGGTTCTCGAGAGCGAAGTTTTCGCGGCCCCATGAATTGACCACCACGAACCAAGGGTAACCGGCAGGTCCGGTTTCGTGGATAATCCAGGCCGCTGCGGCGCCCTTGGCTGCGGCAATTTCGTATTTGTAGGTCCAGCGCCCGTAATAGGTCATCGCCTTGCCCCGGAACTGGGTCGGATCGAGACGTGTGCGGTCGGTGGGATCCGGCAGGGGCGGATCATTGACGAGCATCACCAGGGTTTTGCCCCGGACATCGACCCCTTTGTAGTCGTCCCAGTCGTATTCCGGGGCCACGACGCCGTACCCGACGAACACCAGTTCGCTGGCGGGCACGGAAACACGGGGCTGCATGCGAGGCGACCAAGAGACGATGTCCTGGGGGAACTGCCAGGTCTCGGTGGTTGAGCCCTGGGTCACCAGGGTCTGAACGGTCGATTGAATGCCGCGGAGCGGCACGGCCTGGAACCAGGAACCGTCGGCGGCACCTGGTTCCAAACCGAGTTTTTGAAACTGTTCGGCGATGTAGCGGACCGTCCGTTCCTCGCCGATGCTTCCGGGTGCGCGTCCTTCGAATTCGTCGGAGGCCAGCACGCGGGTATGGCGGAAGAGGTCGTTGGTGGAGATCGAGGACAGCGCGGGTTGCAGGTCGGCGGCGTAGGGGGCTCGGACACCAAGCAGGGCAACAAGGAAAAGGGGCCCGGCGGTCCAGGGAAACCGCAAAACACTTCGCGTCATGCCGTGGAGGATAACGGGAGAGCGTGCGGCGTGCGAGTGGCGGGATGATTGGGTGGGGACGTGAGGACCCCCGCCGGGTCTTTCGATCCGGCGGGGGCCGTTTTTGGAGTCGGAGTTCGCCACGCTCTCGGTCCCTGTCGCCGGCGTTTGGCGCCACGCTCGGCCGCCGGCTCCCCGAAGCTGTCTCTCCCGGCAGGTGGAGTTTCGGCCTGGCAGCGGGGCCGTCCGGCGCCCTGTGGGCACCGGAATTCGAGTGAGGCTTCTTGGCCCGTGGGCCCCGGCGTCTGGACGCGGGCTACGGACGGGACGCAGGCGTACCGGTGAAGGTTTGGGCCTGCGTCCGAGCCACCGGGATGGGTCCCACCCCATGGGGGACTGCGGTCCGGGCGGAACGGGTGTCGCCTCTTAGCTCGACTCCAGATCTATACGCCGATGGGCGGAGAATCCAACGCTGGAGTTGAGAGGAATGTTCACCGAGTTATCCACAGGCCCTTGGGTGGGGAGGTCACGGGAGGCGCCTCATAACCACTCCACCGGCACAAGCTTCCAAACCTTGACCGACTGGACGGTTACTGTACCGTCCGGACGGTTTTTGTCCGAACGCACCCATGACGAGTCCTCGCCGCAGCAATTCCCGTGACGAAATTCTGCAGGCTGCCGAGTGGGTGGTGTGCAAGTACGGGGCGGGGCATCTCACGCTGGATGCCGTGGCGGAACGGGCCGGGATCAGCAAAGGCGGGTTGCTCTACAACTTCCCATCGAAGGAAGCGCTGTTGAAGGCGATGCTGTCCAACCTGTTGGAACGTTTTGATGCCGACCGGGCCCAGGTTCGGGCGCGTCCTGACATGGCGGGGGAGGCAGCCTCCGACCTGAAATCGTTCGTGAAGGCTGGATTTCAGGAAGCGACGGACCGCGAACAAGTGAGTGCGGCGCTGTTGGCGGCCGGGGCCAATGATCCGGCTTTACTGGCGCCGGTGCGGGAATGGCACGCCTCCCATTTTCGGGAATTCGCTACGGGGAAGCGGCATCCGGCCCGGGTGCTGCTGTTGATGCTGGCGGTGGACGGGTTGTGGTTCAACGAACTGCTTCGGACGTCGGCCTTTGGACCGGACATGAAGCAGGCCTTGATGGAGGAGATGCTCCGTTTTGCGGAGACGGCTGTATGAGTGCAACGAAGCGATCAGGTCGGAAGACATGCATGCATCGGACGCCGGGGATTCTGGTTTTGGCGGTGCTGCTGGGATTTGGGTGCAAGCTGGGACCGGACTATCAGCGGCCTGAGGTGGAGGTACCCGAGGCTTGGCGGTGGAAGACCGCCGAACCGCGCGATGATGTGCCGCGGGAAGGTTGGTGGCGGGTGTTTGGCGATCCGCAGCTGGACGAGCTTCAGGTGAAGGCGGAGACGGGCAATTTGGAACTGAAGGCGGCTTGGGCGCGGGTGGATCAGGCGCGAGCGACGGCGCGCATCAGCAAGGCGGATTGGTTTCCGACGCTCAACGGTTCCGCGGCCTGGACGCGGTTCCGCACCTCGGGCAACGCACCGAGTCCGGTGGGATTTCCGCTCCCGAGTTTCACCCTGGGTCAGTTCCAGACTCCGCTGGATCTGAGTTACGAGGTGGACCTGTGGGGCCGGGTGAGCCGCTCGTTCGAAGGCGCGCGGAATCTGGCGATCGGCGCCGAGGCGGCCCGCCAATCCGTGCTGCTCGCCCTGCAGTCCGATGTGGCCCTGGAATACTTCACGGTCCAGAGCCTGGACCGGGAAATTGTTCTTTTGGAGCGTACGGTGAGCATTCGGCGCGAGGCGTTGGACATTTTTCGGCAGCGCTTGCAGGCGGGGATGCTGACCGACTTCGAAGTGCAGCGAGGCCAGGTGGAGGTGTCCTCCGCGGAAGCCGACCTGGAGGCGTTGAAACGTGTTCGAGCCCAATCCTTCAACCGGTTGGCCATCCTCTGCGGTCGTCCGCCCTCGGCGTTCGAGGCCACCATCACGACCAATGCTCCGACCCTGCCGCAGGTGGCGGCGGATGTTCCGTCCCGCCTGCTCGAGCGACGTCCGGATGTGGCGGAAGCGGAGCGAACGCTGGCGGCGAAGATGTCCCAGATCGGGGTGGCGCGTGCGGCCTTTTTTCCGGCGCTCCGTCTGACGGCGAGTGGTGGTTTGTTGAGCGGGGAACTTTCCGATTTGTTCCTATGGGAAAGCCGCACTTGGTCGTTTGGTCCGAGCCTTTCGTTGCCGATTTTTGCGGGGGGACGGAACCGTGCGGACCTGGAGCGGGCGAAGGCGGGGTATGAGGAGGCGGTGGCGGACTATCGACAAAGCATTTTGGTGGCGTTCGGGGAGGTGGAGAACGCCCTGGCCGCCCTTCAGTTCCTGGGTCGGGAAACGGAGGCACGGCGCGAGGCGGCGGTGGCGGCCACGGTGGCGGCGAGGCAATCGTTCAGCCGTTACCAGGCGGGTGCGGTGAGTTTTCTGGAGGTGGTGGATTCGGAGCAGGCCCGTTTGGGCAGCTTGCTGGCCCAGGAACGGGTCATGCGGGAGCAGCAACTGGCCACCGTGCGTCTTCTGAAGGCGCTGGGGGGTGGGTGGACGGAGTAGGGCGGAGGCATGCGAACGACGGCGGATGAAGCATTGGAGCCGACTATGAGATTCAAGCGAGTGAAGGAATGGTTCATGGAGAGCGGCGTTGGCGCAGGCGCCATGCTCACAGACCATGAACCAGGATGGACTCCGGGGGGCGGGACGCCCCCCTCTACGGCAGGCGGGACGCCCGCCGCTACGGAAAGCAGGTTCATGGAGAGTGCCCTGTTCGAAATCGACCTGCTCACGGGCCATGAACCGGGGAATCCGGGGGGTGAGACGCCCCCCTCTACGGCAGGCGAGACGCCCGCCGCTACGCACGACCGGTTCATGGGAAGTTCGTGGTGGCAGAAACTCGTCCAGGGAACGGCGTTTGCGGCGGTTCTGGCGTTGGCGAGCGGCTGTGGGAAGGAAGCTGCGGGTCCGCCGGAGCCGGTGGTGGATGTCGCCACCGCCCATCCGGAACGGACGGTGGTGGAGGTCACGGTGCCGGCGGTGGGAACCATCGAAGCAGACGAACGGGTGGTGCTGCAACCCGAGGTCGCCGGGCTGATTCAATCGCTTCACTTTGTGGAAGGTCAGCGGGTCAAAAAGGGGGACGTGTTGTTCCGGATGCGATCCCAGAAGGAAGAAGCCCAGGTGGCGCAAGCCCGGGCGGATCGGGACCTGGCGCGTTCCAATCTGGAGCGGGCGCGGACGCTGGCGGGGACGAAGGCGATCTCGCAGCAGGAACTGGACTTGATGGAGAGCACGCTGGCGGCACGGGCGGCGACCTACGAACTGGAGAACCGACGGCTGGAGGAACGCATGATTGTGGCGCCGTTTGACGGTGTGGTGGGTCCCCGCGAAGTGAGCGTGGGACAATACGTCAACGCGGGAGTGCCCTTGGTGACGTTGGTGGAGGATGCCCGGGTGAAGGTGCGATTCCGACTGCCGGAACGCCAGTTGTCGGTGGTGCGGGTGGGTCAGACCGCCCGGGTGCAGGTGAATGCGTATCGGGATCGGCGGTTTGAGGGGAAGGTGGAGCTGGTGAACCCCGAGGTGGATGTCTCGACGCGTACGGTGGAGGTACGGCTGATTGTGGCCAATGAGGAGGGGTTGCTGCGGCCGGGCATGTTTGGGCGGGTGGAACTGGTGCTGGGCACGAAACCGGACGCGCTGGTGGTGCCCGAGAGCGCGCTGATTCCGGCACTGGATGATTTCGGGGTGTACCTCGTGGTCGAGGACCGGGCGAAGCTGGTTCCGGTGAAGATCGGGGTGCGACTGCCTGGCAAGGTGGAATTGGAGTCCGGGGTGAAGGCGGAGGATTTGGTGATCGTGGCCGGCACCCAGAAGGTGGGGGATGGAACCCGTGTCAAAGCCGGGCCCGATGCGGCGGATGCGGCTTCGGCGCCGGTTTCAGCGGGCACGTCGATGCGTTGAGGCTCGAAGGAAACCACAGCCATGTCATTGCCTGAACTTTGTATTCGGAGGCCGATCTTCGCGATCATGCTGAATGTGCTGATCGTGCTGTTTGGCGTGGTCGGGTACCTGCAACTTCCGGTGCGGGAACTGCCGGACGTCGATCCGCCGATCGTGACGGTGACGACGCTGTACCGTGGGGCGAGCGCGGAGGTGATGGAGGCGGAAGTCACGGAACGGTTGGAGCAGGAGATCAACACCATTCCGGGCATTCGCACGCTGGTGTCGCAGTCGCGTGAGGAAGTGAGCCTGATCACGGTGCGGTTTCAACTGGATCGCGACGCGGATGTGGCGGCGCAGGATGTGCGGGATCGGATCGCCCGGGCGCGGAGCCTGATGCCGGAGGACATTGAGGAGCCCGTGGTGGCGAAGCAGGACGCAAACGCGCAGGAAGTGATGTGGATCGCGCTGTTCAGCGACCGCCGTTCGACGCTGGAACTGACCGAGGTGGCGGAACGGCAGTTCAAGGATCGGCTTCAAACCCTGCCGGGCGTGGGTGGGGTGAACCTTGGGGGTGAGAAGCGGCAGGCGATCCGGGTGCGACTTGATGCGGCGCAGATGGCGGCGCATGAGATCACCGCGGGGGATCTTGTCCGGGTTTTTCGGGACAACAGCATCGAACTGCCGTCGGGACGTCTGGAGAACCTCCAGCGGGAGATCAGCGTGCGCACCTTGGGCAAGTTGGACCGACCCGAGCAGTTTGAAGATCTGGTGATTGCTTACCGGAACGGTGGGCTGGTTCGGTTGCGCGAGATTGCGCGGGTGGAACTGGGGGTGGAAGACGAGCGGACAGTGGCGCGGTACAACCAGCGTCCGGCCGTGGGGCTGGGCATCGTGAAGCAATCGGAGGCCAACGCCCTGGATGTGGCGGAGCAAGTGAAGGCGGAGGTGGCCAAGATCGTGCCGACACTTCCCAAGGACATTCAGGTGGAGACGGCGTACGATTCGTCGGTTTTCGTCCGGCGCGCCATCACGGAAGTGCAGGAGACCATCGTGATCGCGTTCGTGCTGGTGTTGCTGATCATGCTGGCGTTTCTGCGCAACCTGCGTTCGACCCTGATTCCGATGATCGCGGTGCCGGTGTCGCTGGTGGGGACGTTTCTGGTCCTGAAAGTGTTCGGTTACAGCATCAACATTCTGACCCTGTTGGCGATGGTTCTGGCGGTGGGTGTGGTGGTGGATGACGCCATTGTGGTGTTGGAGAACATTTTCCGGCACATCGAGGACGGTATGGAGCCGATGGCGGCCGCGCTGCGCGGGGTCAAGGAGATCACCACGGCGGTGGTGGCGATCACCATCGCGCTGGTGGCGGTGTTTTTGCCCATCGCCTTTCAGTCGGGCACGACCGGCGTGCTCTTCCGGGAATTCGCGGTGGCGACCGCGGGCTCGGTGGTCATCTCGGCGTTTGTGGCACTGACCCTGACTCCGACGCTGTGCGCGCGGCTGTTGAAGCACTCTCCGGAGAAGCATGGTCGCGTGTACCAGTGGCTGGAACGACTCTTCCTGGGGCTGGAGCAGCGGTATTCGCGCTGGCTGGCCAAGGCGGTGCGGCGGAAAGGCACGGTGGTGGCGGTGGGCATGCTCTCCCTGGCGGCGACCTACGGACTGTTCCAGAAACTGCCCCGCGAGTTTCTGCCGGACGAGGACAAGGGCTACATCCTGATGCTGCTGTTTGCGCCGGAAGGTGCGACGAGCGAGTACACCGACCGCTACGTGCGGCAGGCGGAGCAGATCGCCAAGGATTACCCGGATGTGGCGGGCATGTTCTCGGCGGTGGCGTTGGCGCGTGGAGCCCCGGGTGAGTCGGATTTCGGCATCATGTTCGTCCAATTGAAGGAGGGCGAACGCCGCTCCGCGCTGGATCTGGCGCGGCCGGGTGGACGCGAATCGATGTTCATGCGGTTGATCAACGAGGTGAAAGGCGCCCAGGCCATCGCGATCCTGCCGAAGGCGACGGACTTCTCGGAGGCTTTCCAACTGGTGCTTCAGGGGCCTGACCTGCGTCGGTTGGAGGCGACGGGCCGGGAGGTTTCGCAGGCGCTGGCGAAGGCGGGAATTCTTCCGCAGGCGCGGGTGAACCTGAACTTCGAACAGCCGCAGCTGGCGTTCCGGCTGGACCGCGATCTCGCGGCCGGTCTGGGGGTGGACGTGCGGGGTGCGTCGGAGGCGTTGCAGCTGATGTGGGGTGGTCTGGATGTGTCGCGCTACAACGTCCGAGGCAAGGAATACAAGGTGATCGCCCAGCTGGAGCGTGAGTCACGACTCGTGCCGCTGAGTCTGGAAGACATCTACCTTCGCGGGGAGAAGGGTGAATTGGTGTCGGCGTCGAGCGTGCTCGTGCCGACGGAGCAGGGGTCGCCGAACGCGATCAACCGGTTCGGCCGCCAGCGGGCGGTGACCATCAGTGGGCAACCGCAGGGCATGTCGCTGGGCAAGGCGGTGGAAGCGGCCGAGGCGCTGCTGCCGTCGGTGCTCCCCGCCGGGATCACGCACCGCTGGACCGGCGACGCCGATGAGATCCAGCAGGGTTCGAAGGAATCGGTGCAGGTGGTCATTCTGGCGATTCTGGTGGTGTACATCATTCTCGCCGCCCAGTTCGAGAGCCTGCGCCATCCCTTCGTGATCATGTTGTCGCTGCCGCTGGCGTTGTTCGGCGCGTTTGGCAGCCTCTGGTTCCTCGGTGTCGTGAACGGTATTGCGGTGATCAAGGCCTACGCGCCCCTCGATCAATTACCCAAATTCCTGGCCTGGCTGACGATGTCGCTGCCGGAAGTGCCGGCGATGACCCTGAACGTTTACTCGCTGATCGGGATCGTGCTCCTGCTCGGTTTGGTGACCAAGAACTCCATTCTGCTGGTCGAGTTTGCCAATCAGCGGATGGCGGAGGGGGTGGACTCCACCACCGCCATGCTGGATGCGGGCAGGGTCCGACTGCGTCCGATCCTGATGACGGCGTTCTCGACGATCATCGGGATTCTGCCGGTGGCGCTGGGATTGGGGGAAGCCGCGGGCGGGCGTCGGCCGCTGGGTGTGGCCGTGGTGGGTGGGATGATGACGTCGACGTTCCTGACGCTCTTCATCGTCCCGGTGGTGTACATCCTAATCTCTCCGAAGAAGGCCAAGGTTGCCCCGGTCGCCGAGTCAAAGGCTTGAGGGAACGGGACGGCGGGAAGAGGTCCGCCTTTCTTTAAGGTCCGTTGGGCCGCGGGGCGGGTTCGGGCCGGAGATGTCGGGACTGGCGGGTTGGGATGGAACCCGCCGGCGTTCGCGCTTCCTTCATTCTTTCGGGAACCATTCCGTTCAGCCTTTCGGGCAGGTCCCGACGGCCGAGTCGGCGCCAGTCTTCGGCCATGGCCTGGTTGGCGGTGGCTTGAGGCACTCCGTTTTCTTCGGTCAACCAGCGCAGGAGGGCCTGGGCGAGGCGATCATGCGCGATGGCGTGGGTCTGGCGCAGTTGGGCGTGGAGCCAGTCGGAGAAGGCCAGGAAGCGGTGGAACGGTGAGGACGCTCCGGCCCAGATCAACGGCAGGGACAGCGTGAACCGGCCGCTGTTGGCGACCATGTCCCAATACCGTGCGAAACGCCGGAGTCGTTGCAGCGTCGGAAAATCCAGAAGTCGGTTTTCCAGAATTTCGTACGGCGGCATCGGGCTGTAACGCATGGCCCAGGCGTCGTCGTGCCGGATGATGGGGGTTCCTCGCAGCCGCTTGAGAATGCCGACCTGGATCTCCTGGGGCCCCAGGGCGATCAGCCGATCAAACCCGGCTCCGAAACTGTCGACCGTTTCCCCGGGCAGGCCAACGATGAGATCCGCGTGGATGTGGACCCCGGTGGATTCCCGCAAGTAGTGAAAGTTTTCCGCGGTCCGGTCGAGATCCTGACGTCGGCTGATCAACGCGCAGACCTCGGGATTGAACGATTGGATGCCGATTTCGAGCTGAACTGAGCCGGCGGGAAACCAGGCGATCTCCTCGCGCAGGGCTTCGGGGAGCCGGTCGGGGATCATCTCGAAATGAAGGAACAAACCTTCACGCCAGCGGTCCCGGAAAAAGCGGAGGATGGCCCGGCTGACGGTGAGGTTCAGGTTGAAGGTGCGGTCGACGAACTTGAACTGCCGTGCCCCGCGCTGGAGAAGGTCCTCCAGGCTGGCGAGGAATCGTTCCAGGGGAAACTGCCTGACCGGGATATCGAGGGACGAGAGGCAGAACTCGCAGGTGAACGGGCAACCGCGCGAGGCCTCGATGTAGATCACACGATGGGCGATGTCCTGGGCGGTGTAGTGCGCGTAGGGAAGTTGCAGTCGGGCAAGATCGGGGAGAGGGGCATGGAGGATGCGCGGGGGAGGCGTGGGAGGAGCCGGTGACTGAAGCAACGTCCGGCAGAGGTCGGCGAAGGCGAGGTCGGCTTCGCCGGTGATGGTGTGATCGGCGAGCGCCACGATCTCCTGGCTCTCGGTCTCGTAGCTGACCTCGGGACCGCCGAGAACGATCCGGATCCCGGGTCGGAGCCGTTTCAGGAGGACGACGACTTCCAGTGTGGGGCGCGCGTTCCAGATGTAGACGCCGAGGCCGATGATGCTGGGCTGGCGGGCGAGCAGGGCTTCGACGATTTCGAGTGGGGTCTGCTTGATTTCGAACTCGGCGATCTCGGCACGGGACTGGAGATCGCCCAGGTTCGCCATCAGGTAGCGGAGCCCGAACGACGCATGGATGAACTTGGCGTTGAGGGTGCTGAGGAGGATGTCCGGCACGTCGGGGCGATACTGGGCCTGGATGGGGCGTTGCCAACCACGGAAAACCCGCGATCAGTCTCCCAGCGAAGCGCCCAGGGCGCGGGCGGTCCGGATCAGATTGCCGTCGGGAAGCACGGTTTTGAGTCGGCCGACGGCTTCCGAGATGGGGACCGAGCCGATGGAGGCACCCTGGAAGGCGACCATGCGGCCGAACTCGCCGGAGGCGATGAGTTCGACGGCGTGGGCGCCGAACATGGAGCACAGGACCCGGTCGAAGGTGGTCGGGCTGCCGCCGCGTTGCAGGTGTCCCAGCACGCAATTGCGCACCTCTTTCCCGGTGCGTTTCTCGATTTCTGCGGTAACCACGGCGCCGATGCCGCCGAGCCGTGCCTCGCGGTTCTTTTCCTGGCCGGCGGAGGTGACGAATTCGGTGTCTTTTTCGCGGGCGCCTTCGGCGACGATGACCAGGGTGAAGTGTTTTCCCTGATCTTCGCGTTCGCGGATCTTCTTGCAGATGCTGTCGTATTGAAACGGGACCTCGGGGAGGAGAATGACGTCGGCACCACCGGCGACGCCGGCGTAGAGGGCGATCCAGCCGGCATAACGGCCCATCACCTCGAGCACGAGCACGCGGTTGTGACTTTCGGCGGTGGTTCGTAGGCGGTCGAGGGCGTCGGTGGCGCAGGCGACTGCGGAATCGAAGCCGAAAGTGAAGAGGGTGCCTTCGAGGTCGTTGTCGATGGTCTTGGGCACGCCGATGACGGGGATGCCGAACTCATGCATCTGCTGGGCGATGCTGAGGGAGCCGTCGCCACCGATGGAGACGAGCGCGTGCAGGCCGAGGGCTTCCATGCCGTGCTGGGTGTCGGCGAGCAGGTCCTTGGGCAGACGGCGGCCTTCGCCGTGCCCGGTTTTGGCGGAAAAGCGGCCGCGGTTGGCGGTGCCGAGGATGGTGCCGCCGCGGAAGAGGAGACCGTCGAGTTCCTTGTAATGAAGCGTCTTGATCCGGTGGGGTTCGAGGAGCCCTTCGTACCCGCCGTAAATGCCGATGGCTTCCCAGCCGCGTTTGGCGGCGGATTTGGCGACCGCTCGAATGACGGTGTTGAGGCCGGGGCAATCTCCGCCACCGGTGACGATGCCGATCTTTTTGCTCATGCGTGCTGGGGCAGATCTCTGACGCTTTTCGAGGGATTCGTCGAGTCAGGGGATCCGGGGAGCCAAGTTCCGGCTTCGCTCTGTGGGATGGATCTGGGACAACCGGGGGGATGGCCGAGACGGGAATTCAAGGAGCGAGCGTGCTGGTTCTGGAAGACGACGGACTGCTCCGGAGGCAGTTGGTGGCTTACCTGGAGCGGGCCGGTGCCGACGTGACCGGGGTGGCGAACGTGTCGGGAGCCAGGGCGGCTTTGGAGAGTCTGGCCTTCGATTTCGCGCTGCTCGATGTGCATCTTCCGGACGGTTTGGGGACGGACTTGCTGAAGGAGGACCGGTTCGGGGCGAACACCTCGGTGGTGGTGATGACGGCGGAGGGCGGGGTGGCGGGAGCGGTGGATGCCATGCGATTGGGGGCGCTCGACTACCTGACCAAACCCTTTGAGCCCGGGGAACTGCCGCTAGTGTTTCAACGGGTTCGTCGAAGACGCCAGACCGAGCGGTTGGAGGAATTCCGGCGTGATGACGAGACCCCGCGTGACGACGAGTTCGTGTTTGGATCGGCCTTGGCCGGACTGAGGGCGCAACTGGATCGCATTCTGGCGGCGGACGTGCGGATGCAGACCGCCCTGGCGCCGGTGCTGATTCTTGGCGAGACGGGCACGGGCAAGACCAGCGTGGCCCGCTGGCTCCATGCGCGTGGGCCGCGGTCGGCGCGGCCGCTGGTGGAGGTGAACTGCTCGGCTCTGCCCGAGTCGCTTGCTGAATCCGAGCTGTTCGGCCATGAGCGCGGGGCGTTCACGGATGCGCGGGCGGCACGACTGGGCCTCTTTGAGGCCGCGGACGGCGGAACCCTCTTTCTGGACGAGATGGCGAGTCTGTCGCTGCCGTTGCAGGCGAAAGTGCTGACGGCGATCGAGGATCGACGCATTCGGCGGGTGGGTGGGAACAAGGCCATTCCGGTGGATGTCCGGGTGGTGGCGGCGGCGAACCGGGACCTGAAGGAGTTGGCGGCCGAAGGGCGTTTCCGGGAGGACCTGTATCACCGTTTGGACCTGTTTCGGCTGGCGATTCCCAGCCTGAGGGAGCGTCGGGCGGACATTGTGCCCTTGGCGCAGGCTTTGATGCGACGGGCGTCGCGTCGACACCGCTTGCAGCCGCGTGAAATCACTGGGGAAGGGCGGCAGCGGTTGGAAGCGTATGCGTGGCCGGGGAACGTGCGGGAATTGGCCCATGAACTGGAACGGGCGCTTGTTTTTGAAGACGGGCCTCTGACTTTCGGGCATTTGGCGCCCATGACCGCGCCGAGCCGACCGTGGACGGCGGAGTCGGCATCGCCGAGGCTGGTGGGTGGCGGAGCGGATGGGTCAGCGCGAGGGGATGGGGCGGGGATCGGCGAGGACTGGCTCAATCAGGGGTATCGATTTCCCGAGGAGGGCTTTTCATTGGATGCGGCGATTCTGCGGTTGGTGAGCCATGCGGTGAAGCAGGCGGGTGGGAATGTGTCGGCGGCGGCTCGGTTGCTGGGGGTGTCGCGGGATGTGGTGCGGTACCGGTTGGAAGGGCGATCGGGGAAGATTGGGGATTAGTCCCCAGCTTCGCTGGGGAATGGCACGTGGGACCTGGGGGTAGGGACCCAATGGGGGGTTGGTCTGAATGGCGGTCTTCTGTAAGTGTCGATTTGACAACGGGTTTCTGAGTGAGTCAGCCGTGGCATGGCTACTGCTATAAGGTAGGTGTTGAAGATTGGCTGGTGTATGCCAAGGGAAGAAAAGACGGTGGAGGAAGTGCGTATGCAAAGCTTCCAGAGAATCGCGGTCACGGTAGCATTTTCGTTCACATGCTTCTCCGTTCCGGTGCTGGGAGCCGATGCGGTGGTTGGAGGGGTAGGGTCGAGCAAGGCGACGGAAAAGGCAGCCGTAGGGGCGCCCAAGATGGCGCCTGGCCAGTCGGTGGATGATTTTTTGAAAGGTCGGACGGTTCCTGGCGGGGGAGCGGAGGTGCTTCCCGGCGAGACGGTTGGCACGGGTGCGGAGTCGGTGGGTGCGAATTTGCCTGAGAACGGCTCGCTCCCCACCGGGGCGGAAAAGCCTCTCATCCAGCCGACCAAGCCGGACTGGGGTGGTTCGTTGGCGAGCCAAGTCCAGGCGTTGCGGGAACAGTTCAAGAAAGAGCATCAAGATTTGCTGAAGGCATACAAAGAGATGCATCGGCAAGCCAAGGAAGTGGGGAAAGAAGAGCGGGACAAAGTCAAAGAGCAGTTCAAGGTTCAGCGCGATGAAATGATCACGCGTCAGAAAGAACTGCGGGAAGAACTCAAGCGCCGATTCCAAGAGTTCCGGGCGGAACACCCGGAGCACATGGAACTAATAGACGCCGCGAAGGAACGAGCCAAGGAGGCTGTTCGCGAGCGCAGGGGACACGGCGGAGAGTAAATCCCGTCCCGATTTGCCCCGGAGACTGGGTGGGTGTTCGGGGTAACTATGCCAGGCGGCCTGCGAGGGTCGCCTGGCTCCTTTTTAGGGATCCGGATGAGCTGCATTGTCGTGGATGTGACTTCGGATCATCCTCGCCACGCACAAGGCGCCGCATGGTGCGAGGGTTGATCGCGTGGATCCGAAGTAGTGGTCATGGACTCCGTCCGGCGGGGTCGCGCCGAGGATTGATCTGGGCCTGGATCGGGCTTTCAGCCGCGGGCGGGCCAGGGTGTTGGACCGGCTTCGAGGTTGCTCAGGCGGCGACACCGACCGCGGTTTTGCCGACCACGGCTGTGAACCCTCAGGCGAGTTCGGGGGTGGATCCCGCGTCAGGCCAGGGTGAGGACGCTCAACCCAGTCTTTGGGATGCCAGTGTTTCGCTGCGGACCTGGTCGGGGTTTCGGGACAATCCCCAACTGAGCTCCGTGAACCCGGTGGGGTCCGGGTTTTTGGCTGGGGGCGGGGAATTCATGGCGTTTCGGTTGCCGCTGGACGGTTGGGAAGTGACTTTTTTTGGGCTTTTGGAGCACCTAAGCTATTGGGAGTCAGGTCTTTCGCCTGAGACGACTGGGGTGGTGGATGCCCGGGTGAAGCGTCAATGGGGTGATGGATGGAGCTGGGGGGCAGGGCTGGAGTATTTCTACCTGAAGCAGGTCTTCGACGCCTCGGAACTGGTGGGTGTCCGGGTGATCATTCCGACAGTGGGGCACACGCTGGGGCTCCGTCCCCAGTTCGGAAAGGAGATGGGGGAATTCTGGCGCTGGGAAGTGGAGCCCGAACTATCGCGTCAATGGCTGGCTGAACCTCTCGACAGCTTCCTCGACACTGGGGCGAGGCTTCAGGCGATCCGCAAACTGGGGCCGGGATCGGAGTGGGGTGTTTCCTACCGTTTCCGGGACCGTGGCTTTGATGAGCGTTCGCCGAGAGACGATGCGGGCAACGTCCTGCCGGGTGCGCTGCATTATCGGCAGCACGAGGTGGAGTCGACCTGGAAAGCCGTTTGGGGAGAACGGCGACAATGGCGGCCCCAGGTGCGTTGGGGATATCTCTGGAGCGACGACAACGAAGGCGGGTACTTCGACTACGAACGGTTGCAGTTGGCGGCTCAAGTTCGCTACGCGAGCGAACACTGGGAATTCCGTGCGGAGGTGAAGGCGCGGTGGTACATGTACGCGGCGCAGCGGGCATACGAACCTGACGGCCCGGCGCGTCGCCGCTCGGACCTGACCTTCCTGCTTCGCGGGGACTATAAGGTCAGTCGGCATTGGCGGGTCTTCGTGCAATATGATGACGAGATGTCGAACGAAAACACGGTCGCGGCGGACTACCGAGCCATGGGGGTGAGTGGGGGGGTGGAATGGGAATTGTGAACCGAACTCGCGAGGAAGGGAGACGCGGCACCCGCACCGTGCGGGCGGCCTGGCTGGCCATCGGGCTCACCTGGCTGGTGCTGGGATTGTTGGTCTCCCTGGGTGCAGTTGAGTTGCGCACCCAAATCCGCCGCCAGATCGAGAGTCGGGACGGGCAGATTCTCTCGGAGATGGCGCGCATGCAGGGCGGCGAGGCGGGATCCAAGGAAGACTGGGATGAGGATCTCGACGAGGATCCGATGATGGTTTTCATGAAGATCACCGGCTGGGAAGGCACGGTGGCGGCGTGGATGCTGGACGCTTCAGGGACGGTGGCGTCCGTGCTGCCGTTGTCCGTCGAGGTGCCCCCCATGCCCCGAGAAGCCCAGGCCCTGCTGAGGGAAGGGCGGCCGTTTAGTCGCTTTATCCCGTCGATGCGCCTGTCCGATGTGTTTCTGTCGACCAACCTGCTGGAGGCGGCGACGGGGCCAACTGCCATCCCGGTATTGGAGGTTTACGTTCCATTGCGAGGCGAAACGCAGGGTGTTGCGGGCGGGGTGGCGGGATTTCTGATCGAAGCGCAATCGCTGTCCGATCAGTTTCGCCAATTGGACCGGCAACTTCTCGGCCAGGCGTTGGCCGCCTTGGGTGTGGCGATGGGGATCACGGGCGTGACCCTGGGCTGGGTGTTCCGCCGACTTGCCCGGGCCCATCGGCTTTTGGAGCGTCGGACGGAGGATTTGCTGCGCGCCAACCGGGACCTGTCGCGGTCGGCTCGAATTGCGGCCCTGGGTGCGGTGACGGCGCATTTGGTGCATGGCCTCAAGAATCCGGTGTCGGGTTTGCAGACATTTGTGGCTTCGCGCAGCGCGGACGGGGCCGCCAATGGGGAGGAGTGGCGGGAGGCCCAGGCGGCCACCCAGCGCATGCAGACTCTGATCCACGACGTGGTTCGTGTGATCCGGGAGCAGGACGCCGATCTGGCGTACGAAGTGCCGTTGCGCGAAGTGGGTGAGGCTGTGGTGATGCGGGCGCGGCCCTCCGCGGAACGCCGCGGTGTTCGGCTGACCCAGGACGGCAGCGGGGATCGTGAACTCGACAACCGCACCTCAGGCCTGCTGGCGCTGATGTTGGGAAACCTGGTTGAGAACGCCATTGAAGCGACCCCGGAAGGCGGGTGCGTGAGGCTGCATCTGTGCGATGAAGCCGGTGTCACGGTATGCGAAGTGGTGGACGAAGGCTCTGGCATTGGGCCCGAGGCGCAGCGGCGACTTTTCCAGCCTCAGCCGTCCACAAAGGAAGGTGGCAGCGGTTTGGGGTTGGCGATCACCCGACAGCTGGCTTTGGCATTGGGCGGTGATGTCCGTCTGCTCAAGACGGACCGGCATGGTTCCACGTTCCGGGTCGAGCTTCCCCACAATCCGACGTGCGCGGATCCGGTTTCCAGGCAAGATTCGGCCGCCGGTGCCACTCGGGAAGTCCTGGGTCGACCGGGTGCATGACGTGGAACAATTCAAGATGGGATGAGTCGGCGCCGCTTCCGGCGCGGGTCTGGGTCCGAAGTCACGGCTGGCTTGGCGCGGTTCTGGCCTGGCTGGCCGCGGGTATCGCGATGATGCCTGGTTTGGCCGCGATCGACTGGCGGTGGTCCCATCCGGAGCCGCACGGGAATAACCTGTCGGACCTAGTGTATCGCGACGGCGTTTATGTGCACGTCACGGATCATGGCGGGGTTTACACCAGCACGAACCGGCTGGTGTGGAGCCGGGGTTCCACCCCGACACTCAGGGATCTGCGGGCGGCGGCGTTTCTGGGACCCCGGTTCATCGCGACCGGCGAGGAAGGCACCGTGGTCTGGAGCGACGACCTGTTGCGATTCGAAGCAGGCACCGTGTCGCCGGAAACCACCGACTGGCTGGAAGGCGTGGCCGCAAGCAGCACCACGGCGGTCGCGGTGGGCGACAACGGAGCCATTTACCGTTCGACGGATGGAAAGGCGTGGGCCCGGGTGGCGGCGGAGGTGTTCTCCCAGTGGCTCTTCGGGGTGGCGCACGGGGAGGGCTTGTTTGTGCTGGTGGGGGAGGGAGGCCTGATCGCGTCCAGTCCGGACGGAGAGACGTGGACGGTGAGGACTTCGGGAGTGACGGAGGACCTGACCCGGGTGGTGTACGGCGCGGGACGTTTTCTGGTGGTGGGCGACGCCGGTGTGGTGTTGACCAGCCTGAATGGGACGACCTGGAGCCAGGATGGACGTACCGGCAGTCCGAATTCATTGGCGACAGCGGCGGTGGGTTCGGGCGACCGATTGGTGGCTGGCGAGACGACGTTGCTGTTGCGCACGACGCTCTCGGTCTGGCAGGACCAATTGTCGGCCACCAGTCCTGCACCGGCTCCGGAATGGGACTACGCCGCCTCGGTGTGGGATGGCACACGATACCTGGTGGGTGGGAGGACGGGCGTGCTGGTGGAGAGTTTTCGGACCAACACACCACCCTTTCAGGATGCGACCTTTTGGTTTCGCCAGGATGAGACTCCGCGCAATTGGCTGTGGGATGTGACGCGTATTGGTGGGGCGTACCTCGCGGTGGGGGATCAGGCGACGGTTCTGTCGAGCTTGTCGGGCGTCCAATGGGATCTGGAGTCGGTGCCGGAGGCCGCGGAAGGCCGGGTTCTGTATGGGGTGGGCGGTTCGCCGGAGACTGCGTTGGCGGTGGGGGAGGGCGGTCTGATGCTGCGGTGTTCGGGCGGCTTCACCAACATCGTCGTCGCCCATGAGGTGGTGGTTGGGACCATCACCAACGTCGTCTGGACCACGAACCGGGTGAGTCTGATGGGGCTGGTGTGGGAAGTGATCGAGCCCCGACCGACGACCCAGACGTTGCAGGGTATTGCCTGGGATGGAAACCGGTACGTGGTGTCGGGTGCTGGCGGAACGCTGCTGACCGGAACCAGTCCGAACGCCTGGACTACCACGGTCGCGAGCGGTCAGGAATTCCTGAGCTCGGTGGCGACATCAGCCGGGCAGTGGGTGGCCAGTGGGGCAAGGGGCGCGCTGTACACCAGTCCTGATGGGCAGAATTGGACACGGCAGACCTCTGGCACCACGAACTGGATCTACCGCGTCGCACGCGTCGGTTCCGAGTGGGTGGCGGTGGGGGAACAAGGCCTGATCCTGACCAGTTCGGACGCGGTCCAGTGGGTGCCTCGGTCCAGCGGAACGACCGCCTGGCTGACCGCGGTGAGCGGTGTGGGCGCCGCGACGTATGTTTGCGGAACCCAGGGAACGGTCCTGCGAAGCACCAACCACGTGGATTGGGTCTCGGTTCCGACGCTCACCGGGAAAGCGCTCTACGGGATCGCCAGCCGCGGACCTCAACTCGTGGTGGCAGGCGCGGAGGGGGTTGTGCTGCGGGCCATCGCGGAGCCGGCGGTGGCGTCGGTCAACGTCGCGGGCTATCAGCAGTTCCGCGAAACCGATCCCGGGGTGGAGACCTTGGTTTTTGAGGGGGTGACGGAGCAGCGCTTCCGTTGGGAGAGCTCCGAGCCGATTGGAAACTGGCAACTGGAATCGGAGCAGGAGCTGGACGTGAATGGTCAGTGGGTCACGGGACGGGCGCTGCGAGGTTCGAGCCGGTTTCACCGGGCCGCCATCCGGCCGTGAACCCACTTAGGCCCTGGCCGTCGGTGATGGGGTGGCGTGCGGGCCGGGGGCGCTGGATGCCTTGAGTCGGATCACCACTTCAAATCCGCAGGGTTTCCGATTGAGGGCTTCGACGGACCCGTTGCAGGCGTCGACGCAGGTCTTGACGATGGCGAGACCCAGGCCGACGCCACCCAGTTCACGGCTGCGGGAAGGTTCCGGACGGAAGAAGGGATCGAACAAGCGGGGAAGGGCCGGTTCCGGAACGCCGGGTCCCTGATCGGCGACGGAAAGTTCGACGGAGTCATCCACATGCCGCGCCGAGATCACGATGGGATGCTGTGTTCCCGCATAACGGACGGCGTTGCGGATCAGGTTGGCAACGGCGCGCTGAAGGAGCCCGGGATCCGCTTCGGCGACCAGTTCGGGGGTCGCCTCCAGGCTGAGCTTGGCGTCTCCCGGTGCTTCGCGATT
>CAUJJW010000134.1 GCA_963205105.1 Verrucomicrobiota bacterium | reverse complement strand
GGAGCAGATTCGCGGCGCATCCGACGTGGAGTTCGACGCGCTCGGCAAATCGCCGTTGCTCGAAATCGTTCCCAAGCGCGAGGCCATGAGCAAATACAACCTCCACGCCGCCGAACTGAACCGCGTGGTCAACACCGCCCTGGCCGGACAGGAAGTCGGTAAGCTCATCGAAGGCAACCGCCGCTTCGACATCGTCGTGCGGTTGAGCGAAGATCAGCGCGAGCAAATCGATGACCTCAAACGCCTGCCCGTGCGCGTGGACGACGGCGGGTTGCTCACGCTTGGCCAGGTCGCCGACTTCCGCGTGGTGGAACAAGTCGCCGCCATTGCGCGCGAATACAGCCAGCGCCGCGCCGCCATCATGGTGAACCTGAGCGGGCGCGATGTGGAGAGCTTCGTCCTTGAAGCGCAGAAGAAAGTCGCCGAACAAATCAAACTGCCGGACGGCTACACCATCGAGTTCGGCGGCCAATTCAAGAACTTGCAGGAAGCCCGCGCCCGGCTGGCCATCGTTGTGCCGGTCGCGCTAGGACTCATCTTCGTGCTTGTGTTCATGGCGCTCGGCAGCCTGCGGCAGACCTTGCTCGTCTATACCGGCATCCCGCTTGCCGTGACCGGCGGCGTGTTCGCGCTTTGGTTGCGCGACCTGCCTTTCAGTATCTCAGCCGGTGTCGGCTTCATTGCCCTCTCCGGCGTGGCGGTGCTCAACGGGTTGATGATGATTTCCTACTTCAACCTCCTGCGCGAGCAAGGCCACAAGCACAGCCTTACCGAGTGCGTCCGCGAAGGAGCGATGACGCGCTTGCGCCCGGTGCTGATGACGGCGCTCGTGGCCTCACTCGGTTTCGTCCCAATGGCCATTGCCAGCGGCGCAGGCGCGGAAGTGCAACGCCCGCTCGCCACTGTCGTCATTGGCGGCATCCTGAGTTCCACCTTCCTAACGCTCGTGTTGCTGCCGACGCTCTACGAGTGGCTGGAAAGGCGAAAACCAACTGCGGAGGACGCGCCTGGGGAATCCCCTTCGAGTGAAGGCGGACCGTCTCCCGACGCTGCGCCCGTTTCGTGAACAGCCTATGAAGATCTACTTCACCGCCATCGGATTGTTCGCCATCACGGCGCTGGCCGAAATCTTCGGCTGCTACACCTTCTATCTCTGGCTGACGCTGAAGAAGTCCCCGCTCTGGATCTTGCCCGGCGTGGCGAGCCTCGCGCTGTTTGCGTGGCTGCTCACACTCCATCCCACAGCGGCGGGCCGGACCTATGCAGCGTACGGCGGGGTGTATATCGCGGCTTCGCTGGCGTGGCTCAAGTTCGTGGACGGGCTGTCACCCGATCGCTGGGATTTTCTCGGCGCGCTGGTTTGTCTGACCGGCGCGGCCATCATTTTGTTCCCTCACGTTGAAACCATAACCTCAAACTAAAAGACAGACACAAACATGAAAACAAACCTCCGTATCCTCACCCTGGCCACCGCCTTGTGCGTCGGGTTATTCACCGCCACCGCCGCCGACAAGGACGGCCACAACCACAAGGCCACGCCCAAGGGCGGACGTCTGCTCGATAAAACCGAACCCCATGCTGAGTTCGTTGTCGAGAAGGACCGCAGCGTCAGCATCAACTTCTACAGCGAGGACATGAAGCCCGTTGCCGCAACGACGCAAACCGTGACCGTCATCGCCGACGCCAAGAGCGGGAAGGAGACGCTTCAGTTCGAGAAGAAGGGCGACTCGCTCGTCAGCAAGACCAAGCTGCCCGATGGCGAAGGCTACAACGTCGTCGTGCAGTTCAAGCAGACCGCCGAGGCGAAGCCGTTGAACCTCCGCTTCAAGCTGGATATGCACACCTGCGGCGAGTGCAAGCGCGCGGAATACGCCTGCACCTGCGACCATTGACCAACCGACGGGACGCCCGCCGCGTGGCCGCCTTTCGCCGTGCGGCGGGCCAACTGGAAGGAGAAGTTTATGAAACGTTCATGCAAACCAGGACTCATCGCCGCGGCACTGATGCTCGCGGCCGTCGTTCCAGCGACACCCGCGGCCGCGCATACCGTGCGTTCGCGCACGGCCAGCGGCACGGTCGAGTCGCTGGATGTGGACACGCGCACGGTGAAGTTCTCACCGACGCGCGGCAATGCACCGACCGAACTCGCCCTGACCCGCCAGACGAGGTTCATTCACAACTGGCACTTCGCCCCGGCGGACGAACTCAAGGACGGCACGAGGGCGGTGGTCTATTATCGCACGCCGTTTTTCGGAAAGCCGTTCGTGACAAAAGTGGTTTGGGTCAACGGGAGCTGACACCGGAGACGGAATCGTGAGCCGATGGTTGTCACCCGAAAAAGCCGGCCGCCGTGCCGAACGCGCCGCCAAGGATGCGGAGCAGCTCCGCTGCGACAAGCGTCGAAGCCTGATGCTGATCATCGGCGTTGCCGTCGTGTCCGTGGGACTGGTAGTCGCCGATTACTTCTGGCTGCTGCATCAGGCGAAGCAGAAGCACGAGCGGCGCTACCATCGCGGCGCGAGAACCAACGCTCAAGCCTCCGCAGAGCCGGTAGTCGGGCAGAATCCAACCGCGAATCATGAGTGAAGAATCCAGCAGTTGCGGTTGCGGATCGAAAGCCGGCGCTCCCACCGCGTCGGTTCCCGCGCCCGTGTCGGCCGGAGGACCGGGAACGACCTTGCGCGTGGCGGGGATGGACTGCCCCGATGAAATCGCCGCGATTGAGCGTGTGTTGAAACCGATCGCAGGAGTGGGCGAAATCAAGGTGAACCTGATGGCGGGGACGGCGACGATTGCCCACGACCAGCGCGTCACGCCGGAACAATTGATTCAAGCCATTGGCACGGCAGGATTGAAGGCTTCAACGATGGATGGAAGCGAAGCCGGGGAGGAACACAGCGGCGATGCGAGCCGAGTGCATCTGATCTTGGTGATTATCTCCGGCATCTTCACCGGAGTTTCGCTCCTGCTACAGTGGCAGAATCTTTTTGCGCCTTACGGAAAGGCAGTTGCCGCTGCCGTCGCCATACTCGCGGGGGGCTGGTTCATTTTTCCGAAAGCGATTCGCGCACTGCGCCATGCCTCGCTCGACATGAATGTGCTGATGAGCGTCGCAGTGATCGGCGCGGCGTGCATTGGCGAATGGACGGAGGCAGCGGCAGTCGTGTTTCTTTTCGCGTTGTCGGAACTGCTGGAAGGATTCAGCGTCGGTCGCGCTCGCCGGGCGATTCAATCGCTGCTTGAACTCACGCCGGAAACCGCGTTGGTAAAGCGCGGCGACCAGATTCAAGAAGTGCGCGTCGAAGAAGTCAAAGTGGATGAAACCCTCATCATCAAATCGGGAGCGCGCGTCCCGCTCGATGGCGTTGTAACTTCCGGCGAATCGGCAATCAACCAAGCACCCATTACCGGCGAATCCATGCCGGTGGAAAAGAATGCGGGGGACACCGTGTTCGCGGGGACGATCAACGGTGAAGGCTCGCTCGAAGCGAAAGTTACCAAGACTTCGACCGACACCACGCTCGCGAAAATCATCAAGCTCGTGGGCGAAGCGCAGGGACGAAGAGCGCCGTCGCAGCGGTTCGTGGACCGTTTCGCGAAAATTTACACGCCGACGGTTTTCGTCGCCGCCATTCTGATTCTTGTATCCGGCCCGTTGCTTTTCAATGGTTCATGGCTGGATTGGACGTATCGCGCCTTGGTACTGCTGGTCATTGCGTGTCCGTGCGCGTTAGTGATTTCCACGCCGGTTTCAATCGTCTCCGGTCTGACCGCAATGGCGCGGCGCGGCGTGCTCATCAAGGGCGGTGTGTTCCTTGAGGAAATCGGCAAGCTGAAGGCCCTCGCCGTGGACAAGACCGGCACGATCACCGAAGGCAAACCGCGCGTTCAACAGGTGATTCCGTGGAACGGGAAATCCGAGGAGGAAATCCTGCGCATTGCCGCCGCGATTGACACCCACTCGGAACACCCCCTTGCGCAAGCCGTCGTGAAGTATGCGAAGGAAAAGACGGTTCAATTCCCGCGCAGCGAGAATTATCAGTCCAAAACCGGACGAGGAGCGGAAGCGCGGATTGACGGGCATCTCTATTTCGTCGGCAACCATCGCTTCACGCTCGAATCCGCCGTCTGCTCGGACGAACTCGAAAGGAAGCTGGGCGAACTGGAAGCCCAGGCGATGTCCGTGGTCATCGTTGGCCACAAACCGCACGAAGACTGCAAAGGCGAAGTGTTGGGCATCCTCGCGGTCGCCGACGCGGTTCGTCCCAACGCCGCCGATGCCATCAAAGCCCTTCACGCTGCCGGTGTCGAAAAAGTCGTCATGTTGAGCGGCGACAATCAACGGACGGTGGACGCGATTTCTAAACAGGTCGGCATAGACGAAGCGAAAGGTGATTTGTTGCCGGACCAGAAGATTGAGCGGGTTCGCGAACTACTCGCGAAGCACAAACACGTCGGCATGATCGGCGACGGCGTGAACGACGCGCCCGCGATGGCAGCAGCGAGCATCGGAATCGCGATGGGCGGCGCGGGCACGGACACCGCAATCGAAACAGCGGACATCGCACTCATGCAGGATGATCTGAGCAAAGTGGCTGAAGCCATCCGTTTGGGGCGTCGAACGGTGGGCGTGATTCAGGCGAACATCATCTTCGCACTCGGCGTGAAAGCCATCTTTCTAGCACTGGCATTGACCGGTCACACTAGCCTGTGGTTGGCAATTCTGGCAGACACCGGGGCGACCATTATCGTCATTGGCAATGCAACTCGATTGCTTCGACGTCCTGGCCAAAGGGTTGTTACATAAAGGCCCGGTGATGCACCCACTGGAGTTCTGATCTGGTGGAGATGGCTATCCACGATGCCGGATGACTTTGGCGATGAAGCGGTTGTTCCCTGGATTGGGGCGAAATCTCGTGGAGGCGCCGCTTGGGCGCCCAAGCCGAACACACTAGAATTTCGGGATTCGATACGGCTGAATGGAAGCCGGCTTACTTTTTCGGACTGCTCGACATGCACCCGGATCCTGCGCGGATGCGCCGGGCATTCAGATGCTTGCGAGAAGTCCGAGGAGACGGACGCGGTCCTTCTTCAGCGTTCGATGGGTCATGCGTTCAATGATGCGGCGCATGTTCACCTTCGCCGGAGCAAGTGCGGTGGCTCCCAGCATGTTCGGCATAGCCTTGAACAGGACCTGCTTGAAGTCCTCTCGCCCCGGACGGAAGTAGTGCTTCAGGACGACGGCCACGGTCCGATGGCCGGTGACGCGCTGGACCAGTTCGAGGGGGACTCCGGCCGCCAGCGCCAGCGTGATCCAGGTCACGCGGAAGCTGTGGAAATCGTGCAGAGAGGCTCGTCGCTGGCCATTCTCGCGGTCCCTTTGCAGGACGTCGACCTTCACCCCCCGCCGGTTCCCTCGGATGATCGAGGCGCCGGTCTCACGTTCCAGTTCGTTCAGGTAGTTGGACACCGTTCCCCGGCTGCAACCCGTCGTGGCCATGACTTGGCCGAGGTTCGCGCCGCCAGCGTAGGCATCGAAGACCGCCCGCATCCTCGACACCCGTGCAGAATCCCCCAGCCGTCCCAGGTACGCCTCGACGCGCGCCCGGACCTCAGCCGGGTCCGTGGCCTCGGGCAGAGCCGGAGTGCCCTTCGGCGACAACGAATCCAGCGCCCTGGCAATGACCTGCTTCACCCGCCAGGTGATCCCGTCCGGATTGCTGCGGTACATCAGGGCAGGGTCCGGGAAGGAGAACTCCGAGGTGCCAGCCTTGGCCTTCGCCCTGGCCAACTCCTCGGCGAGCGTGGGGAAGATCGGGATGTCCACCGTCTCGCCGGTCTTTGCCGTTTTGACGGACAGGAACCCGGCCGCGAGGTCGACGTCCGACCATTTCAGGAGGCAGCAATCGCCCCGGCGCATGGCCGTGCACATCCCGGTGACGATCACGGGGCGGATGAAGTCGTCGTTGGCGCAGGCCTCGATGATGGCCTTTAGTTCCTCGACCGTGAAGGGCTCCCGGTTGACCGTCTCCGTTGCCTTGGTGACGAGGCCGTGGAACGGGTTGCTGCCATCGCTGAGATGGGGATGCAGGTGCTTGAACGTGGCTCGAAGCAACTTGAGCATGTCGTTCCACGTCTTCGGCGAGACCTCCCGCTTCGCCTCGGCTTCCATGAACGCCTTCGCGGTCTCCGGCTTCACGGCCACGAACTCGGTGGCGTCGGATTGGTGTTCCGCCACCCAGGTGGCGAACCGCTTCAGGCGAAGCCGGCACTGGTTCGCGTATTGCCCGTCCGGGGCTTTCCGACGCGGGATCTTGTTCCAGTGGTCTGCCAGATCGGCGAGCTTCGGGAAGGTCACTTCGCGACCTACCTTGAGTTCGGCGAGCCGTTTCAGAGCGCGTTCGCCCGTCCGGTCCTCCTCGAACTTGCGGAGGAGTTGGTCGTGGGCCTCGATGGCCTTGCCTCGGGACCGTTCGAAGGCATCGTCGCCGGTGTCGCCGATCGAGGCCGGGCGGGTGCCCTCGATCCGGACCTTGAGGTTGATCGCCCGCCGACGCCCGTTGGACTTGAACAAGGCGTACCACCAGCTGCTTGTGCGCTTGATAACCAGTGCCATAAGTGTCTCCTGTGCAACGCTATGAAAGCGTTTGAAAGACTCTAAACGGCCGACCGGCAATTGTGGAACAAAGGAACCGTAAAGCCAATGGAATTGTCCTAAGTTGCTGGTAAACAGCAGTGCAGCCTTGGCCTCATAACCTGAAGGTCCTAGGTTCAAATCCTAGCCCCGCAACCAATTTCCGTTGCACCGCAACGACTTAAGCCGCTGTAAATCAGCGGCTTATTTGCTTTTCTGGCACGCTTTCTCATTTCCACCTCAGTTGGGTCGCAGCCAGTCGCACTGGGTCGCATTGGGTCGCGTCGCCAAATTTTCGCCAAATAATTTGGCAGCCGCGAGGCCGGCCAGTCCGGGACGCCATGGAAGGCCGAGGCCTGAAGGGCAAGAGTTCAGAATTGCGCGCATCACCCTGACCAGTCTGTCGTTGTGGAAAAAGCCGGAAGGGCCAGCCCAATGCCGGGTTCAAATCCGCCCCTTGCGGCAGGACGGTAACCGCAGGAAGTTGCGTTCGACATCGGACCCGAGAGGTGGCCGGTACCTCACTGGAGTACAAGAATGAACAGACTGCTTGGGTTTCTCCTGCTTCTCCCTGCCACCCTGACCCTGAGCGCGGCGGATCAAGATCCGGGCACCGTCCGGTGGACGCTGAGAATAGGCGAGTCGGTGAGCTGCTCACCCACGATCGCTGCTGATGGGAGCGTCTACGTAGTCGGCAATTCACCGAGCGAGGGAGACCGATTGTACGCGGTGCGTCCGGACGGTTCAGTGAAGTGGCAAACGCCGATTATCAGCAAGGTGTCCACCGCAATCGCGGTTGCCCCTGATGGCACGCTGTATTTTGGTGCTGAAGCGAATCGCCTGCTCGCCTTCAACCCGGACGGCGCGGCAAAATGGGAATTCCAGACTGGTGACCGCGTCGCGTCATCGCCTGCGCTGGGCGCAGACGGGGCAATCTACTTCGGCTGCAATGACCGAAACGTTTATGCCCTCCATCCCGACGGTCGCATCAGGTGGCAATTCGAGACCGGCGGCCCCGTCCTGTCTTCGCCGGCCATCGCTTCGGACGGCACGATCCTTGTCGGCTCGAACGATCGAAAGCTCTACGCCCTGACGCCTGGTGGAACGAAGAAGTGGGAGTTCCTCACGGGCCAGCCGTTGGTCCAATCCCCCACGCTCGGCGAGGATGACCGAATCTTCCTCGCGGCAAATGACGGTCGGGTTTACGCCCTGAACCCGGATGGCTCGCGCTCGTGGACCAACCGCACCGGTTTCGGCCACACCTCCGCGGTCATCGGTACGAGCAATCAACTTTACGTGGGCCGGTGGACGGCCGCAGCCGCGTTCGGGACCAACGGCTCAACAAATTGGGTCTTCGAACTGGGGCAGCGGATCAACGCATCACCGGCCGCCGCTGAGGACGGCACAGTCTACTTCACGTCGGGCGACGACGGCTCGGAGACTGGGGCGCTGATTGCACTGCGACCGGACGGCACGAGGGCATGGGATTTCAAACCCGGAGGCCGGTTCGGGGAGGGCAGCCCGGTCATCGCCACCGATGGCACGATTTACGTGGGCAGCGACAATCGAAGTGGGGCCTTCCTCCACGCATTACGTGGGTCTGCGGGGCCAGCGACAACTCCTTGGCCAATGTTCCGGAGCGGCGCCGATCGGACGGGAGCGCTTCCGCCTGGGGGGGCACCCCTGATTACAGTCTTTCCCAGTGATCTCTCCGTCTCGCCAGG
>CAUJJW010000133.1 GCA_963205105.1 Verrucomicrobiota bacterium | reverse complement strand
ATACCAGAGCATTAGAATTGCACCAGCACCCAAACCAAGCTCATTCAATCCTCCGACTCGCGCCCACCTGGGAACGGGAATGACGCTTTCTCCTATAGAAAATGGCTCCCCGTACCGATCAATGATTCTCAAGTGCGTGCGCCGCTGTTGCCTGATCCACCGAACCTGTTTCCGATCCATTTGTATTAACGAAAAAACGTACTCATGAAATCCATCGCCATTGTTGGTCTCGGATATGTTGGACTCCCCCTCTCCCTCCAGTTCGCCCGATCGGGCCTCAGGGTCCTGGGCCTCGACATTGATCCGTCAAAGATCGAAGCACTCGCCGCCGGCCGCTCCTACATCCATCACATCCCTTCCGAGACCATTCGGGAACAAGTTCAGTCGGGCCAATTCGCCGCGACGACCGATTTCGCCCGATCCAGCGAAGTGGATGCGGTGATCATTTGCGTTCCAACGCCGCTCAACAAAAACCGGGAACCGGATATCTCCTACATTCTTGAGACGGGAAAAGCCCTGGCGCCGCACATGAAACGGGGTCAGCTCATTGTTCTCGAGTCCACGACCTATCCGGGTACGACGGATGAGGACTTGCGGGAAGTGCTGGAGAAGGGCTCCGGGCTCAAGGCCGGCACCGATTTTCACATGGCCTTCTCGCCGGAACGCGAAGACCCCGGCAACCCTCAATCCAAGGTGGCTGAAATCCCCAAGGTGGTCGGAGGTCTCACGCCGGCATGCCTTGAGAAGGCAAAGGCCCTCTACGGTCACGCCATCAAGACCGTGGTGCCTGTGTCCTCCTGCCGCGCGGCAGAAGCCACGAAGCTACTCGAGAACATTTTCCGCAGCGTCAACATCGCACTCGTCAACGAACTCAAGGTCGTCTACGAGGCCATGGGTATTGATGTGTGGGAGGTCATCAACGCGGCCAAGACCAAGCCATTCGGTTTCATGGCGTTCTATCCCGGTCCGGGCCTCGGTGGACACTGCATTCCTATCGATCCGTTCTACCTCACTTGGAAGGCGCGCGAATACGGCCAGGCCACTCGATTCATCGAACTCGCCGGCGAAATCAATACCGCCATGCCCGAGCATGTGGTTCAGCGGGTCGGGGACGCTCTCAACCAGAACCGAAAGTCCGTGAACGGTTCCCGGATTCTCATCCTCGGATTGGCGTATAAGGCAAACGTCGACGACGATCGCGAATCACCCAGCTACCATCTTCTGGGCCTGCTCAAGAACCGCGGGGCCGAGGTTGCCTACCACGATCCGTACGTCCCGGTGATTCGCCTGACCCGCGAGCACCCCGCCTGGGCCGGTCAAAAGTCTGTCGCATGGAACAAGGAGACCATCTCCAGCTTCGACTGCGTTCTCATCAGCACGGCACACGCCTGCGTCAACTATCAGGAACTCGCGGACTGGGCCCCTCTCATTGTCGACACGCGCAATGCGATGGTGAAAACCAAGACGAAAGAAGGCCAGGTCGTGAAGGCCTAGTCGCGGCATGAGTCCAGCACCGCCACACGCGGCTGTGGCCCCGTTCCAACTACAAGCTTCCCCATGAAGATCCTACTGACCGGCGCTGCCGGATTCATTGGCTTTCACACGGCGGTGCGCCTCCTGGAGCGGGGCGACGAGGTTGTGGCTATCGACAGCGTCAATGCGTACTACGACGTGCGTTTGAAGGAAGCCCGTCTGCAACGGCTGGCAAAGTATGCGGGTTTCAAGTTTATCCGCATGGACCTGGCGGATCGCAACGCCGTGCCGGAAGTGTTCGCTGCACACAGGCCGACGCGGGTCGTCCATCTGGCGGCCCAGGCCGGTGTCCGCTACTCTCTCGAGAACCCGCACGCCTACATTGACAGCAACATTGTGGCGTTCATGAACATTCTTGAGGCTTGTCGCCACCAGAAGGTCGAGCATCTCGTTTACGCCTCTTCCAGCTCGGTATACGGCGCCAACACTGCGATGCCGTTCTCCATCCACCAGAACGTGGACCACCCTGTGAGTTTGTACGCCGCCTCCAAAAAGGCGAACGAACTCATGGCGCACACTTACAGCCACCTGTTTGGGCTGCCGACCGTAGGACTCCGGTTCTTCACCGTCTATGGCCCATGGGGACGGCCTGACATGGCGTTGTTCCTATTCACCAAGGCAATCCTCAGCGGGCAACCCATCCAGTTGTTCAACGAGGGCAAAATGCGCCGGGACTTCACCTACATTGATGACATCGTCGAAGGCGTCGTGCGGGTGACCGACCGCGTTTCCCCTGGCAACCCGGCATGGACAGGCGACGACCCGGATCCGGGAACAAGCCGTGCCCCGTACAGAATCTACAACATCGGGAACAACCGGCCGGTCGAGCTCATGCATTTGGTCGGCTGCCTGGAGAAGGCTTTGGGGCGCCAAGCCGAAAAGATATTACTACCGATGCAACCTGGCGATGTGCCAGCGACGTTTGCCGACGTGGACGACCTTTTCAAAGACGTTGGCTTTCAGCCTTCGGTCTCCATCGAGGATGGGGTCGGACGCTTCGTGGACTGGTATCGGACCTTTCACGGTTTGTGAGCAAGACCGCGCTCCGAAGCCATCTTCGGGCGCTCTACCCTGGTGACATGATGACCACCGAAGCCGGGAAGGCAACCGCACCGCCGCTACGCCGACGGAGGCTGGCTGGACGGATCGTCGGTGTAAGCGCCGTCCTGGCGGCCGTGCTGGTCCTGGCCTTCCTCAGGATCCATCCATTCCTCGCAGTGTCCGCTCCGGTTCCCGCGAAAGTGTTGGTTGTGGAAGGCTGGCTCCCGGATTACGCGGTCGTCGAGGCGTACGAAGAATACACCCGGAACGGGTACGAACTCATCTACACCACGGGCGGGCCATTGCGTGTGGGTGGTTATCTGGCGCAGTACGGGGACTTCGCCCACTTGGCGGCCGCCACATTGGAGCGCCTGGGAATGCCGACCAACCGAATTCGCGCCGTTCCCACCGAGGAACGGTTCCGGAATCGCACCTACTCATCGGCCAAGGCGTTGCGCGACTACTGGGAGGCGCAGGGCATCCAGTGCGACGCGATCAACCTGATGACGGAAGGCACCCACGCGCGCCGAAGCCGGTTCTGCTTTCAACAGGCCCTCGGCCCGGAGGTCCGGGTTGGTGTCATTTCAGTTGAAAATCGAGATTACTCTTCGGATCGTTGGTGGCGTTACAGTTCGGGGGTCAAGATGATCCTCGGTGAAACCGTTGCTCTTTTGTACGCCTGGGTTTCCATGGACTATGGAGACTAGTTTGTCTGCGCTCACTCAAGTCCATCCACACGTCCAAACGCCATGCAGTTCTTCTCGTCATTCTCACACGACCGACCGACCGCGAGGTTTCTTTCCCCTTCGCTTCTGCTGACGCTGCTTGCCGTGGGCTCCGCCGAGGCGGCTTCTGGCCCGTTGTCCGGTGAACCGGAGGATGACTTCGCTCCCTTGTCCACTTCCTACGAGCCACGGACCCTGCCGGAGGCGCCTTGGATGTCGACCAGCACAGCTCCCACTCCGGACTGGATTGACCAAACCACCGTCCAACCCACCTTCGCCCAACCTGGGATCGGCTCGGCGAGCTTTGGTGACAACCCGCTTCCTTCAATGACGGGCACACGACCGATCCGTCCGCGTGGCGGATCAGGGTCGACGCCCATTCCTCTGGGACCGATCGATGCCTCCTTTGACGCCACGTATTCCCTGACGTACGGCACAGGGTTGCTTTCGAACGCCAACCGGGATGAGACATCCTTTCGGCATGCGCTGATTCCCGGGATGAACCTCTATGCCGGAGACCGGTGGAGCATTCGGTACGCGCCCAGCCTGACGTTCTTCACAGCCGATGGATATGAGAACACGGTCGATCATTCGGTGGTGCTGGCGGGTTCCGCCACGGCGCCAGGCTGGCTGTTCGGACTGAATCACGGAACTTCAATCACCAGTACTCCACTGATTGAAACCGGCCGACAAACGGATCAAACCGTTCATTCCACAGGTTTGTCCGCTAATTGGGATGTCAACGGCAGAGACAGCCTTACCTTTTCCCTCTCCCAAAACATCCGGTTCGCGGACTCCGCGCCGGACTCCTACTCCTGGGTCAACCAAAACTGGTACGACCGCCCACTCTCCGATCGCCTGTCCGCCGGGTTGGGTTTCGGAATCGGTTATGACTACCTGGATCCCGGCGTGGACATGCTCTATGAGCGCCTGAACGCGCGGCTTCAGGGTTCATTCGGGTCCAAACTAACCTATCGCCTTTCGGGCGGTGCGGAGATCCGCCAATTCTCCGGGAGCGATTCGCCATCGAATGTTTCGCCGCTGGTGTCGGCGGTTGTCACCTACCAGGTTCTGGATAGGACATCCTTCTTTGTTGGATTCGACCACTCGATCAGCACCTCGTATTTCTCGAACCAGTTCACCGAGAACTCCTCGGTTCAGGGGGGCCTGACCCAGATTCTTTCATCGAAGTGGAGTGCTTCCGCGAACGGGGGACTCCGCATGACATCGTATCTCAACACGCTGGACGCCACGCAAACCGAGCGCAGCGATGATTCCTTCTTTGTGGGCTGCTCGGTTTCCTGGCGCGCAACGGCAAAGCTTCGTGCCACGGCGTCTTATTCGTTTCGGTCGAACAGCTCGGATGCCTCCGATTTTGATTTCGACAGCAACCAGTTCGGCCTGCGCTTGTCCTACGCCTTCTGAAGTCGACACTATTCGCATGTCAACCGACTCCCCGGAAGGCGATAACTCCAAGACAAGGAGTGCGGCGGTTTCAGAACCCGCTGAGGGACGGCGTACGCCCAAGTCGACCCCGGAACCCGCGGGTTTGGCGGCATTCATGGAATCGCTGGGGCCTGCTGGGCGTCGATACCTTCTGACGCTGGTTGTCGTCACTTTGGTCTTGGCGCAGCCGTGGATGGTCCTCGTTCGGGGCTCCATCCGTGATGAGTTGTACTCCTATGCCATCCTCATCCCCGCGATCTGTGTCTGGCTGATTCGGCAGAGGGTGCCAGTCCTGGCGGGTTCCGGACAGCCCCACCGGATGGCCGGAGTGTTGCTGTTCGCTGCGGCGACGCTGTGCTGCTCGGCAGGGATTGCCGCCAGACGTTCGGGCTGGATCAGCACGGAAACCTCCTGGTTAACGGCACAGATGGGAGCTTGGGTGTTGGGGGTCTGGGGTGCGTCCGCCTACCATCTGGGCTTCCCATGGATGCGGCGACATGCTTTTGCCATGGCCTTTCTCGGTTTTTCGATACCGGTCCCCACCCCGCTGGTGGAGTCCCTTGAGTTTGGTCTTCAGGCAGCCTCGGCAACGGCTTCGGATTGGTTGTTTGCGCTCTCTGGCACGCCTTACCTGCGGGACGGAATGGCCTTCTGGCTGCCGAATATCCACATCCTGGTTGCCCCAGAATGCAGCGGCATTCGTTCCACCTTGGTTCTTCTCATCACCGGTATTCTGGGAGCACACCTCCTGCTTCGGAAACCGATTCACCAGCTCTGCATCGTGCTCATCATTCTTCCGCTCGGAGTTTTTCGTAACGCCATCAGGATCCTGACACTCACTCTCCTGTCCGTTCACGTGGATCCGGAGATCATGAATTCCGCCCTGCACAGGCGTGGGGGACCTCTCTTCTTTGCCGTGAGTCTGGTGCCCCTCTTTGCCCTTTTCTGGTGGTTCGGACGCCGTGAGCGGAGGAGCCGTGCGATCCATTGATTGGTCCCTGCGGGTCCACACGCCCCCCGCCATTGTTCTGAGGTCACACGGCTTTGCACTGGGCGATCGCCGAGACGGTTGTAGAATTCCTTTCCAAGCCAGCCAATGAGCACCCACCCATCCATCCATCGGAACACCAGCCGTTGTCGGTTGAATCAGCCGATCCAGCAGTTGCTTTGGGCGGCGATGTGTCTGGTCCTTTGCGCGGCAGGTTGCTCGCGGAAACCAAACATCGATCAGACACTTACCAGTGCGGATGCTTATTTTCAGAAGCGAAACTTCGAGGCGGCAAAGATCCAGTACATCAACGTGCTGCGCGCGCAGCAGACCAACTCGCACGCACTCATGCGGTTGGGCCTCATCTATTTCGAGCAGGGACAAATCCAGAACGCCTTCCCCCTGCTGCGGCATGTGCGCGACACGTTCCCCAACGAATTGCCCGTGCGCGAGGCGTTGGCGCTGATTTATTCATTGTCCGGAACCAATCTTTGGAAGCCTGAAGTCGACGCCATCCTCAAGCTCCAGCCAACCAACGAGACGGCGGTGATGACGCTCCTCCGTACCGCCAGAACCCCGGCGGCGCTCGCCGAACTGACCAACACAATCGCCACTCTTCGTTCCAGCTCCGGCAATCACGCGGTGTTCATCCTTGCGGAAGGCGAACTCGCAATGCGCGGTGGCGACAAGGCGGCCGGCATCGCAGCCTTCCGCCGTGCCATCGAAACGGAGCCGGGATCCATCCTCGCCCACCTGACCCTGGGAGGAGTTCTCTTCAGCGACGGCAAGACGGATGAAGGTCTCGCGCTGCTGTCCAAAGCAGCGGAACTCTCTCCACCCCACGGTCCCGCTCGCCTCCGATTTGCGCAGGCGCTGCTCAATGCAGGAAGGACGGACGAAGGCGTTAAAGTCCTTGATGAAATCAACTCCAAGGCGCCGGAAATGATCCCCGCATGGACGACCCGCGCGGAAGTCGCCCTGGCGAAAAAGGACTACAAGGAAGCCCGCCGATTGTTGGACGGCGCCCTCAAACCCAGTCCCGGAGATCCTCAGTCCCTGCGTGTGCGGGCCAAAATTGATCTGGCGGAGAACAAGCCTGCCGACGCAGTGCAAGCCCTCGAAACGGCGGCCAAATGGATGCCTGGCTCGGCTGAACTTCAGTACCAGCTGGGAGTGGCCAACCTGCTGAACAATGACCGTCCTCGAGCGATCAATCACTTCCGCGAGGCGCTGCGGATCGAACCCAATTCCGTGGAAGCATCCCTGCTGCTCGCCGACTTGGAGATCCGATCAGGCAATTCCGCCAACGCCATCGGTTTGCTGGTCGGCACCAGCCAGCGGGCTCCGGAAAACGCGCAGGCCAGGATGCTCCTGGCGCGGGCCTATCGTGCAACCGGTCGGTTGGATGACGCCATCGCCACCCTGACCGCCATGGCAACCCAGTTCCCCACCAACGCCATCCCGCCGATGCAACTGGGACTCGTTCTGCGTCAGAAGAACCGCGATAAGGAGGCCCGGACCGCCTTTGAAAACGCCCTCAAGCTCGACCCGCGGAACCCCATTGCCTTTGAGCAACTCGTCCAACTGGAAGTCAAAGCTGGCGACCGAGCCGCGGGCATGGCGCGCATCGAAGCACGCCTCCAGGAGACTCCCAATGACCCCCTTCCCTGGCTGATCAAGTCCGAACTTCTCCGGACCGCCGGAGACACGACCGGCACCGAGGCTGCCCTGCGTAAGGTTCTGGAAATACTTCCCGATTCCCAAAAGGCACTGGTCGGACTGGCGCAGTTGTACATCACCACCGGTCGAAACACCGAGGCCTTGGCGGAACTTGAGCGCGCGGTTCAAAAGGCTCCCGACAACGTGGGAGCCCTCACCTTGATCGGCATGCTCCACAGTGAAATGGGAGACCCTTCCGGAGCCCGGTCAGCCTACGAAAAGGCACTCAAGATCCAGCCCGATTCGCCACTCGTCCTCAACAATTTGGCCTATCTGCTCGCCGAGAAATTGGGTGACCTTGGCGCAGCCCATGAGCTGGCCACCCGAGCCCGCCGCACCCATCCCCGAAGCGCCGTGATCGCGGACACCCTCGGCTGGATCGAGTATCGGCGGAACAACTACCCGGAAGCCGTTCGGCTCCTGATCGATGCCGCTGAGGATCTGGGTGAGAATCCAGAGGTCCAGTTTCACCTGGGGATGGCCCACTACATGATGGGCCACGAAGAGGCGGCGGAGAGTGCCTTGCGTCAGGCTGTCGCAGCCACAACCCCCTTTGAGGGACAATCCATCGCCAAGATTCACCTCGCCGTCCTCCAAACTCCCGCCGAGGCCACCAGCCCCGCCGCCATCCAAGCTCTGGAACAGCGGCGAACCGAATCGCCGAAGGATCTCATCGCATTGTCCCGCCTTGCCGCCGCCTACGCGGTTTCCGGCGACAAGAACAAGGCTCGCGAAACCTACGAGGCTGCACTTCAAGTCAACCCCAACTCACCCTTGGTCCTGAGCCGGTTCGCCGGGCTCCAAGCCGAACAACTCGGGGCCACCAACAGGGCGCTGGAGCTGGCCCGACAGGCCCGTCAACTGGCGCCTGATGACCCGGTGGTGGGACATATCGCGGGCAAGGTGGCGACTCTCGCCGGCGACCATGCCTACGCCTACAGTTTGCTCCAGGACAGCGCAGGCAAGTTGCCCGAGGATGCGGAAGTCCAGTTCGATTTCGCCGTCGCCGCGTACGCGGTCAACCGCATGGATCAGGCGACCAACCGGATGGCCGCAATTGCAAAGTCCGCGGCTGGACCAGTCGCCGATCGCGCACGCTTGTTCCTGGAACTGGCCGCTTTCTCGGCCAATCCGCAACCCGCAAGGCTGACTCCCGCAATCACCGAAGCGCTGAAGTCGGAAACCGGCAGTCTGGTGTCGCGCTACGCCAAGGCCCGCCTGGCCGAGGCTCGGGCTGAGACCGCGCAAGCTCAGCAAGAACTTGAATGGATTCTGGCTAGGTACCCTGCTTTTTTGCCGGCGGCGAGACAACTGGCCCTGCTGCTCGCGGAACTTCCTGGAAGCGAAGCCAAGGCGTACGACATGAGCCTGCGGATTCGTCAGGAACTGCCTCGGGATGAGGAGATCGCAACGACTCTTGGCAAGCTCGCCTATCGCCGGGGAGATTTTCGCTTCTCGGTGCAATTGCTTGAAGAGGTGACTCGCAAGCGAGCCAACGACGGCGATGCCTGGTTCCACCTGGGACTGGCGCACCTCGGTCTCAAGCAGACTCCCAATGGCAAGGCAGCGTTGGAGAGGGCTTTGACCGCGGATCCTGAGGCCAAATTTGCTCCGGAAGCAAAGAAGCTTCTCGCCGAGATGTCACCGGGCAGCAAATAAGCCGAAGCCGGCGGCCTAAAGTCCCGAGCCTTTCATGTTCGTCATGGCCAACAATCGCTCCTGCGCCTTGGAGTGGTTGGGTTGAGCCTTGAGGGCACTGCGATAGTGCCGCGCCGCCTCTTCGGGGTGGCCCATTTCCTCCATCGCGACCCCCAGATTGAAATGCACCGACGGCGACGCTGGGTCCAATTCCAGCGCCGCTTCATACTCTTCGACCGCTTCCTTCAGCTTCCCCTGTCGGGCCAAGACCAGCCCGAAATTCCCACGGACGGTGCCCGAGTCCGGCTTCAGCCGGACCGCTTCCCTCAAGTGCCCCGCCGCTTCCTCAAGGTCTCCCCTTAGTGCAAGAGCAATACCCGCCCGCGTGCGGCTTTCGACATCATTGGGTTCCATCGCGATGGCCTTTTCCAGGGATCGAATGCCTGCGGAGGCATTGCCAGCTTCCAACTGAGCCATTCCCAAAGCCGCCCAAAGCCGGCCCGAAGACGCCTCCGAATTTACGGCCTTCTGACAATACTCCACCGCCAGTTCGGGAGCACCGTTGCCACGCCATAGGGTCGCAAGGTCCAAAATGGATTCCTCGGTGCGGCCGGAAATCTCCAGGGACAGATCCGCCTGGTGCCTCGCGAGATCGAACTGTCTCAGCCAGCCCAGCATCGAGGCAAGATGCCGCAGTTCACGCGCATGCAGCGATGGATCAATCCCCGCCATCACCTGCTCCTTTACCCGCTGCATCGCACGTTCGTTCCAGGACGGGTCCGCTTTCACCAACCCTATCCCCTGAAGCTGTTCAATGATTGCCAGCGCCATGAGTCGGTTGGCCTCAATGGAGAGGTGGACATGATCATGAAACATGGCCCTTCCCGGAATTCCCTGGTCGCTTTGGCGCGAAACGATCTCCTCGAAATCCACGACGGCCTTGCCCCGACGACGGCCCACCTCGCGAACCGCCTCAGCGATCGGTGATATGGCGCGCAATGGGCACACATCCTCATCCCGAGCTTTTTGAAATGCGGCCTTGGCTGCCAAGGCGTTGCCCATTGCACGCAGGATCTGCCCCTTCGAATACCACGCTGCGGCAAACTGGTTGTCGATGCGTTCGGCAAATTCGATTTCACGCAAAGCGTCTGACATGCGGCCTTGGGCCACATGCTCCCGGGATCTCGTGAAGTGATGATTCCATGAGGAAAGCTCCTGATCGGTCAGACCCTTGCGGTGCTCGCTCTTGAAAGGGATGAAGTCGGCCAGATTCGAAGCTGGAACTACCAACACGATCTCAGCTCCGGCTCGCTGCGCGGTTTGGATCATGGACTCCAGGGTGGCTGAGAAATGATCGACCACCTCACGGCTGAACCTGGCATCCCGGTGGTAAGCCTCGGTTCCCACCGCATTCACCGCAATGGCTTGGGTGTTTTCCCCCAGCACAGGGGCACGATGGGCCGACTGGACTCGCTGAATACCTGCTCGATCAAAGACTTCCCGAACGAGCGTGGCCGTACGGGTGCGGCTCACGAGGGAGAGCGCGCTCGTAATCACTGGAGAACGTTCTGCCAACCCCGCATACGTGCGTCGCTCCAGGAATTCGTTGTGCCCGGAGTAAACAACGAAAAGATCGGGTTGATAGTTCTCCAATTCCTCCATGAGCCCCACGTCACGGTAGCTGGCGTAGCTGAGAGCTCCGGCATTGATCACTTCCCACCGGCGGGTCCCCTGCACCGCCGGCAAGAGGGCGCGCAACCATCCTGGAAACGAGGTATCGTCGAAGAAAGGCCTGCCGTAGGTGGAGGAACCTCCGACGCAGACAATGCGGAAGACGCCAGGTGGCTTTTCCCGCTGGAAGGACTGCGGGTTGAGGACTTTGGCCTTGTTTGGAGCCACCGAGAGCACCACCGAACCGTTGGTGGTCTCGCCAGCAACATAATGGGGCACATGCCGCGAGAAGCCCGAGTACGGATCCTCCCGATAAAACGCCGGCTCGAAACCAGCCATCCAGGAAGCCAATTCCATCGCCACAGCGAGACACACCACGCTCCCAGCGGCGAGTCCCAGCTTCTTGAGCCACAACCGGTGACTCCTGTCGCGAATTCTCCGAACGGGCAGAACGTTCTCCTCGTCCTTCATAAAAATCAAAGGGTGGAAAAGAAAAGGAGGGGCGCACAAGCCGCCCCTCCTTCGCGAGATGATGTGCCTTGGATCAGGCCAAGCGACGGCGGGCAGCGCCGATCAGCATCAGGCTTCCACCGAGGAGCATCACAGCCATGCCGTTGTCAGGCAGGTTGATGAGCACGCTCTGGCGGCGGTAGAACGGATCGGTCGAGGCCTTGGACGGGTCGGTCGGGTTGAGCACGCCGACCTTGGAGCCGCTGTAGTCAGCCTTGGCACCAGCCAGGGAGGTGAACTGGGAAACAACAGCGACGATGAACGGGTTGCTGTTGTCGACCGGTTGTTCGTCTTCCAGCGCCCAGATGGCGTTCTGGAGAGCGCGGCCGCTGGCGGCGCGGGCGAGCAAGTCGGCCGCGGTCGTGGTCGCGTAGCTGTAGCCGGTGAGCGTGCCCTTCGAGAACGCCTCGTACAGCCAAGCCGTGCCTTCGGAGATCGGATCAGGGCTGCCGCCGCCGTAGCCACCCGCTTCAGCCGCACCACTGGTGGTGTAGTCGTAGTTCTTGCCGAAGCTCAGACCTTCATTGCGCTCCAAGCAGAACGTGTAGAAGTCGGGGTTGCCACCGACGCCGATGATGTCAGCGGCGAATTCGCCACCACCGTAGGAGGTGTCCCGCCAAGCCGGCGAGGTGAACTTAACCTGAGCGGCTTCAGCAACAGGCACAAACACGGTGCCCGCGAGCAGCGCTGCAATCGCGAATTTTTTCATATTTTCCATACCTTCTTGGTTTTGAGTTGTCGGTCGTTGATCTCGCGGGGAGCGAAATTGACCTACAACCACTAAGCAATCTGCGTGCCAAGAACAGTCACCCAGGACGAACTACCTGGCCCACGGACCGCACCAAGGCGCAGATGAATTCATTAATCCTTCAATGCCAACATTTTATGTATTTTCTGATTTCAACTCCTATCACGTTGCTCTATTCAAAATCTTTAGGAAGCCCAACCACACCGACTCCAGCGGGTTCATCTTCGTAAAAACGGCTGACACCTCAGAATCCTTTCCACGGGACAAAATCCGCTAACGCGTTCTTCTTGAGTCACTTAACACAAACCCCCAACCAAACACAACCGTCAACTTTTCCGACAAGGCGCCCGAGCATTTGTAACGTTATCACCGTGAACCAATTCATCATCAACACTTTCTAGCGTAGTAAACCCAGCCCAATCCCACCCTTCCAAGTTGACGAAACCAGAGGTTCAGGACCCCTCCAGCATCCCGAGCTGTTACCCCGCACTCCAAACCAGCCCACCCGACCAATCTCACGCGTGGTAATAAGCTTCGTTAGGAAGATCAGCAGCATGGCGGCACGTTAGGTCGACACGACCCTTCATGGCTCACGCGACAAGGCTCGTTCCGCCACCCAACAAATCCGGCAATGCCGAGGCCAGGAAATCGCCGGTGAATCTCGAGCACGAAGACCAACACTCAGAACGCAAAGAAAGAGGGCAGAGCTTTCGCCCTGCCCTCAAGCCGGTGCGAGCGGGGGTTAGGGGAGGAGGCGCCGCCACGCACCGAAAGACCCCACCTCCCAGCAAATCACGTGCCAAACAAACTTCATTCCGCACAGAAATTCCTTATCCGATTGACTATAATATACTTACCTACTCACTACGATTCTTCAACAGTCATAACGCCTACACCTGCCGTAAGGCAATCCGACAGACTCACTCCATCTATTGTCAGCACCTGGAGCATGCGAATATTCTTAAGGAATTCATAGTGATCACGTTAGGGCGCTCGCCAGCAAGAGGCAGGCCCGTTGGCAGTCGATGTCGGATAACCGACGTTTTCGGCCAAAGTGCCCGGTACCACTTCGACAGCCAAACGACTCACTGGCGATCGTTCAAACACTTGGCAACCGTCGATGTCCCCGGTGCCAGCGGCTCGTCCCAGTCTGGCTCCCGCTCCGATGAGCGGCGTTCGCCTCCAACCAATACCTCAAAAATGGGAGAAGCCATCAGAGTGGTGACCACGGCCATGATGACCAAGGTGGCGAAGAGAGCCGGCGTGATAACCCCCCGCTGGAGCCCGATGTTGATGATGATAAGTTCCATCAGTCCCCTCGCATTCATGAGCGTTCCGATCCCGAGCGCGTCCCGGTTGGAAACCCCCGTGGCTCGTGCTGCCAGCCAGCAGGCCACCCCTTTGCCAAGGACTGATGCGACCAAAACCAACCCCGCCATGAGCCAGAGGTAGGCCGAATCCAGAAGCCCGATCTGTGTGTTCAGACCGGAAAAGGTAAAGAATAGCGGCAGGAGCAGGGCAACGGTCAGTGGTTGAATCCGCTCGATCAAACTTCGGGAAACGAGGCCCCGGGGCATGGCCACACCCATCACGAACGCCCCGAATACGGCGTGCAACCCGACCGCATCGGTAAACCAAGCCCCGAAGACCATCAACGCCAGGCAACCCACGAATCCGGAGTCGGACAACGTCCCGGCCTTCTCCACGGTTCTGCCCCAACGCGCCAGCAACGGCCGAAGGATCAGGAGGGCGACCACAACGTAACCGATTCCTCCCGCGATGTTGGTGGCGGCTTGTCGAAAATCCCCGTCGAAGCTCGCAAGCACCACCGCGAGCAGACACCACGCCGCCGCATCATCAATCGCCCCTGCTCCCAGGGCCACCGTGCCCATCGTGGTCCCGGCCAGTTTCTTGAAGTGAATGATCCGGGCCAGCATCGGAAACGCGGTAATGCACATGGAGGCCCCCAAGAACACACAGGCCTCCATGAGCGAGGTCCTCGGCGGAAATAGAGCCGTGTGTCCGTGAAACCACCAACCCAGTCCCGCCCCCAACAGGAAAGGCGCCACCATTCCGGCCACCGAAACCGCGACCGCGCTGTGGAGGCGCTGCCGGACGATGTCGACGCGAAACTCCAGACCAACCACGAACATGTAGGCTGCCAGTCCCAACTGAGAAACCGGGAACAGCGTCTTCATGGATTCCGCCGGAAACAGACGCGCAGCGACGTCCGGCCATACCAAACCGAGCAACGACGGTCCCAGCAAGACCCCTGCAATCATCTCCGCCACCACCTGGGGTTGCCCGGCGAATCGCGCGAGGCGTCCGACCGCCTGGCAAACCACCAGGATCACCCCCAGCTGAAACAAGAATTGGACCGCCAGCTCGACGTTCGACATTCCGTCCAGACCATACCGAGTCCGCCGTGGTAACGGAAACATCCTCTCGCTATCAGCGTGATGCCGTGGTGTGATCACGCTCCGTTCTCATGGACCTGCGGCACCTTCGCTATTTTCAGGCCGTCGCCGAAGAATTGAGCTACGCCGCCGCTGCGCGGCGACTTCGCATCGCGCAGCCTGCGATCAGTCGCGCCGTGAAGGATCTGGAGTTCTTCCTGGGAACGACCGTGCTGGAGCGAAGTCGCCATCATGTTCGCCTCACCCCGGCTGGCGCGGTCTTGCTCCGGGAAACGGCCGTGCTGATGGCGCAGTTGGAAGAGAGTGTCCAGCGGGTGCAACGGACCGGGTCTGGAGAAGAAGGCGAACTCCGGCTCGGCTACATCGGTCCTCCCACCCAAGCGTTTCTCGGCCGACTCCTGGGCGCCTACCGCAAGCGGTTTCCCGCCGTCACCCTGCATCTGGAGGAGCGCACGCCGGAACGCGTTTGGGAGATGGTAGCCAAAGGACGCCTTTCAGCCGCCATTACCCGACCGGTCGTGGGGCATGAAGCCCTCGGACTTGAAACCGCCCTGCTCCGGGCCGAACCCCTGGGCGTGGTGGTCCGCTGCGATCACCCCCTGGCCGAGCGGCAGGCGATCGCGTGGACCTCACTCCAATCGGAGCCCCTGATTCTGCTGGCCCGGCGCGAGGGCATGGGCTTGCACGACGCGATCCTGGCCGGATGCCGGCGGGCCGGGGTCATCCCACGCCTGGCTCATACCCCCAGCCTCATCGGGACGGTTCTGACCTACGTCGAAGCCGGCATCGGCATTGCCGTCGTCTCCGAGGGCGTCATCCCGACGTCGCCGGACCTCCGCCTCATACCCCTGACACCCCGCGTCACGGTCCCCCTCGTGCTGGTATGGCGCCTGGACGAAAACCCACCGCCAGTTCAGCGATTCCGTGAGTTGGTGATGGAATGGAAGAAATCCGGTTTGCTTTGGAATACGACCGCCCCCTGAGATAGCCGCATGCCCCGGTCGCATGCCAACTTTCAACCGTCTGCTCCACCCACCTCGCGGCGGGCCTCAGCAGGCGGTCTGAACCGCCTGCAAGTCATTGCTGTCGCCGTGCTGTTCGCCGGCTTGACCGCCGTCTCCGCTGGAGCAGCGCAGTCGCTCACCCATCTGGATCTCTCCGTCGAAACGCACCGGCAGACCGTGGTCGACCGCGAACCAGGCCAGTATCTCGGACACCCCACCACCGTGCTCCTTGATGACGGGCGGACCATCCTGTGTGTGTATCCGCGCGGCCACGGGAAGGGCGCCATCTGCCTGAAGCGCAGCGCCGATGGCGGTCGGACCTGGAGCCCTCGGCTGCCGGTCCCCGACAACTGGTCGACCTCGCTGGAGACTCCAACGATCCACCGGGTCATCGACGCGGCAGGCCGTAAACGCCTCATTGTTTGGTCCGGACTCCACCCTGCGCGTCTGGCTTCCTCCGACGATGATGGGGTGACCTGGACTCCGCTGGAACCGGCTGGAGCATGGGGAGGTATTGTCGTGATGGGTTCGGTTGAGCCGGTTCCCGCTTGGCCTGGCCGCTATCTGGCATGGTTCCACGACGACGGTCGGTTCATCCGCGACGGGGCCCACCCGGAGAAGCCCATCACCTTCCGCCTCTATCAAGTGGAGTCCGGCGATGGGGGCTTAACGTGGGGGCGTCCTCGGGAACTTCAGTCCTCCAGCGAAGTGCACTTGTGCGAGCCCGGGGCGGTTCGTTCTCCGGATGGGCGACACATCACCCTGCTTCTTCGCGAAAACTCCCGCAGGAAGAACGCGCACTTCATGGTGTCCGACGATGAGGGAAAAACCTGGTCGGCACCCCTCGAACTCCCGCCTGCCCTCACGGGAGACCGACACACGGCCAAGTACGCTCCGGACGGCCGACTGTTCATCGCCTTTCGAGACATGGCCAAGGATTCCCCGACCCGGGGAGACTGGGTGGCCTGGGTGGGGCGCTATGAAGACCTTGGGTCCGGGGGATCCGGACAATACCGCGTACGGCTGATGGACAATCAGAACGCCTGGGACTGTGCCTACCCGGGTGTGGAAATCCTGCCCGACGGCACCTTCGTGACGACGACCTACGGCCACTGGGAATTGAACCAGCCTCCCTTCATCGTGAGCCTCCGCCTTACCCTGGCCGAACTGGACGCCAAGGCCTCCAACCTCGAACGCTCTGCACCATGATTCGCTTCAACCTGATCGCTGCGGTGTCTGCCGTCGTGCTGGTGCCCGCGTGCACCTTCGCCCAGGAATTCACCGCAACGGACCGGCAGCCAACCCCCGCCGAACTGGCGACGCTGCCCGCTGTCGTTCCGGACAAGGCTGCCCGCCTGATCCAGGAGGTGAAGGCCCCGTTCGAGTTCGACGTCTCCATCTTCGCCACGCCACCCGCGGTGAACTACCCCGTGTTCGTGGCCGCGGCACCCGACGGGATCCTCTACGTCTCCAGCGACGGCAATGGATCCCTCGATCGCAAACCGCACCTCGGCCGAGTCCTGCGCGTTCGTGACACCAACGATGACGGCCAGGCCGACGAGGTGAAGGCCTTCGTACCCGACATTGATTCCCCGCGCGGATTGGTCTGGGATCACGATCGCCTGTACCTCCTCCACCCGCCCGACATCAGCGTCTTCTTCGACCGGGACGGAGACGGGGTGGCGGAGGAACGCAAGACACTGGTTCACGGCATCGCGTTTACCTTCAAGGACCGCCCGGCCGACCACTCTTCCAACGGCCTGGAACTGGGCATCGACGGCTGGCTCTACGCCGCCATCGGGGATTTCGGCTTCCTCGAAGCCACGGGTGCCGATGGCAAAAAGCTCCAGTTGCGCGGTGGCGGGGTGGTGCGGTTTCGCCCCGACGGGTCCGATCTCGAACTTTGGGCCGACGGAACACGCAACATTCTCGAAGTGGCGGTGAGCCCCTTGCTGGATGGCTTTGCCCGAGACAACACCAACGACGGCGGGGGCTGGGATGTCCGCCTGCATCATTTCAGCGGCCTCACCCAGCACGGGTATCCCCGGCTCTTCAAGAATTTCGCCGATGAAATCATCCAGCCACTTGCCGACTACGGCGGCGGCTCGGGATGCGGCGCGGCGTGGATCGACGAAACCGACATTCCGGCGCGATGGAACAACGCGCCGTTCACCGCCGACTGGGGCCGCGAGGTCGTCTATCAGCATCGACTCACCCCCAACGGCGCCACGTTCGTCGCCGAGCAGAAGGAGTTCCTCCGCTTGCCCCGGGTGACCGACCTGGATGTCGACGGCCACGGCAACATTTACGCGGCAAGTTGGAAGGGCGCCTCGTTCACCTGGGTGGGTCCGGACGTCGGGTTCATCGTTCGGCTCAGTCCCAAGGGGATCCCACGCGACCCCATCGCCGACCTCGACAAACGTTCCGTCCAAGAGATCGCCCGGGAAGTGGGGTCCACCAGCCATCGTCGACGACTTGCCGCGCAGCGCGCCCTGCTCCGACGCGAGTCTGGCATGGCCCTGCAGAACGACCCCACGCTGCTCCTGGGCTACGTCGGAGATACGCAGCGACCACTCGCCGTCCGAATCGCTGCGGTCTTCGGCCTCCAACAAGGGATGGGAAGGAGCGCCAACAGCCTCCTCGAAGGGGCGATTCCTGAACACCCGGAACTCCTGCCCTGGATTCTTCGCGCCCTCGCTGATCGTCCCGACCCGGCTTCCACGGTTCGGATGTCCACGTTTGTGGATGCGCTGAAGTCCCAGGATCCACGCGCCCGCAAGGAAGCCCTGATCGGCATGGCCCGGCTTCGTTTTTCCGAGGCCGCGAACTCCATGGTTCCACTCCTGGCGGATTTGGACTCCATTGTCGCCCACACGGCCGTCCAGACCCTCATTCAGCTTCGCGCCACGGCTCCCTGTCTGGCCGTGCTCGACCGTAGCGAAGCATCCGCCGCGATTCGCGCTGGAGCACTGCGCGTCCTCCAATCCCTCCACGAACCGCAGGTCGTCGCAGGCCTCATCGCCCGGCTCGAACGTGAAACCGAACCTCAACGTCGGGCCGGCCTGATCATCGCGCTGTGCCGCCTGCATTTCATGGAAGGCCCCTGGAAGGGCGACTCCTGGGGAACCCGCCCCGACACGCGGGGACCCTATTACCAACCCGAGCCTTGGAGCGAAACCACCCGCATCCAGGCGGCCCTCGACGCAGCATTGGACCGTGCCGACGGTCCCGAGACCGCACGCCTCGGCCGTGAGTTCGCCCGCCATCGCATTCCAGCCGGAAAGGCGCTCGAGAAATTCATGGCGCGCGCCCGGGACGATGCTTCCCTCCTGCCTTCGCTCGCCGCTCAACTCGCCGATTCCGAAGTCATCCCGCCCCAGGCTCTCCCGCTGCTGACCCGTCTCGCTCTCGCTGACAACACCGGGGAAGCCGCCCGTGCCCAAGCGGTGATCGCCCTGGCCCGTTCGGACAGCCCGGACGCCTGGAACGCGCTCCTGGCCGCCTACCCGCGAGTCCAGAAGGTGACCGCCGAAAACAACCTCGCCGAAAAGGCGCGATCCGCGGTCCTCAACGCCCCCCACCTTGAGCGCGCGACGTCCGTGCTCGCCACGTATGCCGCCAAACTCGACGGCCCCGCCTCGCTTCTGGCGGAGGGTCTGCTGCTCAAACTCGCCAGCCGCAAGGTCGGTTCCGTGGAAGCACGGGAGGCAGCCGCCCTCTCCCTCGACACCGGCTGGACCAACACCCAACGCCGCATTCAGATCCTCCGCGCGGCCACTCAGTTCGGTGACGCCTCCCGGGCCACTTCCATAGCCCTCGCCCTCGAGGATTCGGACCCGGAGGTCGTCCAAGCAGCGCGAGATGCCGTCCGCCGACTCCGGATCGACCCGGCCAAGCTCAAGGCCGAGGCCGGCCAGGCCACCATTGGGGACCTGCCGGTTCCCGCTGTGATCGAACGGGCGACCCGCATCACCGGCGACCCTGCGCGGGGTGAACAGTTGTTCGCTCAGCTCAGCTGCGTGGGCTGTCACACGGTGAAGGCCGGTGAACCCCTCAAAGGACCTTTCCTGGGAACCATCGCCGCCACCTACCGCCGCCATGAACTGGCCGAGGCCATCCTCCTGCCCAACAAGACCCTGGCCCAGGGTTTCGTCACCCAGCATTTCGAACTCAAGGACGGCACCGAAGTGGATGGCTTCGTGGTCCAGGAAGCCGCCGATGCGGTGACCATCCGCACCGTGACCGCCCAGGAACAGCGCATCCCCGTCGACACCATCGCCACCCGCGAAAAACAGCAGCGTTCCCTCATGCCTGAAGGACTCGCTGCGGGCATCACCGTCGGCGATCTGGCTTCGCTGCTCGACTATCTCCAGTCCCTGGCCCAAGGAAACCCAACCCCATGAACCGCATTCAGATCATCGATTCGCACACCGGCGGCGAACCCACCCGCGTCGTTCTCGACGGAGGTCCATCTCTCGGCAACGGACCGCTCACCGAACTGCGGGATCGATTTGCCAGGGACTTCGATGCCTTTCGTTCCGCCATCGTCAACGAACCACGAGGCTCGGACGTGTTGGTCGGTGCGCTCATCGTCCCGCCCCACGCCCCCGATTGCACGGCAGGGGTTCTGTTCTTCAACAACGTCGGCGTGCTCGGCATGTGCGGCCACGGGACCATCGGATTGATCGCCACTCTCGCCCACCTCGGACGGATCCGGGCCGGCGACCACCGACTCGACACACCGGTCGGAGTGGTGACCGCGACCCTTCATCCCGACGGGTCGGTCTCCGTGGCCAACGTTCCCAGCCATCGCAAATCCAAAGGCGTTCGCCTGGAGGTTCCCGGAATCGGCCCCGTGGTTGGCGATGTCGCCTGGGGCGGCAACTGGTTCTTCCTCGTGGAGGAGCATCCGTGGCCCCTCCACCTCAGAAACGTCGAAACACTCACCGATGTCACCTGGCGCATACGCCAGGCGGCCAATGCCCAGGGCTACCCGGAGATCGATCACGTGGAATTGTTCGGCCCCGCGAGGGCCGGGGGTCATTCCCGAAACTTCGTGCTGTGCCCCGGCAAAGCCTACGACCGCTCGCCGTGCGGCACCGGGACCAGCGCCAAGCTGGCGTGCCTCGCCGCCGACGGGAAACTGGCAGAAGGCGAACCCTGGGTGCAGGAAAGCATCCTGGGGAGCACGTTCACCGGCCGATTCCGCTGGCTGGACCCTGCCAAGGGCGAAGTCATCCCGACCGTCACCGGCAACGCCCACGTCACCGCCGAAGCGACTCTGATCCTGTCCGAAACCGATCCCTTCTGTTGGGGCATCCGCTCCGCCTGAAACCATGATCCGCGCGGTGCTTCTGGGCTGGGCGTTCGTGTTCGGGGCCGCCGCCGCTGCCATTGCCGCACCGATCCCTGGTCTTTTCTCCACCGGCGTTTCGGTTGCCGGCCAAGCGCTTCCGGGTGGATCCATCGACCCGCACTGGCGACTGGTCGAAAGCGCCGATCCCCATGGGTCCATCACCAGCCAAGTCGCCCGGCTTTCCGTCACCGTTCCTTTCTTGGGCGATGAACGCCGTGAAACCATGGGCCCGTCCACCCGGCGCACCGCCATCGTTTTTTCCGAGGTCCACCACCAGCCTCCCCCCAACACCGCCGGCCGTGATCTCCGGTTCATCGAACTCCACAACACCAACCCGTTCCCCGAGGATCTCTCTGGCTGGGCCTTCACCGGTGACGTCGATTTCACCCTTCCCGAAGGCACCATCCTCCCCGGCCTCGGCCACCTCGTCATCGCTCCGAGTCCCACCGACATCCTCGCCGTATACAACCTCACCAACGTCATCGGCGGGTTCACCGCGCGCCTGGGACCAGAACGCGGCTCCATCCGCCTGCGCAAGCGATCCGGCGGCATTGTCTTGCAAACCGAATTCTCCGACGACGCCGACTGGGATTCCGCATCCCAGGGTGGCGGCCCGAGCCGGGTCCTGGCCCGTCCATCCCTGGGCGAAGCCCATCCGAAGGCCTGGGCCGCGAGTGTGTTCATCGGAGGATCCCCCGGCCGGGCTGAACCACCTCCACCGACCGACTTCTCCGGCATTCAACTCCATGAAGTGCTCGCCGATCCCACCGCCGCCATGGGTGCTTTCGTGGAGATTCATCAACGCAGCCCGGTCGCCGAGGATCTTTCCGGCGCCATCCTGATTCGAGCCGATGGGGCGGCCGAGCATGTCCTTCCCGCCGGTTCCATGGTTTCTGCCCAGGGATTCCTGGTCGTGAACGGCTCGCCGGCGGAGGCCCTGCTGACGCCAGGGGGTGGCTCCCTCCTGCTCCTTTCCCCGGATCGAACACGCGTGCTGGATTCCATCCGCTACCCGGGTTCCTTGCCGGGGCTCAGCATCGGTCGCGTTGTGAACCACGCTTCCCGATGGTCGACCACCGAGTTCCCAACCCCCGGCTCACCCAACGCCCGCCTCCGCCGCCCGGAGGTGGTGTTCAGCGAAATTCACTTCGAACCCTTGTCCGACGATCCCAACGACGAGTTTCTGGAGATTCACAACCGTTCCTCCCAGGTGCTGCACCTTGGCGGTTGGAGGATCGATGGCGGCGTGCGTTTCCAATTCGCGGACGCCACCTTCCTCGAACCCGGCGGTTTCCTGGCCATCGCCCGCAACGCCATCCGCCTGCGCGAACAGCACCTGGATCTGCCCCACGGCCGCGTGGTCGGCGACTTCGACGGTTCCCTGCGCAACCGTGGCGAACGCCTCACCCTGCTTCGCCCCATCGCCAGGGCGCTCTCAGCAGGATCGGCTCCCCAACTGCGACACTTTGCGCCCGAAGACGATCTCACCTACGTCGCGGGCGCTCACGACAATCGCTGGGCCGCGGGCGGAGGAAGTTCACTGGAACGTCTCGACTTCGATGCACCGTCCCATGACCCGCATGTTTGGCGCGATAGCGATGAATCCGCCCGCACTTCCTGGACCTCGGTGGAATCGTCCGGAGCCCTCACCCTGACGCATCCCGGCGTTCCCTCCGCCGATCAACTGCAGATCCTTCTGCTCGGACCCGGGGAGGCGCTGGTCGACGACGTCGAAGTGGTGGTCAGCGGCAACAACCGCATCGTCAATGGTGGGTTCGAAGCAGGGACCAATCGCTGGGTGTTTCAAGGCACCCACCGCACCAGTCGCGTGGATCCAGGCGCCGGACCGGATGGCAGTCGGGCCCTGCACGTCATCGCATCGGAACGCGGCGATCACGTGGTGAACCGCATCCGCACCACGCTCACCAGCCCCATACCGGGCAACGCTCTCGTCAGCCTCCGCGCCAAGCTTCGTTGGTTGAAGGGCCATCCCGAGATCCTCCTCCGATTACGCAACGGCGGACTCGAAGCCGTGGGTCGACTCGCCCCGCCGCTCGCTTCCGGCACCCCCGGGGCTCCCAATTCCCACCCGTCAACCAATGCCGCTCCTTCCATCACCGACCTCCGCCATGACCCGGTCCTCCCCGCCGCCAATCAAAGCGTGCGAATCTTCGCCCGGATCACGGATCCCCACGGCATTCGCCACGTACAACTCCTCTACCGCCGGGACCCTTCCACCTCCCTCACCACCGCGCGGATGACCGACGATGGCACCGGACCCGATGCCTTCGCCGCGGACGGCATCTTCACGGGAACCCTCCCCGGACAACCCACCGGATCCATGGTCGCTTTCAACGTGGTGGCCACCGACAGCCGGGGTGCCTCCGCCGCGGCTCCGATCCCCGCCGGCACAAGGTCGCGGGAGGCGCTGATTCGCTTTGGCGAGACTCCGCCGACCGGCGCCTTTGGGTCCTATCGCATCTGGATGACAGCGGCGACGCGCGACACCTGGACCCGTCGCGAGAAGATGAGCAACGAGGACCTCGACATCACCTTTGTCTCCGCCACCGACCGGGTCATTCACAACGCCGGAGCCCATTACAGCGGGAGTTCCTACACGTCCCCGATTTACGACTCCCCCACCGGCGCCCTCTGCGGCTACGACCTTTCGTTTCCCGAAGACGACCGCTTCCTTGGCGCCGATCGCGCAACCCTCGACTGGCCGATTCGCGACGACACCAATCAGCGGGAGCAGTTGATGTTTTGGTTCCTGGAGCAATACGGCCTGCCCAACCTGCACCGCCGCTATGTGCGCCTGACGGTCAACGGCGTTCGTCGCGGGACTCTCTACGACGATGTGCAACAACCCGATGGCGACACCGTGGAGCAATGGTATCCCGACGACGACGAGGGTTCCCTGTGGAAGACCGATTGCTGGAACGAGTTCGACAATTCCGGGAACCGCATCGATCCCTGCGTGCTCAACACCCTGGAGCGCTTCCCGTCCTCCGGCCCCAAGAAAACCGCCCGCTACCGCTGGAACTGGCGCCCGCGCGCCGTCCAGTCATCGGCCACGGACTTTACTGATCTCTTCGCGCTGGTGGATGCCGCCAACGCCACGGCCGACTACGTGCCAACCGTCGAAGCCCTGGTTGACGTCGATCACTGGATGCGCACGTTTGCCATGAACGATCTCGCGTCCTACTGGGATGCCTTCGGAAACCCCAACGCCAAGAACTCCTTCCTCTACAAACCCCGCCAGGGTCGTTGGCAGATCTTCTGTTGGGACTTCGATGTCGGTCTGGGCGTCTTCAATGATCCACCGACCGCCGCTCTGTTTGATGTGGGGGACCCGACCATCGCCCGCATGTACCGGACCCCTGCCCTGGTGCGCCGTTATTGGGCGGCCTTGCAGGAAGCCACAGACGGCTGGTTTAGGACCGGTCCCGGTGCCCCGATCGATCGTCTGCTCGACTGGAAATACGCCGCGTTCCAAGCCCAGGGCATCAACCTGGGCAACCCGTCCTCGATCAAGTCCTGGATCCGTCAACGCCGTACCTACCTCCTCCAGCAACTCGCCACCGTTCGCAGCGACTTCGCCATCACCAGCCAGGGCGGAGCGGATTTCACTGCCACGAACGATGTGATTACCCTGACCGGACGCGCCCCGGTGGGTGTGGCGACACTTCTCATCCAGGGCCGTGAACGAACCGTTCAATGGACCACGGTGAGCAATTGGAGCGTTCGTCTCAGCCTCCAGGCCGGCCTCAATGAACTCCGCGTCGAAGGCATGAATCGCTTCGGCCAACGCGTGGCCGGCGCCAGCGACAACGTCCGGATCACCTATTCAGGCACTCCCGGCCCGCTGCCTGCCCTCAGGATCAACGAATGGCTCGCCCAAAACTCCAGCTCGTTGACCAATCCCGTCACGGGCGAGACCGACGACTGGTTCGAACTGCACAACGCCGGCACATCTGCGCTCGACCTTTCCGGGTACTCTCTGACCGATCGCCTCGGCACCCCCGATCGCTCGGTGGTTCCCGCCGGGATGGTCCTACCCGCCGGCGGTTTCCTGCTCGTCTGGGCCGACGGCCGCCCCGAGGCCTCGCGCCCAGGATCCACACTGCACGCCGATTTCCAGCTCAGCCAGAATGGCGAAACCCTCGGTGTGTTCGATCCGCTCGGGCGCCTGGTGGACAGCGTCACGTTTGGCGCACAACGGCCCGACCAAAGCGAAGGTCGCTGGTCCGACGGAGCCGGGCTGCCCTTCTTTCGCTTCCCGAATCCCACCCCAGGGCGATCCAACCAAACCGCGCCGTCGTCGCCCGACTCGTTCCTCATCACCGCCACCTGGAGCCCGGGAAATCCGATCGTGCAGCTGACCTGGCCTTCCTCCCCCGGACGGCAGTACCAACCGGAGTTCACCGACACGCTCGATCCTGCCCAGTGGGAACCGCTCGGACCCTTGAGGATGGCCGCGGACGGAGAATTCACACTCACCGTCTCGGACCCGCAACCTTCCGGGACCCGAAGGTTCTACCGCGTGACCCTCCTGCCCTGAGTTTCTCAGAGCAACGGGCTTTGTGAACCGGCCCGTTGGAGTTTCAAGCGTCGGTAGGTCAGCTCCGTGGCCATCCGGCCCTGCGTGGTCCGATGCAGGTAGCCCTCCATGATCAGGTAGGGCTCGTACACTTCCTCCAACGTGTCCGGCTCCTCACCGACCGCCACCGCCAGCGAGTTCACCCCGACCGGCCCGCCACCAAACTTCACCACCAACGTCTCCAAAATCCGCTTGTCCATTTCGTCCAGCCCGTACTCGTCGATCTCGAGCATGGCCAGCGCTGCATCCGCCACCGGCTTGGTGATCCGACCATCATGCCGGACCTCGGCGTAGTCCCGGACCCGGCGCAACAGGTTGTTCGAAATGCGCGGGGTGCCACGGCTCCGTCGAGCCACCTCCCAGGCGCCCGATTCGTCCAATTCGACATTCAACAGGCGCGCCGACCGCTGAACGATCTTCTGAAGTTGTTCGGCCGTGTAGTAGTCGAGCCGCTCCCGCATCGGAAACCGGGTCAGCATCGGCCCACTCAACAGCCCCGCCCGCGTCGTCGCACCGATCAAAGTGAATCGAGGCAGGTTCAGCCGGACACTGCGGGCGTTGGGCCCCTGGTCGATGATGATGTCGAGCTTGAAGTCCTCCATCGCCGGATAGAGGTACTCCTCAATGGTCTTCTGCAGGCGATGAATCTCGTCGATGAACAGCACATCGCCCTCCTCCAGGTTCGTCAGCAAACCCGCCAAATCCCCCGCCTTCTCAATCGTCGGCCCGCTCGTCGCCCGCAAATTCGCCCCCATCGCCCGCGCGATGATGTTCGCAATCGTGGTCTTCCCCAATCCCGGCGGACCACTCAGCAACACGTGATCCAGCGGCTCCTTGCGCCGCCGCGCGGCTTCCACCGCAATCTCAATCCGCTCCCGCACATTGGCCTGGCCGGTGAATTCCTCGAAAAGCGACGGACGCAGCGTCACCTCGAGCTGGTTGTCGGGGCGGTTCAATCCATCGGTAACAAGCCGTTCGGCCACCCGCCTAGGATCCGGGCCCGCCCACGCGCCGACAAGGCCGTTCTCTCAGGGAGTCACCCCGGAAGCCGCCGAGTCCATGGACGGTCCGGTCGCAGCCCCAAACGAGACGCCCGCCAAATGACGGGCATGCTCGCGCACGTCCCTCGGCCATGCCGCCATCCCTGCCTCGAAGGCGTCGCGCCGACCCGCGAAAAGCCCCCGAATAGCCTCTTCAAACCCAGGCTCATCCCCCGCCGCCGCCGCCATGAACCGATAAGCCGCCTCCCGGGCCCGACGTCGTTCGTCCTCGTCGCGCCCCGAGCGACGGGCCTGCTCCACCAACTTCCGCAGCGCCACGGACGCCCCACCCGGTTGTTCCGCCAGCCATTCCCAATGTCGTGGCAACAGCGTCACCTCCCGTGCCACTACCCCCAGCTTCGGCCGACCCGGTCCCCGCGGCACCGCCGTCCCGACCACCGCCGCTCCCCGCCCCCCATCGCCGGGATCCTCCGACGAAACCGCCAGGCCACCCGCCTCCTTCCCAGCATCCCAATCGACCGTCTCACCTGTCCGATCGTCAAAGACCAAGACTCTGGCTTCGGGCGTTGCCACCAACACCTCCCGCACCGCAGACGCCACCCCCAACGGCTCGCCCGTTAACAATCGCCGCGAATCGGCGAATGCCGTCCAGACTTCCTTCGCAGGCTCAGCCTTCCGCCATTTCGGTCGCCGTTGGGCCACGTCACCTTCCCCGAAATCACTCGTTGGTTCGCTCATGCGGCAAATAAACCCGGATAAATTTCCAAGATCAATAATTTCCGGGTAAAATTCAGGTGACGGACAAAATTCAGGTGACGGACGGTCGTGGTGACCCATGAACCGTGCGTCCGTAGCGGCGGGCGTCTCGCCTGCCGTAGAGGGGGGCGTCTCGCCCCCCGGAATCCCAGGTTCATGGCCCCTGAGCAGGTCATTCTGGGACAGGGAACTTCCCAAGATGGAAGCCACCGTTTTCCGGTTGAATTGGGCGATTCCCAACCCAGCCTTCTCGGCATGTGCCCCTCTGACAAACCGGCTGAGGCTCAGGACGGCTCGGTGACCCCATCTTCGACACGTCGCACCGGCACCGAAGGAAACCATGGGGCGACATTCCAAGGCGTCGCCATGGTGACTGCCGCCGTGGTTCTGGGTGCGACGCTTTCACCACGGGGTGCGGACACATCAGCGCCGGCATCCCTGACCCCGGGGGTTCTCCCGGTCGGAACCATCCTGGCGTTTGGCGGACCGGCGTCCACCATCCCCGAAGCGGGGGGTTGGCTCCTGTGCGACGGGCGCGAACTTGCCGCCACCCAGTATCCGGACCTGCAGGCGGTATTGGGCAGTGCGTGGGGTGAGGGCAGGAGTGGCGCCACGTTTCGCATCCCGGACCTGCGCGGGCGGTTCCTGCGCGGGGTAAATTACGCGGCGACCGGGGACCATCGGGATCCGGATCGTGACCAGCGAGGGACCTCAGGCCCTGGTGGCAACAGCGGCAACGAAGTGGGAAGCCTGCAGGAGGATGCCGCGGGCCCGCACCAACACCCGTTGTCCGGGGCGGCGGATGCGATCGGGCAGGGAGCGGGAGCGGAATGGGTTCGCTTCCATGCGACCAAAGTGCCGGATGAGAACGCCGCGGTGCTGAGCAACACGTGGTCCATTCAGCCGCCCGGCCCTGCCGAAACGCGGCCCCGGAACGTCTACGTGAACTGGATCATCCGTGCCCGTTGATGGGGCTTCAGATGTTCTCGGCAATGTGCGGCGGAGTGGCCACGGGCGCGGCCATCTCCGATCCCAGGGGCGCGTCGTCGCGGGCGAGGACCCGGTAGTTCTTGATGTGCAAGGAGACCTCCCGACCGTCCTCCAGCCCCAGCATCCCATATTCCTCCTTGGTCATGCGCCCGCGGACCACCAACCCGGACGGCAGCTCAAACTCCACGCGCAGCAAGATCCCCAGGAAGTAGGTGTGCAACAGTCTGGCCCGGTGCGGATGAAGGGTCAGATCGGTGGAAACCGCGACGGCGTAGGGCCGGAATCCGATGCGCATCTGGGTTCCATTGGCGGCCCCGCTGACCGGAAAGGCCAGTTCGCCCGCCCGGGCCTGACCATTCTTCACCACGCAATCGAGCACGTTCATGACCCCGATGAACCGGGCGACAAACTCGTTCGCCGGCTGCTCATACACCTCACGCGGCGAGCCGATCTGTTCCAGGCGGCCCTTCGAGAAAATGACGATGCGATTCGCCACTTCCATCGCCTCCTCCTGATCGTGCGTGACGAAGACCGTGGTGACGTTCAACTCATGGTGCAACCGGACCAGCCACTCGCGAAGGTCCTGCCGGATCTTGGCGTCCACCGCACCGAAAGGCTCGTCGAGCAGCAGCACACTTGGCTTGGGCGCCAGCGACCGTGCGATCGCGACCCGTTGCCGTTGACCACCGGACAGCTGATGCGGGTAGCGCCGTTCCAATCCCTGGAGCCCAAACAACTCGACCAACTCGGCAACCCGCGAGGCGATTTCCGAACGCTTCCACTTCTTGATCTTCAGGCCGAAGGCGATGTTGTCCGCCACCGACATCGTCTTGAAGAGCGCGTAGTTCTGAAAAACGAAGCCGATGTTCCGCCGCTGCACCGGCAGGTCGTTCACACGCTGGCCGCGGATGAGGATATCCCCCGAGGTCGGCATCTCCAGGCCGGCAATCATGCGCAGCACGGTGGTCTTGCCTCCACCGCTGGGCCCCAGCAGCGCCACCAATTCGCCCTCGGCGACTGTGAACTCGACCCGCTCGACCGCCACGGTGTCGCCGAAGCTTTTGCTGATGCTCTTCAGCTGGATGCTCATGTCGGACCTGTTCCTTCGTCGCGGGACGTCGATGTTTCCACGTGTTGTGCTGCCTCGAACTGCCGTTCCTGGCGCCACTCGAGCCAGGTTTTCGCCACCAGCGTCACGAGCGCCAGCAACGCCAGCAGACTCGCGACCGCAAACGCCCCCGTGCTGTCATAGCTGATGTAGAGCTTCTCCACCCGGAGAGGCATCGTGTCCGTCAAACCCGTGATGTGCCCGGACACCACCGACACCGCCCCGAATTCACCCATGGCCCGCGCATTGCAAAGAATGACCCCATACAACAGCCCCCATTTCACCGACGGCAGGGTCACGCGCCAGAAGGTCTGCCACCCCGACGCCCCCAGCGTCATCGCGGCCTGTTCCTGATCGGTGCCAGTCGCCTGCATCACCGGGATCAACTCGCGGGCCACAAAGGGGAACGTCACGAACAAGGTCGCCAGCACAATGCCGGGCACGGCAAAAATCACTTGAAGGTCCCGGTCCGCCAGCCACGGCCCCAAGTAGCCTTGGAGGCCGAACACCACCACGTACACCAGACCGGCCACCACCGGTGAGACCGAAAAAGGCAGGTCGATCAAGGTGATCAACAGCGCCTTCCCCCGAAATTCGAACTTCGCGACCGCCCAAGCCGCACATACGCCGAACACCACATTGAGCGGCACGCAGATCGCCGCGGTCAGCAAGGTCAGTCGAATCGACGAGAGCGTGTCCGGATGCTCCAGAGCCTTGAAGTAGGCGCCCAACCCCTTCCCCAGCGCCTGGGCAAACACGTTGACCAGGGGAAGGAGCAGAAAAACCAACAGAAACAGACCGGCCGTTCCCACCAGCAACCACTTCACCAACGGCGTCTCCTCCGCGCCGCGTTGCGATTTGCGGTGCGATTCACGAACCCGACGTGGAGTGTTGCCAGCCATGGTCGGGATTCAGTGCTGATACCGAGACACCCACCGCTCCAGGACGTTGATCACCCCCAGCATCGTGAACGACGCCACCAACATCACGACGGCGATCGCCAGCGCCCCATTGGTGTTGAATTCATCCAGGCGGATCACGATCACCATCGGCGCAATCTCCGACTCAAATTGCCTGCCGCTCGAAATGAAAATGACCGAGCCGTACTCGCCAATCGCCCGCGCAAACGCCAGGGCGAAGCCCGTCAGAGCCGCCGGAAAAAGAGTCGGCGCCACCACAGACACAAAGGTCCTCAACCGCCCCGCTCCCAGCGTCGCCGCGGCCTCCTCCGTCTCCCGCTCCAACTGCTCCAGCACCGGCTGCAAGGTCCGAACCACGAACGGCAGACCAATGAACGTCAACGCCAGCGTCACACCCAGCGGGGTGTACGCCACATGAATCCCCATCGGCACCAGGACCTGCCCCAGCCATCCATTCGGCGCGAACAAACTCGACAGGGTCAAACCCGCCACCGCCGTCGGTAATGCGAACGGAAAATCCACCAGCGCATCCAGAAACCGCTTCCCCGGAAACGAGTACCGCACCAGCACCCACGCCGTCAGCGTTCCAAACACCACGTTGATCACCGCCGCCACAAAGGACGCACCGAAGGTCAATCGATACGCCGCCATCGCCCGCGGCGACATCGCCATGCCCCAAAACTCCGACCACGTCATCCCCAGCACCCGAAGGAACAATCCCGCCAGCGGAATGAGCACGATCACGCTCAAATAAAAGAGCGTGTAGCCCATCGTCAGGCCAAAGCCCGGCATGGCATTGAATCGTCGTGTTCCCATCAATCGCGTGCCCTCAACCCTCGGGAAGCCGAACCCTAAACAGCCCGCCAACCCCGGAGAAAGCTCAAGTCTTGCATGCTCGTCCTAGCGGCCCACCGCCTGAATCTGATCAAACACACCACCCTCCCCAAAATGCGTCGGCTGCGCCTTGGCCCACCCGCCAAACACCCCGTCAATCGTCACCCACCGCACCACCGGAAATTGATCCGCAAACCGCGCCGCCACCTCCGGCCGCCGCGGACGGAAGAAATTCCGGCCCGCAATCTCCTGCCCTTCCGGCGTGTACAGGAACTCCAGATACGCCTTCGCCACCTCCTCCGTCCCCCGCCGTTTCACCACCCGATCCACCCAGGCCACCGGAGGTTCCGCCAGAATCGTCAGCGGCGGCATCACCAGTTCAAACCGGTCCGCACCAAATTCACGCAGCGCCAGCCTCGCTTCGTTCTCCCAGGCAATCAGCACATCCCCAATCCCACGTTGCACAAAGGTCGTCGCCGCTCCCCGCGCTCCCGTGTCCAACACCGGCACATTCCGATAGAGCCGCGCCACAAACTCCTTCGCCTTCGTCTCATCCCCGCCCAGGGTTTCTAACGCATAAGCCCAGGCCGCCAGATAGTTCCAACGCGCGCCCCCCGACGTCTTGGGATTGGGTGTGATCACGGCCACCCCCGGTCGAACCAAGTCGCTCCAGTCGTGGATGGCCTTCGGATTGCCCCGACGCACCAGGAACACAATCACACTCGTGTAGGGCGACGCATTCTCCGGCAGTCGCTGCTGCCAATCCGCGGGCAGCAATTTTGAATTCTTGCTTACCGCATCAATATCGTACGCCAAAGCCAGGGTCACCACGTCGGCCGGCAACCCTTCCATCACCGACCTCGCCTGCTTCGCCGAACCTCCATGCGACTGCCGGATCAGGACCGTGTCCCCCGTCCTCTCGTTCCAATGCTTCGCGAACGCCACGTTGACCTCGTTGTAGAGTTCCCGCGTCGCGTCGTAGGAAACATTCAGCAGTTGAATCTCCTTCCCCTCCACCGACGCCGCCGTCCACATCCACACCAAGGCCCAACACCACAGGGCCGAATGGATTCTCCACATGGACGGTTGTCGGTTCATCAGTTGGGGCGCCGCGTGGCCGACAGAATTCAAATTAAACTCTATACAGTCAACAGACATTTATCAGGCACTGCATCCATTTGTTCATAAGACCCTTAGAATACAATCCGCATCTCAAATCGACTCAATGATGATTGAATTACCATCCTATCTTCCACACTCCAGGAACCTCCATTCCCATCAGCCCATCTCGATTGCCCACTTGTCGGATGCCGCTGATCCCCTAACCTCCATCGCGCCGTTGACGAATGGCATGCGTTCTCCGATGAAACGATGGGTGATCTGGTTGTTTGCGGTCTGGGTGGGCCTCGATGCCTGGCTCGCCCGCTGGTGGTGGCTCGATCGACGCGAACGCCGCGCCGATGTTCACATCCTCGCCGCGGCCCGCCAGTACCGGGTGGAACCTGCCTTGGTGAAAGCAGTGACCTGGCGGGAAAGTCGCTTCCGAGAAGATGCCCGGGGTGGTGCCGGGGAGGTCGGGTTGATGCAGGTCGGACGTCTCGCCGCCCAGGAATGGGCCACAGCCGAAAAGCGCCGTTCCTTCCAGCACCACGATCTGTTGGATCCCGCGCTCAACACCCGTGCCGGCACATGGTACCTGGCCAAACTGCTTCGGCGCTATGCCAGTACCGACCTCCCGGAAGCGTACGCGCTGGCGGACTACAACGCCGGGCGTGCCAACGTGCTTCGCTGGATCCAGGGTCCGGCCGCCACCAACAGCACCGCGTTCCTGGCTTCCATGGATTTTCCCGGCACCCGCGATTACATCGGCGCCATTCTGGAACAACGCGCCCGCTACCGGGACCAGCGAGTGCTGGCGGCCCAGTGAACCGCCCCGTTCAGTCCCTCGTGATCGCCGCCAACCCGGCCTCCAGTTCCTGTCGGGCATTTTCCAGGCCAGCCTCGTCAATTTCGGCTGAAACCCGAACCGGCCTCCCCACCACCACATCACAACGTCCAAACGGCAGCGGCACTTGGAAGCGGTCCCAGGTCTTGGCGTCCCAACGCCACCGGGTGTTCATGGCGAAAGGAAGGATGACCCGCCCCGTCGCCCTCGCCAGCCCCACAATGCCTGGATGTGCGCGGTACGAAGGCCCCCGCGGACCGTCCGGAGTGATGGCCAGGTGCAGACCCTGATCCGCCCAGGACTTCAACTCCACCAGGGCCTGCCCTCCACGCCGGCTTGAGGATCCACGCACCGGCTCCACCTCAAAGGCCCTCAGAATCGAAGCCAGAAACGCTCCGTCCCGACTGGCGCTGACCAGCGCCGCCAATCGCCTCCCTCCAGCTCCGGATCGGAAATACCGCCGGTGGATGATCAGCGAAAACGCCAGTCGGTTGTGCCAGATCGCGAAGATCACCGGCTCCTGTCGGGCGAGGGACATCCCTTGGTGCGGATCCTCCACCCGAAAGCGACACGTCGCCGCCACCGTTTGCACCAGGGCATGAACCGCGCCCGCGCCCAACCGCTGAAGCGTTGTCGCCGCATGCGGAATCACCCGCCCTGAAACACGCCTGGCCATGGTTCGCACTAGGGCTTCCGCAGACTGGCCCGAACCAACGCTTCCACCGAGGCATCGGGCCCCAACACCGCCTGGGAGGCTCGAATCGCTTCAAACGCCTCCGGCTGCTTGAACCCCAACGCCACCAACGCCAGCACCCCGTCGTTCACTTGTTGTTCCAGCGGCCCCAAAGCGCGCGCCGCACTGGTCGCCTCCAACGCGCCAATACCTCCCATCCGGTCCTTCAGTTCGACCACGATCCGCTCCGCCGTCTTCTTGCCTACCCCGGAAATCTGCGACAACGCCCGAACGTCCGCCGAACCCACCGCCCCTCGAAAAGCAACCGGTGACATCCCGCTCAGCACATTCAGCGCGATCTTGGGGCCGATCCCGGACACTGTGTGGATCAGCAGCCGGAACAAGTCCCGCTCCGCCGCCGTCATGAATCCATAGAGCACATGGGCATCCTCGCGAATGGCGAGGTGAGTCAGGAGATGCACGTCACCGCCGGGCTTGGGCAAGCGATCAAACGACGACAAAGGGATCAGCACCTCATACCCGACGCCACGCACATCCACCACGACCTGCGTCGGCAGTGCCTCAACCAGTTTTCCGCTCAAAAAGGTGATCATGTTCCTGTCGCGTTCATCTCTAAGCTCTCCAACGCAACTCCTCTTCCCATGCACCATTCGTCCGTAGCGGCGGGCGTCCCGCCCCCCCAGAATCCCCGGTTTATGGTTCGTGAGTAGGTCATTTTCAACAGGGCACTTCCGAGCCGCTAGTCATCCGGGTCCCCATCCCGCCCCGACCCTCTCCATTCCGCCGGCTCATCGCCCTCGTCTTGCGACGAAGATGCCCGAGCCCGCGGCCGATCGGATTTGGGCCGTTGCCGGCGCAGATGCCGCACCACACCCAAGGCGAGCACCAGGATCAGCAGCCCCAGCAGCAGTCCCAGGACGATCACCAGCACCCATGCCACCGCGAGTCGTTCAGAGCCCATACGTCAAAGACGCCGCCGCGGCGCGAGGTTGTACCGACCCGTTTCCTGACCGTGCGCCAACGCCAGTGCCAAAGCATCCGCTGCATCCGCCGGCGGCGCCTCATCCAAACCCAGCCGGCGCTGAACCATCCGCGCCACCGCCATCTTCTGCGCCCCGCCAAACCCCACCACCGCCTGTTTCACCCGGCGGGGCGCCATCTCAAAAATCTCCAGCCCCGCTTCAGCCGCCGCCAGAAGACAGACCCCCCGGGCTTCCCCCATCAGCAACGCGGTCTGGAGGTTCTGCGCAAAAAACAAACCTTCGATCGCGCAGATGGTCGGTGCGTGGGCCCGCACCGCCTCACGCAACCCCGCTGCGATGCGGACCAAACACTGCGTGCGCGGCCAACCGGCCGGACAATGAAGGGTGCCGAAACCCAGTGACACCGGCCCATTCTTCAGCCATCGGATCACTCCCCACCCCGTCCCACGCAGCGATGGGTCAATGCCCAGGATCACCACCTCCCGTGAGGCAGCCGACGTCGACAGCGCCGTTGCCCCCCCCGCATCCACCGGAACCGCCGCCCGACGCGCCGGGCGCTTCAGTCGGGAGGTCATCTGCTCGAATTGTTGCGGGGTGATGCCCACGCCGAAACCCTGGCGCGGGTCCCACCGCAAGTCGAGCCCACCCACGGTGCGATCCACCGCCGACTCCCCGGATTCCGAAGGTCCCAGCACGGCGAAGCTTTGTTCAGCCGGTCCGACGCGTTACCAATCGTTCCGCATGTCGCCCTTGCACTGCACCTACGATCGCGGCGGCGTCCACCTCCCGGCCCTGGACCTCTGGCTCGATGCCTCGAAGGCTCGCAAAGGCCCCGAACGCGTGTTCGTCAGCCATGCCCATTCCGACCACATCGCCGCCCATCGGGAGACCATCCTCAGCCCGGCCACCGCCCGGCTGATGCGCAGTCGGATCGCCGGCAAGCGACTGGAGCACCAACTCGCCTGGAACGAGCCCCGGACGTTCGAAACCGGCTCACATCGCTGGTCGATCACCCTGCTCCCTGCGGGTCACGTCCTGGGCAGCGCCATGGCCCTGATCCAGGTGGATGGCCAAAGCCTGCTCTACACCGGCGATTTCAAGCTCCGTCCCGGCCCCGCCTCGGAACTCTGCCAACCGGTGAAAGCCGACATCCTGATCACCGAAACCACCTTCGGCCGACCTGCTTATGTCTTTCCTCCGGTGGCCTCAGTGCTGGCCGAGATCCAGGCCTTTTGCCGCGAAACCCTGGATCGCCAGGAAACCCCCGTCCTCCTCGGCTATTCTCTGGGCAAAAGTCAGGAAGTGCTGGCAGGACTGGCCGGCTCGGGCCTCACGTTCGCCATCCATCCCCAGATCCACAAACTGACCCGCATCTACGAGGAGTTCGGCCAGACCTTCGCACCCTATACCGAATTGGCCCGGGACACTTCCGTTCAGGGAAACGTGGTGATCTGCCCTCCCCAAATCCAGGCCGCCAAGTTTCTGGCGGATGCCGGCCCCCTCCGGCGGGCGGTGCTGACCGGCTGGGCATTGAATCCGTCCTGCCGTTTCCGGTATCAGGCCGATGCCGCCTTCCCCCTCAGCGATCATGCCGATTTTCCCGATCTCCTGGAATTCGTTCGCCGGGTGCAACCCCGGGAAGTGATGACCCTTCACGGATTCGCCGCTGATTTTGCCCAGTCCCTGCGGGATGCCGGCTTCTCGGCGAGATCCATCAGCGAAAATGATCAACTCCACCTGGCACTAGGCCCCACTGCGTGCCTTCCAACCCGCTCGTTCGGTGATTGAACTGGAGGGAAAGGCCCACAGGCCCAGGAAGTTCGAGAAAGGGGCGGTCCGAGCGACAGACGCCAAGGAGGTGGGGGTGGGGAACCCCGCGGAAGAACGTTCCATCGCTCGGACAGACCTTTCCTACGCCGCTTCACCTAATTGTCAATACGAAGTTTCTGTAGAGAATCAATCGGCCTAAGTGCCGCTGAAGGCCCGGACATAAAGAAACTCACTATTCCATCGTGCGAACCGTTCCAATCCGCCGAATCTGCCACCCTTGTTCGGGCTGCTTGGCCAGTTGGAGCCGGAATTCCTGGACCCAATAGTCAGGCTCCCCGGTGAAGTAAATCTTGGACGTGAGGTGGACGGTCGCCTCGTTCAGCGGCTCGTTCAACGTCACGGCGACGTCCAGAAACTGAACACTCAAGCCCTTGGCCGTCGCCCGCATCACCGCCGCTCGTTCTTTCAGCTCGGAGTTCAACAGAGTCGCATGCGCCTCCCTGGCTCCCAGGGTGATATCCAGTTCGGTCGATGCCGCGAAAAACCCGGTCAACTTCTCCGGGTAGGCCAGACGTTGGAATGTCGAATCCTTGTCGGTGAATGAAACCGCCTCGGCCAGGGCCAGCACTCGCTTCTCCACCCGTCGCATTTCGCGGACACGCGGATCTCCCCACGCCCGGACACCCCATCCGGCGGCCAGGATGAGCGCCCCACCCACCAATAAGAAGAGTCGCCGTTTCACAGGTTTACCAAACCACCTTTCCGACAACCCGCCAGCGCGGCACCACCCCGAATTCGTGCTGCTCCTGCGCCATGGAACGGTTGTCGCCAATGATGAAATACTGGTCCTTCTCGAGGACCTGTGACGCCCTGTTCCAGGCCCGACGGCCCGGGCGGACATAGGGCTCATCCAGCGGTTGGCCGTTGATGCGCACTTCGCCGTTCCGGATCTCAAAACGCTCCCCGGGCAGACCAACGACTCGTTTGACGTACATAACCGTTTCACCACTGGTCCGGATTCCCACCACATCGCCGCGTTCCGGCCCGCCGGTGGCCGGGTACGCGAGCCGGTAAATCAGATGGATCGAACCTTCCCGGAACGTGGGCAGCATGCTGGTGCTTTCGATCTTTCGGATCAGCACCACGTACTTGAGCAGCAGGAACACCGTGGTCACCAGAAGGACGATCCGTGCAAACGTCCAGGCCGGGTTGCGCCCAATAACCACCCTCTGAATCCATCCTTCCGATCGAACAGCAGCGTCGTTCCCCATGGTGTCTTGGCTAGGCGTGGCTGGAACTTGGCGAAATTTCCAACATCGGCAAGTTCGCTATCACTGCCCCGGTGCCCCGGCCAGCCAACCTGGCTCACCGCCAAGGAACAGCCGGTGGGTCAGCCGCCGTTGCTCCGAAACGCCGATTATCCCCTGCTGAACCTTGCTCCAACCGATCTCTCGCAGAGACCTCCAGCCCTCCAGCTTCGCCGCCCTTCGCAACTGGCCGGTCTTCACGCCCGGAGCGATGAGGTCCGCGATGTTGTCCGAGACATTGAAGAACTCATAAATCGCAACCCGCCCCCGATACCCGCGTCCCGCGCATTCCGGACAACCGGCACCCCGGAAGGCGTGGACGTCTGCTGGCGGCAATTTCAGAGCCGCGGCCATCTCCACCCGGACGGTGTCCGGAACGGTCTCATCCGGCACCATGCACTGCCGGCACAACCGCTGCGCCAACCGCTGCGCAATGCTGCAAACCAGCGAGGAGGCGACCAGAAAGGGTTCCACCCGCATTTCCATCAGCCGCGCCACGCAGCTCACGCTGTCATTGGTGTGCAACGTCGACAGCACCAGATGTCCGGTGAGCGCGGCGCGCACCGCGATTTCGGCGGTTTCACCGTCCCGGATTTCACCGATCAACACCACGTCGGGATCATGCCGGAGCACCGACCGAAGACCGGCGGAGAAACTCAGCCCGATGTCGTCCCGCACCTGGATTTGCGCCACCCCCTCCAACTGGTATTCGACGGGGTCCTCGATGGTGATGATCTTGCGTCCCTCGTCGTTCGCCTGGGCGAGCGCGGCGTAGAGCGTGGTCGTCTTTCCGCTGCCCGTGGGGCCGGTCAGCAGGACCAAACCCTGGGGTAGCTGCACCAATTCGCGCACAACTCGCTCCTGCTCGGGCTCCATTCCAAGCTGAGGCAGGTCCAACAGCAGGTTGTGTCGCCCCAGCACCCGAAGACAGATGCCTTCCCCATGCTTGGTGGGAATCACCGACACCCGGATATCGTATTCCTCCGTCTCCGTTTTCAGCGAGATCCGACCATCCTGCGGAATGCGCCGTTCGGCGATGTTCATCCCCGCCATGATCTTCAGCCGGGACACGATCGCGGCATGCAACTCACGCAAACCCGGCGGCACCGGAACGGTCTGCAACACCCCGTCGATCCGGTAACGCAGCCGAATCGCCGAATAATACGGCTCCAGGTGAATGTCCGTCGCCCGCTGCCGGATCGCGTCCGCCACCACTTGATCCACGAAATCCGCAATGGTCGCCTCCACCGCGGCGTTCTGCGGACCGGTCGGCACGTCGAACACCTCGTCCGGACTCGCATCCCCGGGTCCCCGTTCGTCGCGCAAACGTTCCACCGTTTCCGCTCCCAGCCCGAACCGCTCCTTGACCACGGCCTGTATCGCCGCCGGCGTGGTCAGCACCACCTTCAGCCGCCGGTTCAACAGCATCCGCAGATTGGCGAGATCCCCCTGTCGTGGCGGTTCGCTGAACGCCAGCACCACGGCATCGCCGTCCGTCCCCACGGGCAGGGTGTGAAAATGCAGGATCACCTTCAGCGGCACCGCCTCGAGTTCCTCCCGGGTGAAGGCTCGCTGCGAAAGATCGACAAACTCCAAACCGTGACTCGCCGCCAGCGTTCGCCACGCTTCGTCCTCGGTCACGTACCCGAGGTCCACCAGAACCCGGTGCAACGGTGCGTTCAGGCGCTTCTGCCGATGCCTGGCCAGATCCAGCTGCCGGTCGGTGATCCGACCGCGCTCCATCAGCAGTTCGCCGATGTCCCGCCGTGAAATGGTGGTCTCTGCGCTCATTTATTTTGCCGGCACTTCAATCGCCATCGCCTTGCTGAATTCAAGCTTCACCGCGGCGCCCGCCCCGTTGGTAAGCCCCAGGTGCCGCAACTCGATCTCCACCACGCCGTATTCCGCCAGGATCTTGTCCCCCTTGGCGGCGATCACCTGCTTGTCGTCCACCTGGATCAAGGCCCGTCGCACCCGTGCCGACGTCTCAAAAAACCCGCGGTACGTGACGTCCACCTTGCGCGTCGCCGGCGGTGGCGGTGGTGGCTTCGGCGGTGGCAGGGGTTGAATCGCCAACGTGAAGAAAGGGTTCGCGGCGTTCGTCAGCGGCCGCCACGAGACCGTGGAAGCCCAACCGAAAAACTGACGAGCCTGCTGGGGTGCCGGATGCAACCCCGCCGCATCCGTGTCGGGCAGACCGCCGCCGGGGGCCTGCATCACCCGCGGCCAGCCCATCAGGGTCACCAGCAGCAGCACCAGGAGGCCGACCGCCGTTGGAATCATCAGCCAGTTCAGCACCAGCACGTGGCGTCGCATGGCTAGGGTTCCTCCTCCAGCACTACCGTGCTGACCACCAGTTCGAGCTGCACCTGCTCGGCCGGCTGGAGTTCGTTGCGCCGCATCAGGACGTGATCAATGAAAAATGCCGGACGCCCCCCCAAATCCTCCGGCAGCCCCGAGGGCTTGATCTCTTCCGGCGTCATCGACAGCGCCAACATCAACCGACCGACCGCATCCACCGAACCCACCGCGGTCAGATGCAATCGCAGCGTCGCCCAATGGTTCGTGGACCGTCCCACCCCCACCATCTGTGGCGGCACCGCCGGGCCATAATCCGCCGTTTCCTGGATCGGCAGGGGTTCCACCGACACCTCCCGCACCTCGCTGACCCCCACCCGGATCGCCGTGCGCACCGCCCGGTTGACCATGGCCAGCTGCACCCAGAGCAGTTCCGGACTCGCCAGTTCCGCTTTGTAGCTCGGAAACCCGCGCGCCAAACCGGGCGTCAAAGCCACCTTCCCCGCCTGGGCCGCCGCCTGCAGCTCCTCCACCCGCCGCTGCGAATCGTTCAGGAATTCCACCAACTGAAACGGCTCCTCAAGGCGAGACTTGATCGCCGGGGGCTGTTCCAGCCGCGGCAGCGACTCCCGGATCGCCACCGAAAAATCCTCCGACGAAAACCTCAGGGCCTGCAGCCGGTTGCTGAGTGTTCCGAAGCTGATGCCCGGCGGCAGCCCCGCCTCCACCGTCGCCTTTCGCAACTGCTCCATCAGGTTGGCCATCGGCCCCTCTTCCTCAACCACCCGCCGGGCCAGCGGACGCAAAAGGCCCAGATAGGCGATCGCCAGACCCACCAGGGCCATGATCGCCAACCGTTGAAGCGTCGCCAATCGAAGGTTCATCGCGGACGGACCAGCCTTCCTGGATTCGTCGAGGTTGCCGTATCGAACCGCACCGGCATGCGCAAACCCCGCGCCGGTTCGCGATTCGTCGGCACCGTCCTCGGGAGCGGAATCGATGGCATGAGCTCCGCCTCCGACAGATTCAGTTCCAACGCAAAATGGCGCTCCGAGAAGATTAGGTTGGTCGAAACCCACGAGCGCCGGCGTTCCGCGGGCAGGACGTCCACGTTGCGGAACAGGGGATAACGCTTGAGATCCACCACGAGTTCGCTCAGGGCACGCCGCATGTCCTCGCCCTGGGGAACCAGGCAGACCTCGGCCACAAAGGTGCGCGACGAAGCCGGCGGGTTGGTGGCGATGACTGTTCCCGCCGCCACCGATCGCGGTTCGGCGGGCTTGGCAGGCGCGGGCTGAGCCGCCACGTCGTTGCTGCCCTGGGCATAACTCTCGCCATCCGCCAGCAGCACATACCAATAGTTGCCGTTCGTCCGCTGCTGCTGAAGCACGCTCAGCACCTGCAGGGTCTCGACCGTCTGCCGCTGTCGCTCCAAAACCGGCCGCATGGCTTCCAATCGCGCGTTGTACCCTTCCGCCACCCCCCGGATGCTCCGTGCATGCTGCAACGCTCCGGCAGCCGCAGCCATCCAGGTCTGCTTCTCAGCCAGCAGCCGCCTCTGTTCCCGCATGCCAAACCCCAGCGCCACCCCCAGGATCACCGCCAGCACCAGGTTGAAGGTCAACAACCCGCGCCAGAGTCGTTGCTGGGTCCAAAAGCCACGCAGCTCCGCCGGAAGAAGTGTCGGCGCAGGAGCCGATAAACCCAGCGCCAAAAGCAAGGCGCCCCACGCGGTGGCCTGATCCGCCTTCACCGAATTTTCCCCCGCCTCAGGCCAGGCATGGATCGGCCGGGCAGCCAGTTTCCCCAGTTCGGACACCAGCCCCGGTTGCAACGCGCCACCCCCGGCCATCACCACCGGCCATTGGCCCGCCGCCACCGCGAATTCCGGATGGTCATCCCGCCACTCCGCCACCGTCCGCTCCAATTCCGCCAGCCATCCCACCACCGAAGCCCGCAAATGGGG
>CAUJJW010000132.1 GCA_963205105.1 Verrucomicrobiota bacterium | reverse complement strand
CCCGGCCCTCTCCCGGAGGGAGAGGGAGAATACTTTCCGCGGGTTTCGAAGGGTTGAGCCGGGTGTTGGCTGGAACGAGTCGCGACGGCTCGGACGGTTGGAGTTCTGGCATGTCGCCGTGCGGGATATGCGGCTCCCTCTCCCCCCGGGAGAGGGTTGGGGTGAGGGAGCCGGTTTCAATCCTCGCGATGGCTTGCATGGGAAGGTTTATGGGAAGCGGCGTTGGCGCTGGCGCGATGCTCACGGACCATGAACCCGGGCAGGAGGGGGGGATTACGATTAGGAGCAGGAGTACGATGACGAGGGGAGGGAAGGTTCATGGCGTGGGTGGCTAGGCCAGCAGTTCCTTCACGACGCGGGCGGGTTCGACGCCGGTGAGCCGGCCGTCGAGGCCCTGGTACTTGAAGGTGAATCGCTGATGATCGATACCGAGCAGGTGGAGGATGGTGGCGTGGAAGTCCCGGACGTGGACCGGGTCCTTCACGATGTTGTAGGAGAAATCGTCGGTTTCGCCGAAGACCGTGCCGCCCTTGGTGCCGCCGCCCGCCATCCACATGGTGAAGCAACGCGGGTGATGATCGCGGCCGTAGTTGTCTTTGGAGAGGCCGCCCTGGCTGTAGATGGTCCGACCAAACTCGCCGCCCCAGATGATGAGCGTGTCCTCGAAGAGGCCGCGGGATTTCAGGTCCTGGATCAGGGCGTACACGGGTTGGTCGACGTCCTTGCACTGGGACGGCATGCGTCCGCCGACATTGGCGTGGTGATCCCAGTTGTTGTGGTAGACCTGGACGAAGCGGACGCCGCGTTCGAGCAGTCGACGGGAGAGCAGGGACGTGTAGGCGAAGGAGCCGGGCTTGCGGGCTTCTTCGCCGTAGAGTTTGTAGGTGGACTCCGGCTCGTTCTTCACCTCCATGAGTTCGGGAACGCTGGCCTGCATGCGGTAGGCCATTTCGAACTGTTGGATGCGGGTGTGGGTTTCGGGGTCGCCGACGGCGGAGTAGGTGGCTTCGTTGAGGCGGCGGATGCCGTCGAGCTGGCGGCGTCGGAGCTCGGACGGAATCCCGGAAGGATTGTTGATGAAGAGAATGGGATCGCCGCTGCTGCGGAACGAGACGCCGGCGTGTTCGCCGGAGAGATAACCGCTGGACCAGAGGCGGGCGGAGATGGCCTGGAGTTGTTCCTTGTTGCTGGGTTCGGCGACGAGCACGACGAAGGTGGGGAGGTTGGCGTTGATGGAGCCGAGGCCATAGCCGACCCAGGAGCCGAGACAGGGGCGGCCACCGATCTGGTTGCCGGTCTGCATGTGGGTGATGGCGGGCTCGTGGTTGATCGCCTCGGTGTGCATCGACCGGATGAAACACAGGTCATCGACGGCGCGGGCGGTGTAGGGAAGGAGTTCGGTGTTCATCCACAGGCCGCATTGGCCGGCCGGGCTGAACTTGTATTTCGAGGGTGCGATGGGAAACCGGGTCTGACCCGAGGTCATGGTGGTCAGTCGTTGGCCCATGCGGATGGAGTCGGGCAGGTCCTTGTCGTACCAGTCGTTCATGACTGGTTTGTGGTCGAACAAGTCCATCTGCGAAGGGCCGCCCACCATGTGCAGGTAGAGGACGCGTTTGGCTTTGGGGGCGAAGTGGGGAAGGACGGGACGGGTTGGGCTGGCATCCTCGGCCCAAAGACGCAGTCGGCTGCCGAGCAGGGATGTGAGGGCAGCGTAGCCGACCGCGTTTTTGCCGCGGGCGAAAAACTGCCGCCGGGTTTCGAGGACGTGGCCTTCTTGCAGAGGATTCATGGCGATGGGGGAACGACGGGTGGATGGGGCGGCAGCCGGCTTACTTGGTCAGGGCTTCGTCGAGGTTGAAGAGTTGGTTGGCGACGAGCGTTAACGCGGCGAGTTGAGGAGCGGGCGCCTCGGAACTTCGGCTGGAATCCCCGACATCGAGCAGTTTGGCCGCTTCGTCGGGGTGGGTGGTGTAGAAGTTTTGGGCGGCGTCGAGGGTGCCGGCGATTTCCGCGAGCTCGGCGGGTTGCAGGGGGCGGCCGAGAATGCGGTAGGCGAGGAGGTCGAGGGACGTGGCGAGCTGTCCGTCGGCCTGGGTGAGGGCGTGTTCGGCGAGCACGCGGGCGGCTTCGATGAACTGGGGATCGTTGAGAGTGGCGAGGGCCTGGAGGGGGGTGTTGGTGCGCTCGCGGCGGACGGTGCACGACTCGCGGCTGGGAGCGTTGAAGAGATCCATGAGTGCGGGCGGGGCGGACCGCTTCCAGAAGGTGTACAGGCTGCGCCGGTACAAGGCGGCGCCTTCGTCGCGCTTGTAGGATCGGGTATTGCTTTCGGGCATGGCGACTGCTTCCCAGACGCCGTCCGGCTGGTAGGGCTTCACGCTGGGGCCACCGATTTGATCCACCAGGAGGCCGGACGCCTGGAGGGCGTAGTCGCGAAGCATTTCGGCCTCCATGCGGAAGCGGGGTCCGCGACTGAGCAGGCGGTTGGCCGGGTCCTTTTCGAGTTTCTCGGGTGTGGTGACTTCGCTTTGGCGGTAGGTGGAGGAGAGGACGATGTTCTCAAACAACTGTTTGACGTCCCAGCCGCTGCCCATGAATTCCACGGCCAGCCAGTCGAGCAACTCGGGGTTCGCGGGTGGTTCGCCCATGATGCCGAAGTCTTCGGCGGACTTGACCAGCCCGATCCCGAAGATCTCCTGCCAGAACCGGTTCACGGTGACCCTGGCGACGAGCGGGTTCTCGGGAGAGATCAGCCATTGGGCCAGCCCGAGCCGGTTGGTGGGAGCCCCGGACGGGAACGGGTGCAGGACGGCGGGGGTGGCGGCGACGACCTTGTCCTTGGGCTTGTCGTACTGTCCGCGGCCCAGGATGGCGGTCATGGGAAGGGAGTCGGCTTTTTCGCGTTGGATGTGGGTGACCGGGTAACGCTGGCGAATGCCATCGCGTTCCTCCTCGAGCGTGGCGAGGTGTTTGCGGGCGTCCTGGAAGGGGGTGTGGTTCAGGAGGAAGTAATCGAAAACCTCCTGACGAGATTCCGCCTTCCACTCCGCCAGGGGGGTGGCCAGCAGATGGCGTACGTCATCGATCTTGGCGAGCGCGCGCGTTTCGGGGCCCGCGAGCACCCGTTGATACAGGCGCAGGTCCTGGATCGATCCTCCGGTGAAGGACGAACCGGTGCTGCGGCGACCGAGGCGAAGCGGGGTGGGGGTTCGAAAGGTTCCACGAACGCGTCCCGGACCCTCGCGTTCCGTTTCGGCCAACACGCCATCGACGAAGATGCGGATGCCTTCGGGGCGACCCGAACCATCGAAGGTGACGGTCAGGTGCTGCCATTCGCCTTTGCGGGCTAGCTTCTTTTTGGTGCGGACTTTGACGGCGTCGTCGGGCCACTTGTGGACGACGTGGGTGGCGAACTGGCCCTGTTGTATCCAGAGATCCCAGCCGCGGTGGTCGTTGGCTTCGTCCATGCGGGCGACGAGGGCTGCGGTTTCGTTGTAGGCCGGTGGAACGAAGACCCAGGCGGCGACGGAGAAGGGTTGGCCGAGGTCGAAATCGCCGGCTTCGCCAAGGTTCACGGTTCCATCTTTCTCGAAGTGCAGGGCCGGGCCGGAGTGCCCGTTGGTGGCCCAGTGCGCATCGCCTTCGATGGGGGCGGTGAGGGGCTTGCCGGCGAGGGTGAAGGTGATCGGCGAACCTGGACCTGCCTGGAGCGGGGCGTGGAGGGAGAGATTGGATTGGAGGTCCCGTTCGATGTCGGCGGCGGTGAGTTTGCCAGCCCATTGCGTGAAGGGCGCGTCCGCCTCCTGGCGCCGGGTGTCGATGGCGGTCTTGGCGGAGGCGATCAGGCCGGGAAGCGCTGTCCAGCGGGCGCGGTCGGCGGGGTTGCTGATGACGGTCATGCTCGCATTGGCGCCGTCCTTCACATTGCCATCGAAGCCCGACTGGGTGGTGTTCCGGAAGAAGGCGGCCATGGAGTAGAAGTCCTTCATGGTGATGGGGTCGAACTTGTGGTCGTGGCAGGAGGCGCAATTGGCGGTGAGCCCGAGCCAGACCCAGGACGTGGTGGTGACGCGGTCGTTGGCGTAGTTGACCTGGTTTTCCTCCTCGATGGTGCCGCCTTCGTTGGTGGTGGCGTTGCACCTCTGAAAACCGGTGGCGATCAGCTGGTCGTCGGTGGGATCGGGGAGCAGATCCCCGGCCATCTGTTCCACGGTGAAACGGTCGAAGGGCAGGTTGCGGTTGAAGGCGCGGATGACCCAGTCGCGGTACGGCCACATCTCGCGGTAGTTGTCGAAGTGCAGGCCGTGGGTGTCGGCGTAACGGGCGGCATCCAGCCAGGCACGGGCGCGGGCTTCACCCCATTGATCCGAGGCCAGGAGTTTGCGCACGGCGCGATCGTAGGCGTCGGGGGCGGTGTCGCGGACGAAGGCTTCGACAGCCTCCGGCGCGGGAGGCAGCCCGGTCAGGTCGAGTGATACGCGGCGGAGCAGTCGGCGACGGTCGGATTCGGGTGCCGGGGACAGTCCCTGGGCATCGAGCCGGGCGAGAACGAAGGCATCGATGGGATTGCGGATGGGGAAGTGCGGGTGACGTTTGGCGAGGTCGGTGGTGTCCGGAGTGGTGGGGCGAGTGGGTTTGACGAAGGACCAGTGGCCCTCCCAGGTGGCTCCCTCGGCGATCCAGCGTTTCAGCAACTCCCTTTGGGCCGGCTTCAGGTCCTTGTGCGAATCGGGCGGGGGCATGACATCGTCGGGGTCGGTGGTGACGATGCGTTTCCAGAGCTCGCTGGATTCGGGTTTTCCGGGAACGACGGCGGCGGCGCGTTTGGGGGTCGATTCGAGCAAGCCCTCGCGGGTGTCGAGTCGGAGGCCGGCCTTGCGGGTGCCGGGGTCGGGGCCGTGGCAGGCGAAGCACTGCTCGGAGAGAATGGGTTTAATGTCGCGGTTGAAGGCGAGGTCTGCGGCGGGGGCTGATGCGCTGGAGACGGTGTTGACGAGCAGGACCAGGGGCAGGATCCACGGGACAACCACTCGCGGTGCGGATGACACAAGGACGGACGGGTGCGTGCGCATGGGACTCGGGATGGGACGAAGTGGTGAAATGATCCGCCTCCGGCTCGGTCACTGCAAGGCCTGGGATGTCGAAGATGCGCGGTGCATTCGGTGGTGCATGTCTTGGCGCTGGATGTGCGAAAGCCGGCCTTGGCACCCGTGGTGGCAGGATGTTAGCCCTTGCGCATGCGTAAACGAGGCATGCCGGCGGCGGCTGCGTTTTTGGGCCTGTTGCTCCCACTCGCCACCCTGGCTCAAGGAACGGCTTTTCAATACCAAGGGCAGCTGACCGTGGGCACCGAAGGAGCGAATGGCGCCTTTGATTGGCGGGTGGGTCTGTTCGATGCGGCGAACGCCGGCAACCCGGTGGGTTCAGTTCAAACCAACCTCAACGTGGTTGTCGTGAATGGATGGTTCGTCACCACTCTGGATTTTGGTGCTGGTGCGTTTTCGGGCGCGGAACGCTGGCTGGAGCTGTCGGTGCGGCCCTCCGGGAACCGGCCCTTCACGGCGCTGACGCCGCGCCAGCCCATTTCGCCGGTGCCGTACGCTCACTTTGCTGGGACGTCGGGTGCCGGGGCTGGCTTGAACTGGCTCGACGCCTGGGATGAGACGGTGAACTACCAGCCGACCGATGCCGTGTCGTTCGATGGGAGTTCGTGGATCGCCAAGAAGGGCAACATGGCCACCAAACCGGGAGCGGACCCGGCAATCTGGGGTTTGCTGGCCGCCCAAGGGCAGCAGGGGCCGCCGGGACCGCAGGGTGTTCCCGGACCGGTTGGGTCACAGGGTCCCGAGGGAAGCCCTGGTCCGGCGGGACCCGCAGGGCCGCAGGGACCGCCTGGAGAACCAGGACCGGCCGGTTCTTCAACCAGTTGGTCGAGCACTGGCAACGCAGGGACGGACGCCGCCGTGAACTTTGTGGGCACCACCGACGGTGCGCCCTTGTCGTTCCGGGTCTTCAACCAGCAGGTGCTTCGCCTGGAATCCCAGCCCTCGGGCACCCGCATCATTGGAGGCCGTGGACACAGCCTGGATTCGGGCTCGACGAATTCCGCGATTCTCAGCGGGCGCGAGAACTCGATCGCGGTGGCGGCGCATGACACGGTGATTGTGGGTGGTGTGGAGAACACGGTGGGCCGGGACCAGCGGTCGGCATTCATCGGGGGAGGGGCGCGAAACCAGATCCTTCAGGACAACCAGCACGCCGTCATTGTGGGCGGTCGCGACAACCGGATTGGCACGAACGTGGTGATCAGCCTGGTGGTGGGCGGGGGAGAGAATAAGCTCGGCGACAATGTGGATGGCGGGCTGATGGTGGGCGGGTTCCGCAATGACATCCTAGGTTCCAACAATCCCAACCGTCGTGAGATTGCGCCGATTCTGATCGGCGGTTCGGACAACGAGATTGGGCGGGAGAGCAACTGGGCGATGATCCTGGGTGGGGACAACAATCGGATCGGGACCAACTGCGCCAGCGCGATCACGGTGGGGGGCACGAACAACCTGGTGGCGGACAACTGCGGGCTCTCGTTTGCTGCGGGGCGGCGCTGCCGGGTCAATCACGTGGGCGCCTTCATGTGGGCGGACAGCCAGAACGCGAGTTTCTCGTCCGCGGGGGTGAACACCTTCAACGTGCGCGCGGAAGGCGGCGTGCATTGGAACGAGGACACCTCCCAGTTTTTCGGATCGTCCACCCGCCAGATGCTCAATTTGTGGGGGGACCGATACGGGATCGGGGTTCAGAGTTCCACGCACTACAGCCGGACCGACGCGAACGGGAGTTTCTCATGGTTCCGCGGGGGCGTGCACTCCAACAACGCCAACTCCCCTGGCGCGGGTGGCGTGGAGATGATGCGGCTCAATTCGGGAGGGCTGCGGGTCAACGGGACCCTCGTCAGCACCTCCGACCGCAATGCCAAGGAGAACTTCACCGCGGTCGATCCGGCGTCCGTTCTCGATCGGGTGATGGCCCTGCCGATTTCCGAGTGGAACTACAAGCAGGACCCCGAGTCCCGACATCTGGGGCCGATGGCGCAGGATTTCCACGCGGCCTTCGGGGTCGGGCCCGACGACAAACACATCGCGACTGTGGACGCCGATGGCGTGGCGCTGGCGGCGATCCAGGGTTTGAATCGGAAAGTGGAGGAACAGGCTCGGTCGCTGAAGGCCCGCGAGGAACAGATCGCGCGGCTTGAGTCCGACCTGGCTGAGTTGAAGAGTCTGGTGCGCGGGTTGGTGGACGCGCGAAAGGAGGTCCAATGAACGGCGGAACTCGATGGAGACTTGGTGTGGCGCTGGTGGCATGCAGCCTGGGGTGCCCGGCTTGGGCCCAGGCGACGGCCGGTGAAATTCGAATCACAGGAAACGCGGTGGGCGGCGGTGGCACGTCTGCGGGAGGCCTGTACACCCTGCGTGGGGCGGTCGCGCAAGGTGGCGTCGGACGATCGGCAAGCGTCGTGGAGCCTGGCTCCGGTACAGAGGACTACCGACTGATCGGAGGTTGGCTGGGGCCGGTGTCGTCTCCCCTTTCGCCTCCGCCCACGCTGCGGGTGCGGTTCACCGAGGATGAACGGGCTGAACTCAGCTGGGACGAAGACATCACCGGGTTCGTGCTCGAGTTTTCGCCCACGATCGGTCCGGACGCGGCTTGGCAGCCGGTGGCTCCCCAGCCGGCAGGGGCCAGTTTTGTGACGCCCGTTGCCGGGCCTGCCCGGTATTTCAGGCTGCGCGGCATTTAGCGGAGCGCTTCAGATGGAATTGATGGAGTTCACGCCAAGACGCTGAGACGCAAAGAAAAGCCAGAAAACGGGGGAATCGTGGCCTTCCAAGTACCCCAACCTTTTGGTTTTCGGATTCTCCCAGGTGCCGTCCTTCGTTTCGGCCGGTCTTTCTTGGCGTCGCGTCTTCGCGTGAGATCCATCCGAATCGGTCCGATTTTGGCCGCTCTGGCGCGCTCCAAGCGCTCCAAGCGCTCCAAGTGCTACTTCGTCATCGCGGGGCGGGGGCGCGGCTTGTAGAGGGCGAGGACGTCGGTTTGATGACGGTTGCCATGCCGGTGCCCGCCATTCTTGGCGTGCGTGAAGAACGGTGAATCGGCGGACTCGGAAGGCTTGCCGGTTTTCACTTCCTCCACGAGTTCGGCGACGCTGTGGAGGATGCGGCTGGGTTGGTAAACGTAATCGCCGACGTCTTCCAACTGGGTGGACCCGGTCAGGACGAGGTAGGACAGGAGCCCGGCTTCCACGGCGCCGCGGATGTCGGTTTCCATGGTGTCGCCGATCATGGCGACGTGCTCGATCTTGTTGAGGGCGGAATCGCCGAGGCGCTGGCGGGCGCGGTGGAACATGTAGCCGTTGGGTTTCCCGAGATAATAGGCCCGGCGTCCGCTGCTGGCTTCGAGGAAGGCGGCGATGGAGCCGGCACCGGGGCGGGTTTTCTCGCTGGAGACAGGGCACCAATTGTCCGGGTTGGTGGCGACCAGACGGGCCCCTTTTTCGATGAGCTCGTGGGCCTTGGTCAGCTTCTCGGTGGTGGCGGCGCCTTCGCCGACGACGACATAGTTCGGGTGGATCCCGTCATTGGCGATCTTGCGTTCATGAAGGGCGGCGAGCAGGCCGCCTTCGCCGACGACAAACGCCGTGCAGTTCGGGTGGGTTTCGTCGAGGAAATCGGCGGTGTTCATGGCCGACGTGTAGAAATGACGTGGGGTCAGTCCCTGAACGCCAAGGTGTTTCAGGCGGACGGTCAGGTCTTCGCCGGTCGGAGCGGAGTTGTTGGTGAGGAAAAGAAACGGTGTCGAAGTCGTGACAAGAGCAGAAACGAACTCGGCGGCGCCGGGGATCAGCTGGTTTTCCCGGTAAATGACACCGTCCATGTCGATCAAGTATCCAATCTTCATACGCAACAATTCTCCATGACTGACGGGGGTGGGGACGATCACCTGAGCCTTGGGAGAGGTGACCGGAAGGGCCAGCGGGATTTGCGCCCGACGCCGGGAGTATGCCGATCTGAGGCAGGGAAGCAACCGACGTTCTCAGAGGCGGAACAGCGAGGCGGCGCCCACGATGCCGGCATCGTTGCCAAGCCGGGCGGGGACGATGTCGACGGCAGAGGGGGTGAACTGTGTGGCTTTGGCGATGCGCTCGCGCATGGGGCCTGCGAACAGGTCGAACTCGGTGTCCATCAAGCCACCCCCGAGCACGAGGCGTTGCGGCAGGATCGTGTGGAAGACGGTCCACGCGGCGGTGCAGGCGGCATCGATGGCCCGATGAACGATGGCCTGCGCCGTGTCGCTCCCGTCACGGGCGGCGGAAAACAACTCCCGAGCGTCCCGCAGCCCGATGGATTGAGCGGCCTGGCCAAGGGCGGAACCTGAGGCGATGGATTCGAGGCAGCCCGCGATGCCGCAGTAGCACGCCGGTCCCCGGCCATCGACCGGGAGGTGGCCCAGTTCGGGATGTTCACCGCGGGACCCTCGCACGATGCGGTTGTCTTGAACGGTGGCGCCGCCCACGCCGGTGCCGAAGGTCAGCATCACCACCGGCGAAGCACCCTGGCCGGCGCCGACCCAACACTCGCCCAAAGCGGCGGCATCGGCGTCGTTTTCCAGTTTTACCGGCACGCCAAAACGCTGCCTGAGCGGGCTGACGATGTCGCAGCGATCCCAGCCGGTGAGGGTGAAGGGATTGTTGATGAGCCCTTGAACGGGATCCACCGGACCGGCACAGCCGATGCCGATGCCCGCGATGGCTGGAGGGCTGGACGATGCGGAGGTTCCAGCCCGGGCGAGCACCTCCTGGATGGCGTCGGCGATACGTCCGACGGCGCGGTCAAATCCTTGCTCCGCTTCGGTGGGGAAGGAGGTGCGGGCGAGCATGCGGCCGGAGGCGTCCACGACTGCGACGGCGATCTTGGTGCCGCCGATGTCGACGCCGATCAGTGGTCGGGGGGGCATGGAGAGGAACGTTGTCCAAAAATGGACACGCATTGGGACCATGAACCGGGGCGCGGGGAGTGGAGCGGGCGGCCCTCATCCCGGCCTTCTCCCGGAGGGAGAAGGAGACGATGCACCGCGGGTTTCGAAGGGTTGAGTTAGGCATTCGCTGGAACGAGTTGAGACGGCTCGGAAGAACGGGGTACAGGCATGTCCCCGAGGGCAGGACGCGACACCCTCTCCCTCCGGGGGAGGGTCGGGGTGAGGGAGCCCGTTTCAACCCTCGCGATGGCTTCCATGGCAAGGTTCGTGGGTAGCCCCCTGTTCGAAATCGACCTGCACATGGGCCATGAACCGGGGATTCCGGGGGGCGGGATGCCCCCCTCTAGTGCGCCCAGCTGGTGGCTGGTCTTGCGGGATGAAAGGTTCCCGCCGGGGGCTTGTGACGCCAACCGTAGCCGAACCGCCAGGTCGGAACCGCAAGGAACCGGCGCGAAGGGGTGGAAGGCAAACGCTCG
>CAUJJW010000131.1 GCA_963205105.1 Verrucomicrobiota bacterium | reverse complement strand
CGCGACGCCTTTTCGATCGGCTTCCTCACCAATGCCCGCTACGATGTGGATCATCTGCTGCCGTGGATTCTCTTTGCGCTTGGTCTGAACAACAAACAAGTCGATCCGGTCGAAGCCCAGCATCTCTTCGCCAATTTTCTTGCCCAGGAAAGGGCACGGCACCGGCGGGTAGTACTGATCATGGACGAGGCGCAAAATCTGGGCGTGAAACTGCTCGAGGAGTTGCGGTTGCTCTCCAATTTGAATCAGGAAAAGACGCTGCAACTGCAAATCATCCTCTCAGGCCAACCGGATCTGCAAACACTCCTGCGCCGGGTGGATATGACCCAGTTCGCGCAGCGGGTCGTGGTGGATTACCATCTGCAACCCTTCACGGAGGAAGAAGTCGCGCACTATATTCGCCACCGTATCCAGCTCGCAGGATCAACGCAACCGCTCTTTAGCGCCCCGGCTTGTGCCTTGACCTACCGTTTGAGCCAGGGAAATCCACGGTTGATCAACCAAGTGTGCGAAATGGCCTTGACCTATGGGTATGCGCAGCAGGCCACGCGGATCACCGCGAAGCTGCTGGCGCAGGCGGCGCTCGATCGACGAAAGAATCGAATCCTCCCGCTGGCGGAACTGGACGATCTGGAAGAGCTCGCGGCAGGGAAGGATGCGGAGGAGCCAGATGCGCAGGAATCCATCGCGCAATCTCTACCATCACGTGAGTCCCCGCCACAAATCGAGAGCCAACAACCTGTCGGCGCGGCAGAACCCTACTATCAGCGGGGAATGACGCTCCGGAAATCTCAGGACTATATCGCCGCGATCGCCCAATTCGAGCAGGCCGCACGAGACCCGGCCTACCACCTTCGGGCGTTTGGACAGATCGGGCTCTGTTACCGGGCGCTTGGTCTTGTCCCCCAGGCCGTGGCGGCATTTCGAAAGGCCTGCACGGATTACAACGCGCCGCGCACGCAAAGTTTAAGCGTACGCTATCTGTTGGGGCGAACCCTGGAGCAGTTGGGAGAAAAACCGGAGGCCCTCGAGCAATATCGGCTGATTTTCCGTACCGACCGGACTTTCAAGGACACGGCCGTTCGCCTCTCAAGTCTGGAAGGGGATCAGACCCGCGAGGCAAGCCAGCCGGGTACCCACTCCTGGGGATTCGGACAAGCCTGGAAACACGTCCGGCAGTTGTTGAAGGGAAACAGTTGATCACAGAACCATTCCGACGCCGGCAGTCTCTTCCATGAAACAAATTCTTCAACATAAACGGTCCGGAGCGGTGAAGGTAGAGGAGGTCCCTCCGCCTTCACTGCGAGGTTGCGGGCTGCTCGTGCTCAATGAAGCCTCCCTCATCAGCCCGGGAACCGAGAAATCGACGATTCAGAGCACGAAAAAGTCGCTGGCCGGCAAGGCCATGGAACACCCGGAGAAGATCAAGAAGGTCCTCTCTGCGATTCAGACAGACGGGCTCGCGCTCACACTCTCCCGCGTGTTCGATAAACTGGACTCGCCGGCCTCGTTGGGCTACAGCTGCGCGGGCACCGTGCTGGAGGCTGCTCGCGACGCGGGATCCTTTACGGTCGGGGACCGCGTTGCCTGTGCCGGGCAAAACTATGCGTCCCATGCCGAAATGATCTACGTGCCGAAACATCTCTGCGTGAAAATTCCGGACGGCGTGGATTCCGAGGATGCATCTTTTGTGACGCTTGGAGCCATCGCTCTGCAGGGCGTTCGTCAGGCGGAGCCCTGGCTGGGAGACCGGATCGCCGTGATCGGCCTTGGACTGCTCGGCCAGCTGACCGTGCAATTGTTGAAGGCATCCGGTTGCCGTGTGTTGGGATCCGATGTCGATCAATCCAAGTTGCAGTTGGCGCGTGAGTCGGGAGCGGATTTGGTAGCAATGTCCTCTGATCTTGCGGATGCAGCCGCGACCTTTTCCGACGGCCATGGCGTGGATGCGGTGATCATCACAGCCAGCACCAAGGACAATGGTCCCATCGAAGTGGCCGGCGAGATCGCGAGGAAAAAGGGGAGGGTGGTGGTGGTCGGCGCGGTGGGAATGAATGTGCCTCGCGAATCGTACTATCAGAAGGAGTTGGACCTGCGCCTCTCCATGTCCTACGGCCCAGGACGCTACGACGCCGCCTACGAGGAACATGGGCACGATTACCCGTTCGGGTACGTACGCTGGACAGAGCAGCGGAACATGCAGGCGTTTCTCGAACTCGTTGCGACAGGGAAGGTGCGCCTCAAGCCGCTGATCACCCATCGCTTTCCCATCGAGCAGGCGGAGTCGGCCTATGCGCTGATGATGGAGGGCTCGACACCCTATATCGCAATGGTTATCACATATCCCTCCGATCGGGCTCGTCCTTTACCGCGAACCATTGCCATCGGGACAACCCCGTCCGCTCGCCCGGTCATGCTGGGAATCATCGGGGCTGGAAACCACGTAAAGGATATGTTGCTCCCGCCGCTGCAAAACATGGAACACGTCGGCATTCGCGGCATCTGTACCGCCTCGGGAATCACAGCGAAGACCCTGGCCGGAAAAATCACTGCCGCCTATTGCACGAGCGACAGCCAGTCCATTCTGGATGACCCGGCCATCAACACGGTGCTGATCGGAACCCGCCATGACAGCCATGCCGCCCTGACGATCAAAGCACTACTCGCGGGCAAGCATGTGTTCGTAGAGAAACCGCTCTGCCTGACGGAAGACGAACTGAAGGACATCCGCTCCGTCTATGAGAAGAAGGCACCAGACGGGTTACAATTGATGGTGGGCTTCAACCGGCGGTTTTCTCCACATGCACAGGAAGCCGGGAGGTTTTTCGCATCGCGAGTAAATCCGCTCGTCATGCTGTATCGAATCAACGCAGGACGCATTCCAGCCGATCATTGGATACAACATCCGGACATAGGAGGCGGGCGCCTCATCGGCGAAATGTGTCATTTCGTCGATTACATGCAAGCGCTCTCGGCCTCGTCGCCCACTTCGGTGTATGCGTCCAGAATCGGACGTCATAGCTCCGGCATCACCGATGACCAATGCAGTATCGTAGTGAATTTTGCAGACGGATCCATCGGCACCATCATCTACACGGCAGAGGGGGACAGCGAACTTCCGAAAGAACGCTTTGAGGCCCATGCGGACGGCAAGTCGCTCGTCATGAACGACTTCATAGAAACGCAGACCTATAAGGACGGCAAGAGTACCGTGTTCAAGACCGCAAAACGGGACAAGGGGTTTACAGAAGAAATGTCGCGGTTCGTCAAATCCGTTGCGGGAGGACAAGCCCCGGTCATCCCGTTTGAGCAGATCGACGCCGTGACACGGGCCTGCTTCCTGGCCGTACAAAGCCTGCGCTCCGGTGTTGCCTATCGCCTCTAGACAGACGACGAGTGCGGCCTGCCCCATTCCAAATCAGTTCCCCTCAAGTTTCCTCCTCCGCCGACCGATGATGGTTCAGGGGAGTGCCTGCATGGGTTTGGAAATCATTGAAATTGTCGAAGACGACCAAGGCCAGGCCAAGTTGTTGGATCAGATCCTTCGGCAAGCCTCGTTCCGGACCAACGTCGC
>CAUJJW010000130.1 GCA_963205105.1 Verrucomicrobiota bacterium | reverse complement strand
AGGCCATCTCCCCCCCATTTCGGGCGAGCAGCGACGCCCCCAGCCACTTCAACTCGCCCGGAACCATCCCCAAAGCGACGACCGATCCCGACCGCCACTGGCCATCATCCCCCACCGACCACCTCCCAAGACTCTGTTCAGCATCCCCACCCCAACCTCCGCGCGCCAGGAAGACGCTTCCCTCACGCACCGCGACCGCATGGACCTCCGACTTCGTCCCGTCGGCGATCAGCAGCGAATCGATCCGATGGACGGAAACTCCATCGTAGGCACTGGCATCCAACGTTGTGATCGGACTTCCGTCTTCCCGGGTCCCCTCGCCCGTCGTGAAGAGTAAGGCGCCGTCCGAGGTGACGCCCTCCAAAGTACCAGGTATCCCCACCGGCGGCCGGACCACCGGATGCTCGATTCCTCCACGATAGTCCACGACGTCGAGTTCATGGCGGGACCACCAGCGCACAACCGGATGGTCACGGGGCGCCGACCGCCATTCAGCCTCGTTTCGGGCCCAGAAATCCACCTGCGCGCCAATAACACCCATCCCTTCCAGCTCAGGCCCCACCGAAAACGAGGCCATCTCCGGCACTTCCTGCACGGCCACCACCTCCGGTTCCAGGATCCGTCGGCTGGAATAAACCAAGGACCCGGCCTGTGCGACGGATCCGACGACGCTGCTGGTTCCGCCCAACAGCACCTCGGAACGAATCGATGGCGACTTCGCATCGGAAACATTCACCCCGGCAAGCAGCCGTGCCCTGGTGCCCTGCCAGGGCTGCCACGGTCCACCGCCGACCACGGCCAGACCATCCATGACCACTTCCTCCGCCCCCCCACTTGCATCTCCCAGCTCTCCGCCCCCCCGGAGTTCGGTGGTCGAAGACCACAGGAGTTCGTGCTCGCGCAGCCAGCGGCCCTCCGCATCCCCGACCCAGGCCAGCGCCGTCGGGCGACCGCCCTCACCGACCTTGGTCAGCGCCGGCAGCTGGGTCGCATCCCAAACCGAAGCCAGCAGCTGGCCCAATCGGTTGGTGCGCCCGGTCCACGAGGCGGTCGCGGCGTCGTAATCCCAGGTCTTTTCAACACCCCGACCTTGCAGCAGATGAATCATGTCCCCCTTGGCCAGGGCTCCCAGCACAGGAAGTTCACCCAGGTCCACCAAGCTCGATGCACCGGTGCCATCCAAGCGACGGACGCGAACGGTGGAAGCGTGGAACTCGAGCAGGTGATCACCGACGACCAGAACGCGGTCCACCGGATACGCCAACTCCAGCAGCGGCGTCTTGCGCGGTTCGTCCCGATTGGTGATGTCCGCGCTGGCCAGGGACCTCGCGGAGACCATGAGAAGCCGATCCCGATGAACCAAGGACCGGTCGGGAGCCCAACCGTCCAGGTTCAGGAAGCCCCGCAGCGAAAGATTGTGGCGCCCCAGATCCACGCATTGAACACCATGCTCCGTGCCGGAGGGGTTGTGCTTCGAAACCGGCACCAGGACCAGTCCCGCTTCGGCAAACACCCGCAGCCCCCGCAGCTCGGCCCCGGCCGAGGTTCCAGTGGCCTTTTCCCCCAGCGGGACCTGGGCCAGTCGTTCCGGGCGAAGCACGTCGGAGACATCAAACCACTGCAACACGACCTGCGAGCCCAGGATGTCGTCCACGCCCAGAGTGAGGAGACGATCCCCCAGCGGGTGCAGCACGGTGGAAACACCCGCAACACCCACTTCGCCGCCGATTCGAAGGTTGAAGGGATCGGACAGATCGAGGATCCAGAGCGGTTCGGTGGGGTCGAAGGTGGCGAAATAACCCCGTTCATCATCGAAACGGATGGAAGCCAACGGCTCGCCGCGGGCGAGTTCCAGCCGATCCAGGAACGCGACCGGCAGGGGCGACATCGAACGGGGATCCGAGAGGCGATAGGATTCCAGCACCGTGACCCAGCGCTGGGTGTCCGTCGTTTCCAGGGCTTCCACCACCACCCTCAGCGCATCGTCCCGCAGGTCGATGCTCGACCGATCCCTCACCCTTCCCGGCAACGGAATCCGGACCCAGGTCGCAACAGTTGCGTCGGGTGCTGAAATATCGAGCACCTCCAATGTGCTTCGCCAGGGCCACGCCGGAGAATCCTCCGCGATCGCGACGAAGAGGAAGGAGTCCGTCGCCGTCACGACGTTGCCGGCGCCCGGAAACCAAAGGGTCCCGCGAACGACCGGCGCGGTGGGGGACGCAAAATCAAACGAGGCGACCAGGGTTCCGGGCCGCCAGGAACCGGAGCCATCGTTGACGGGTTCCCAGGTCTCGGTGGCGACGTACAACGCGGTTCCCACCCATCGACTTTCCACCAACTTTCCCTTCAAGGGCAGCCGCAGCTTTTGAGTCGGGGGCGTCACCCCGGTGTCGACGACCCACAATGCCGTCTCCGCCTCCGATCCCCATTCGCGGCACGGATCATGCGTCAGCACCACCACGTAGTTATCCCCCGCCAGAAACAACTGCTGTCCCTCCCCCGGCAGCGACACCGCCCCACGCAGTTGCGCTCCGTCCGGAGCAGCCAGATCCAACACCTGCAATCCGCGCAACGGATTGAAGAAATACAGCGTATCGCCCCGAACTCGGAACAGGGCCGATTCGACGTCCGCCAGATCCTGGCCTTCACCGGCCGTCGGGGTGGATGGATCGTGGAGACCGGGCCGCCAGCCCACCGGATCGTTGAGTGGCTGGGCCAGGAACCGGGTGTCACCCGTGTACCAGGAAGTAGGAAGTGGATCCGAAGTCTCCGACCGGACCCGGAACAGCTCCATCTGAGCTTTGGAAACCAGCGAGAAGGTCACCTCGGATTGGTGAGGGGCCACCAGGGCCGTTGCCTTGGGGACCCAGGCACGCAAGTCATCCCGCTGGCATGCTTCAACCACCACCCGCGCCACTCCAGGCGGGACACTGACGCGGATCCAGCAAAGCTCACCGCGATGTTCCATGCCCACAATGCGCGGTTCGGCTGCCGCCAAAGTCGACGAACACATCCCCAGCAGCGCCAGTATCGTGCCGAGCGCACCGCATGGACCTCCCCACCACGCCCTGACGAACGCGCACGACCACCAACGACGCTGCAACTTCATTCCTGAGACCTCCCTGCCACGAAACGCCACCAAGAGACCACAGGACCGGCGTCGAGCCAAGCCCTGCTATCGAGCCCGCCGGATCTCGTCGGCCAACCACGCCGCGTGCAACTTCCCCACGTCCCCCATCAGTCCAAGCGGCTCAGCCCTTTTCGTCGCCTCCGCCAGATGCATGGCTGCCAGATCGCGTTTGCCGCGCGCTTCCTCGTACATCCCCAGATAAAGCCGGGCGTAGAAACGCGCCTGCTCCCGACGGGGCCCATCCTGCACCGCCTCCGCCGCCGCCAGCACCTCCTCCGAACTCACCTTCCCCGCCAGCAATCCCTGGATCTGCTGCATGGGAACCCGGGAATCCCCTTCCACCGGTATCAATAGCGCCCGCGCACGCTCGAAACCCTCCGACTGCGCCACACAGGCGAAATGCCAGGCGGCGTTCTCAACGTCGTTGGGGTTCACCGACCGATGGAGTTCGAACTGCTTGCGGGCATCCTCAAACCGTCGCGCGTAGAACAGTGCGATGCCACGCTCCCAGAGCTCCGGCAACCGCCCCGGACGCAGGAGCGCCACGCGATCGTAGTCCGCCACGGCGGCTGAGAATTGAGACAATCGGAGACGCAACGCACCGCGTTGACGCGTCACTCCGGCGTCTTCGGGGTTCAGCTCCAGCACCTTGGTCAGGTCGGCCTCCGCCGCCGCCCATTGCTGGGATCGCTCCAGCAGCGTCGCCCGAAAATACCAGGCCCTGGGATCCTTCGGGGTTTCCTCGACCGCTTTCCCCGCCAATTCCACCGCCTTCAGCACCAATCCCTTGGCTTGAGCCCGCTGAGCTTCGAGCAGCCAGGAACTGGGTTGGACGGAAGATTCAGCCCCCAGCGCCGTCCATCCTATGCCGGCCAACACGACCACCCAAAGGGACACCCTCGCAGTTCCGAAAGACATGCACGCACCCTGCGATGGAGCCGGGCAACGCGCAAGCCGCCCCAACTCAGCGCCGTACCGGTGCCGATGTCCGTTCGATGGTCCAGTTCCAATCCAAGTCACCCACGGGGACCGTCGGAGGCGCGTAGCTGAAGTTGATGCGTTCACGCGGCACCGTCGTCTTCCACTTCCGGATTTCGGAGTGCCCATCCGAGAACGAAAACCCGCAGGCGTTGTTGTGATAGTTCGCCGGGAGATCGATCCAGCGCCGATCGGTTTGGGAATTGAAGAACGCCCCGTCGTTGATGCTATCGGGGTGTTCATCGACGAAAACCCAGAGCTTGGACGGACCCGGTTCGGTGACGTCGGTGGTCTTTTCGAAGATCTTCTCGCAGCTCAACAAGGAGTCGGAGGCAGCCTTGTTGCCCTTTCCAACCGCGCCATTCATGGAGACGCTCCGCACGCGCTGCGTGAATTTGCGAGCCCTCTGAGTTGGATGGATGATTTTGTCAGCAGGGCACTTATAGATGGCGGCCGTGTTGCCTGCGTATTTCGCCAGCACCGAGTAATCGTTGCTCTCCAGGTACAGGCGGTTGGTGTTGTGGGTGCTGGTGTCCCACGTCAGCCAACCCATGACCCACGGATAATAGCCGCTCGCCGTCTGCGAAATCCGGTTGCCGGACTGGGCTTCGCCACCATGCACGTTCATCGGGAACTTCTCCTCGTTGTCACCGGAGTACAGGTGCACCGCGAGCATTAGCTGCTTGGTGTTGCTCATGCACTGAATGCCCTGGGCCTTCGACTTGGCCTGAGCCAGAGCCGGCAACAGCATGCTGGCGAGAATGGCGATGATCGCGATCACCACGAGGAGTTCAATCAAGGTGAACGCGCGCGCCGACGCAGGCCGACGCAGGGGGTGGATGGGGAAGGTCATGGTGGGATCCTCAAACGGGACGGGGTGCTGACTCGCAACCTGACCCCGTCGATCCCGTTCACGCAAGTTTCTTGTGC
>CAUJJW010000129.1 GCA_963205105.1 Verrucomicrobiota bacterium | reverse complement strand
CCATGCCCAGGCGCCGGCCGAGAGCAACCGCATCACGATTTATGGGACCAGTGGCGGAAGCCCGACTCCGATCTATCTGGCCGGTTTCTCGGGCGAGGTGGCTTCCACGCTTCGCTTTGATCTCGAGGTGGCCGGGTGCCGAATGACCCCCGAGGCAGAGGCCCAGCTGTCGCTCCTCGGCAGCAACACCCCGAATGTCGAGGGCCGACTGCTTGATCGTAACAAGGCGTCCCTGCTGGCGAAGGGGTACTCGGGCGGTAGCCCGCGCCAACAAGCCCACGCCCTCGCCGACGATGTGATCAAAGCGCTCGGAGGTCAGGGAGTCGCCCAAACCCGCATCGCCTTCAAGTGCGAGGTCAGCCAGGGAAAATCGGAAATCTACGTCGCCGATTACGACGGGTACGGCGCCCAGAAAGTCACCTCCGACGGTTCGATCGTGGCAGCCCCGACCTGGGTGCCTGGTCGTCGCACCCTCCTCTACACCTCGTACCGGCTGGGGAATCCGGACATTTTCATCCACGACCTCACCAACGGCAGCCGCAAACCACTCTCGCGTCAGGCCGGGCTAAACACCTCGGCGGCGGCTTCCGCCGACGGCCAGCGCGTGGCGATGATACTGTCCAAGGACGGCAGCCCCAACTTGTACGTGGGTCGGATGGACGGTTCCGGAACCACACGGGTCACCGACAACCGCCAGGGCGATTCATCGCCTTGCTGGTCGCCCGATGGCAAAACCATCTGCTATTCGTCCCGGTCTGGGGGTCCCTCGACGCTCTTCCTGGTCTCCGCCTCAGGCGGGTCACCCCGTCGACTGCGCCTCGCCGGGGTGTCCAACGCCACCGAGCCGGACTGGTCCCCAGACGGCCAGACGATCGTGTTCACCACCCAAAGCGGGCGAGGCTTTGAGGTCTGCGTGGTTCCCGCTGGCGGCGGCGACGTGACCCGCTTGGTGGAAGGCGAAGACCCGGTCTGGGCGCCGAATTCGCGAACCGTTATTTATGCACGCCGGGTGGGCAAGGGCGTTCGTGTCCTGTCTCTGCTTGACGTGCCCACTCGCCAAACGAAGGATTTGCCTCGTCTTTCGGGTAGCTGCTCACAGCCAACCTGGGCGCGGTAATCCCCTCCCACCCGACCCCGACGAAACACAACATGAATAGACCATTGTTCGCCAAGGCGCTCATCCTCCTCACCGCCCTGGCGATCACCCTCACTCCTGGTTGCCGACGCAAGCCCAAGGAACCCATCACCCCCTTGGGCAGCGGTCGCACGGGAGCTGGCAACATCCAGAATCCCCAACCCGGACGCCTCGGAGATTCGGCGGGCGGCCTCAGCGACACCGCCGGAACAGCCGGTTCGGATCTCGGCGGCGGCTCTTCCGTGCCGAAGGACACGAACATCGCGCAGCTCGGCGGGCCGTTCGATCGATCACAATACAATGAAGATCGAGCCCAGTTCGCTTCCAGCACCGTGCTGTTCGATTTCGACAGCGCGATCATCAAGTCCTCCGAGAAATCCAACATTGCCTCCGTGGCGGCTCATTTAGTTTCGAACCCAAACACCGCTGTGGAGGTCGAAGGACATTGTGATGAGCGGGGCACCGAAGAATACAACCGTTCCCTCGGGGAACGCCGCGCCCTGGCCATTCGCGAGGAACTTGCCTCACTCGGCATTGATCCCAAGCGGGTTCACACCATCAGCTACGGTGAGGATCGTCCGGCGGTCGATGGGCACAATGAAGACGCCTGGGCACGCAACCGCCGCGGCGAATTTGTCCTGCTCACGCCACGCTGATGGGTCATCGCTGAATCATGGTCCGATGGCGCCGGGGGAGATTGGGCCTTTACTTCAGGCCGCCCTCGGCGAAGTTTTCGACGGCAGAAAGGTTTGTACGCTATGAATTCCACACTCCTGGCCTTCGCACTCGGCTGGGGCGAAATCGTCCTCATTCTCGTAGTCGTCCTGCTCCTTTTTGGGGCCAAGAAACTTCCTGAACTGGCCAAAGGCCTGGGTCAGGGCATCAAGGAGTTCAAGAAGGCCACACGGGATGTGCAGGACGACCTGCAACGCGCCATCGAGGATGACCCGCCGCGCGAAGCCCCCCGTCGGGTGGCCGAGACCAAGCCAGCAGCGGAATCCGCCCCGAGCGGCCCCAGCACTCCTGCCTGATCGACTGAACTTGGCAGAGCTGCATGGCCGACGAGCCCTTGCCGTCTCCCGACCTTCCTGAAGAAGAGGAGGGGGGCGGCCCAGTCAAACCGTTTCTAGAGCACCTGGAGGACCTTCGCTGGACCCTCCTGAAGGTGCTGAGCTCGATTGTCATCGCGATGATGATTTGCCTCGTCGCAGGCAAGCAGCTCGTCATCCTGCTCAAGTATCCCCTCGATCGTGCCCAGAAGCTCAGTGATTCTGCCAACCGCACCGCGGTGGTTCGCTTCGGATCGACCCTGATCAAGATCCCGTACCAGCACCTCGACACCAACCTCTGGGGCACCAATCCTCCCTCTTCGTTTGAGGTCACCTTCCAGGCAGAAGGCAATCGCCTTTTGCTCGTGCTCCAGCCGGAAACCAACTCAGCCACCGGCGATGGCGTGGACGGCAGCATGGTGCAGCTGAAGAACTACAGCCCGATCGGCGGGTTCTCGGTCGCGTTGGAAATGGCCCTGTACGGTGGATTCGCCCTCGCCTCCCCGTTCGTCATGTTCTTCATCGGGCAGTTCGTCATCCCTGCCCTCAAAACGCGCGAGAAGCAGTTCCTCTACCGAGCCTTGGCTGTCGGCGTGGGCCTCTTCCTCGTCGGTGTCGTGTTCTGCTACTTCGCCATCATGCAGGTCACCCTGCTTGCCGCCGCTCAGTTTTCCCAGTGGTTGGGCTTCAGCGCGGACGAATGGCGGGCCGAGGACTACATCAATTTCGTGGTCAAGATGATGCTCGCCGTCGGCCTCAGTTTTCAGTTGCCGGTTGTCCTCCTGACGCTGGTGAAGGTTGGCATCCTGAGTTACAAGGCGCTTTCCAATTCCCGCTCCTACTTCGTGGTGATCAACCTCGTGGTCTGCGCCTTCATCACCCCGTCCGGCGACCCCATCACCCTCCTGTTTCTGGCCATCCCGGTTCAAATCCTCTACGAAATCAGTGTTCTCATCGCCTGGCTCTGGTGGCGCCGCGACGAAAAGGAAGCCGCCGCCTTGGAAGCTGGATCCGGCCCCGCCTAGCCTGGCACACCGCGCCGCTCAACCGGCTCAATAATCGTACAGCCCGCCGTCGCGGCTGTAGCCACCACCACCCCTACCGCCGGCGCCCATGCCGTCCTCGCCGGGTTCCCCGCCCATGAACTCGCTCAGGACGTCGCCCATGTCGGCTTCCACTTTCTCAGGATCCTCGCCCTTCTCCAGTCGCCGGATCGCCACATCCAGTTCCTTCGGTACGGTCCCTTCCGGCAGAACTTCCTTCATCTTCCTCATCATGTGGGCCACATGACGGGGGTTGTTTTCGTCCAGATGCCCCATGTCGCGTTCTAACTCGGACATCACCCGTTCCATCTTCCCTTCGTCAATGTCGGGCATGGGATCTCCGTCAGGGCCGAGGTCGGCAGCTGCTGACGGCTCGGCCACCCCTTTCAACATCGCAAAGCCACTCATCTGCTTCACCATCCGCTTATTCCCACACTTCGGGCAGACCGGATCCCGGTCCTGTTGCACGCGCTTCGACAGAAAACTGTAGATGCGACGGCAGTTGGGGCAGGCAAACTCGTAAATGGGCATGAGGTGTTCCTCCGATCCGATGCGACAGCCGCATCCTAACGAGTTCCTGAGGTGAAGAAAAGCCGACAGCATGGCCTTTCTCCACCGACTCCACCGCCTCACTAGAGTTCCAGCGGCCACCAATCGGGCAACAACAGGAGAAGCAACACCAGCAACAGCAGAGTCAGAGGCAGGCCCGGTTTGACAAAGTCGGCGAACCGATATTTCCCGGGTCCATACACCAGCACGCAGGCAGGCTCCAAAGGCGTTGCCACCGAAAACGATGCCGAGAGCATGATGGCCACGGCAAACGACCGCGGGTTGACACCCATGCCGATCGCCGACTCCAACGCCACCGGCAGAACCACCAATGCCGCCGCCGCGTTGGACATGGGCTGGGTTAACAGAATGGTCAGAAGGCAAAAACCAGCCAACACAGCCTCGGGTCCCCAGGGACCAATCCCCGTAACCACCCAGTACGCGAGCATTTGCGCCGCCCCGGTCTTCTGCATCGCGAGACCGAAAGCCATCATCGACCCAATCAAGATCAACAGGCGCCATTCCACGTGATCGTAAAGGCGCACGGGACGAATGCAGCCGGTCAGAACCATCGCCAGCGCGGCCAACAAAAATGCGGTGGAAAGTGAAATCCAATTCAACCCACCCAACACCACGGCCATCGCGAAAATGGCCAAAGTCAAAAGCGGCCGTTGTCCATGGGGGTTCAGCATCCCTCGATCCGCCAGAACCGCCAGGTCCCGCCGCCGTCGCACCATCTCCAGCGACCCCGGACGTCCTTGGACCAGAAGCAAGTCCCCTACCTCCAACGGGATGCGGCTGATGCGATCCCAAAGGGTCAATCCTTCCCGGAAGATGGCCAGCACGGTGAGCCCGAATTCTTGCTGAAACCGTGCCTCCCGCAGGGTCCGCCCGATCAGACTCGATCGAGGGCTGACCACCACCTCGGCAAGGTCGACACCCGCCTTCCGCAGTTCGGCTTCTCCAAGTTTGAGTTCAGGCCGGATTTCGATGCCTTGCATCGTTTTGACCTTCATCAGGTTCATGACGTTCCCGGTGACAATCAGCACGTCGTTCGCTTCCAGAAGCGTTTCCTCATCTGGAACAAAACCGTGGCCATCGCGAACCACCTTCAACACCCTGAATTCCATGCGTGTCAGGGCGGAGTCATGGACCCGCTGCCCCAGCATGGCCGAATTCGGCTGAACGACGATCTCACTGAGGTAGCCGCGAACGCCGAATTCGTCGGTCAGATCCTCCACCACCGACTTCGGGAGGAGGAAGCGGCCCAGCACGGCCATGAACACAATTCCCGCAACCACCAGGACCAATGCCGGTGCGGTCGTTTCGAACAAACCCATCGGCGCCATCTGCGCCTGCTTCACCATGAAAGCGTTCACCGCCAGGTTCGTGGAGGTGCCGATCAGCGTGCAGGTCCCGCCCAGGATCGACGCAAACGCGACGGGAATGAGCAGCCTGGACGCGCTCAATCTCACCCGTCGCGCAATTCCCAGCACCAACGGCACCAGCATCGCCGCCACGCTGGTGTTGTTCATGAACGCCGACAGCACCGCTGCCACAAGCATCAAGCCGGTCACCATCCAGAATTCGCTCCGTGGCAATAACCGGACGAGGCGACCCCCCACCAAATCCAACACCCCGGATTCCTGCATGGCCCCGCCCACGATGAAAACCGCCCCCAGCATGACAATCGTCGGGCTTCCCAGACCGGCGAACGCCTCCTCAGGCGCCAGAATCCCGGTCAGCATCAGGACCGCCACCCCTAACAATGCCGCCACATCCACGCGAAAACGTTCCGTGGCGAAAAGGAAAAGCACCCCGACGAGGGTCGCGAGGACCGCCCACGGCTCCCACATCCATCCGCCGCTCTTGGTGACCAACCAGTCCATCGCTTGTCTTCGAAATAGGGGTGTGCCCGCTGCTGGGATGCACGCCGACGGCGGCCCCAGGAGTTCCCGACTTCCCCGTCCACCGCGGCGCCCGGCGACTTCAGCCGAACTGAATCGGTAAATCCACAGCCTGTTTCAGCCGTTCGAGATACTCGTCCCGACGGATCTCCCGTCCACCCAGTGACGTGGTCACCTCGGTGAGCATCTGAATGTCGAAAAGCTGATAGCCGCGCGACACCAGGTGATCGTGGAGGTGAACGACCGCAACCTTGGACGCATCGCTGGCGCGATGAAACATTGATTCACCGGCGAAAAGCCCCCCCACCGCCACCCCGTACACCCCACCCACCAAATCATCCCCGAGCCAGCACTCGACGCTGTGGGCATGGCCTTCGTGATGGAGCTTGCTGTAAGCCGCGACAAACTCCGGCACAATCCAGCCTCCGGGTCGCCGTACCCCGGCGCAGGCGGCGATCACTTCGCCAAACGCCTGATCGCGGGTGACCCGAAATTTCGCCTGGCGCAGGCAACGCCGCAGGCTGCGTGAAACATGGAGACCTCCAAGTTCGAAAATCCCACGGGGATCCGGCGACCACCACGTCACCGGGTTCACCGTCCAGGGAAACATCCCGGATCGATAGGCCAACCGCAGCCGGTCGGTTGCCAAATCCCCGCCCACGGCCACGAGTCCATCGTAGGGTCCTCCAACCACCGCCCCCCTCGGGTCGGGGAAGCCGCACTTCTCATTCAATCGAACCGGCCGCTTGGGCATGGGAAAACGGGGCGAACCACTAAGCCTCATCGGACGAGCGACCCCCCGAATCACCCATCATGGCATGCACCAGAACCATCTCGAACTGCCCGGTCAGCATCATCAGGCCGTGCAACGGTGCGAGAGCCACCGCCGTGTCGTCCGGTTCCACCGCATCCAGATTCTCAGGGCTTCCCAGCTTAAGCCACGCGCCCACCCGGATCTCATTCAACACCTGAAGCAGACGTTCGGCGTCGGCCCCATCCAGGACCAACCGCCAGCCCGTGCCGGCGGTCACCCATGCCGCCCCCTCGCTCAGACGCCTCGCAAGCCAGCCGGACAACTCGGACTGATGCTCTTTGCGGGCCTCCACCAGAAGCTCGTTGGCGTCGTCGAAACGGGCATCTGCCGTCTTCGAAAGCTTCGCGTGGCTCTCGGACTGCAACGGGTAGAAGCTCAACAGCCGCTGCAACAACTGCTTCTCCCGCGTGCTCAAGCGGAAAACCAGCCGTTCACCCTCCCGCTCCAGAAGCTTCATGCGGGTTTCTCCATCGTCGCCTGCAGGTGATACGATTGCAGTCGGTGGACATAGTACTCCGCTTTCTCGAAGCCTTCCCTCGCCACCACGCTCTTCCCCTGCTGATGCACTTCCAGCATGTGGGTTTCAGCCTTCGACTTGTTCCACCCGAACACCTTCATGAAGACATGCGTCACGTAATCCATCAGGTTCACCGGATCGTTCCAGACAATCACCAGGAAGCCCGGATCCTGGGCCTCCTTCTCCTTGGTCTTCTCGCCGATCGTAGGCGCCGGGACCACCATGGGCTCTACCGTTTCTGCCACGCGGTTACCCTAGTGCTCCCCCACCTCGCCACGCAAGGGTTGCGGGCAGCCCTAATCCAGCGGCACCCGCCTCACCCGCCGCTTCTCAAAGCGCAGACAATCCCGATAACCCGCCTCCTTCGCCAACGCGACGGCGTCGACGAAGTTCATGCCGACCTCGCCGGGCTGATGCGCATCCGAACCAAAGGTCAACCCCACCCCCCGCGCCGACGCCAGTTTCAGAAACTCCAGGCTCGGGTACATCTCCCGACAGTCCTTTCGCAACCCCGCGGTGTTGATCTCGATCGCCACCCCCCGCGCTGACGCCACATCCAAAAAGCGCTCAAACAACGGCACGCAATCCCGGTTCGGCATGAACCGGAATTTCTTGGGCAGATCCGGATGCCCGATGATCTCAAACAACCCGCTGTCCGCCGCCGCCGTCAGCCGCTCGAAATACGCGCTCCAGACGTCGTAGGCATCCCGCGCCCGCCATTGGTCCAGCTTTCCCGGATTGTCGATGTCCCACCCGCCGTCGATGTAGTGCACCGACCCGATGAAGTAATCCCACTCGTGCCGCCCGGCCAGATTCCGAATCCAATCCTCGTGGCCCGGCAGGTAATCCACCTCCAGCGCGGACCGTATCCGAAGATCCGGAAAAGCAGCCCGTGCGTCGTCCAGGGCGGCGAGGTACTCCTCCAGCTTGGAGAGATACATGCGCCACTGGTCGAAATCGTCGTTCGGCATCGGGTTGTGCTCGGAAACCCCGATCTCCGACAACCCCAGCTCCACCGCACGACGGGCCAGATCCTTGGGAAGCCCCTCCGCGTGGTGGCAGAGGTGCGTGTGCATGTGATAGTCGGCAGGCAACGTCACCGCGACATCCTAGGCGGGAGCCATGCCTTTGGGAATAGGCGGCTTGAAGGAACACCCATCCCATCACACGGATTGCCTCCCAAGCCTCCCATCGCCCAGACTCACCCCGTGCAAGCCCCTGTCCTGGCTTTCGTCCTGGGCCTCGCCCTCCTCCTCGGAGGTTGTGGGCCTTCCTCAAGCGCGTCCAAAGAAGCTCCTCCAGCCTCCGCCACCAGGAGTTTCCTCGACGACGAACGCCCCCAAACCGGCCTGCCACGCCTCAAACTCTACGTCGGACCGGAAATCCTCGACACCGAACTCGCCCTCACCACCGAAGCCATCCAGAAGGGCATGATGTGGCGCACCAACGTCCCCGAAACCGAAGCCATGCTCTTCGTCTTCGGTCGACCCCACCAAACGTCCTTCTGGATGAAAAACGTCCCCATGGACATCGACGTCGCCTACCTGGATCCCGAAGGCATCATTCTCGAAATCCACCGTCTCGAACGGCAAAACACCAACCCCGTCGCCGCGAAATCCGACCGCGTCCAGTTCGCCCTCGAAACCGCCGAGGGCTGGTTCAAGCGGCATGGCATCGGCCCGGGAACCGCCATACGCACCGAACGCGGCTCGCTTGGAGAAACCTTCTTCCAGCGGCGACGCCCGAATCCATGAACCGCTCCCGCTCCGCTCAGCTCTTCGAAAGCGCCCTCCAGCTCATCCCCGGCGGCGTAAACTCCCCCGTCCGGGCCTTCCGCGCCGTGGGCGGCGTCCCTTTCTTTGCCGTGCGCGCCGAGGGTCCTTACATCTGGGACGCCGACGACAATCGTTATGTGGATTACGTGGGCACCTGGGGGCCTGCCATCCATGGGCACGCGTACCCTCCGGTGGTCCGGGCCATCCAGGAAGCTGCCGCGCTGGGAACCAGTTTCGGCGTGCCCAACCCCGCCGAGATCGAACTCGCCCGTCTCGTCCGCAGCGCCGTGCCCTCCATCGAGAAGGTCCGCTTCACCAGCTCGGGAACGGAGGCCTGCATGAGCGCCATCCGCCTCGCCCGCGGTGCCACCCGCCGCGATGCCATCGTCAAATTCGCCGGCTGCTACCACGGCCACGCCGACAGCCTGCTCGTCAAGGCCGGCTCAGGCGCCCTGACCTTCGGACATCCCGACAGCGCCGGGGTCCCCGCCGACTTCGCCCGTCATACCCTGGTCGTCCCCTTCAACGACATCCCCGCCCTCCAACACCTCTTTCACGAACGCGGCAACGAGATCGCCTGCGTCATCGTCGAACCGGTCGCCGGCAACGCAGGCCTCTTCCCGCCCAGACCCGGTTTCCTGGAGGAACTCCGACGGCTCACGGCGCTCCATGGCTCGATCCTCATCTTCGACGAGGTGATGACCGGCTTCCGCCTGAGCTGGGGCGGCGCCCAAGGCCTCTTTGGCATCCGTCCCGACCTGACTTGCCTCGGAAAAATCATCGGCGGTGGACTTCCCGTCGGGGCGTTCGGCGGCAGGGCGGACATCATGGACCTCCTGGCACCGCTCGGCCCCGTTTACCAGGCCGGCACGCTCAGCGGCAACCCTCTCGCCATGGCCGCCGGCATCGCCAGCCTGCGCGGATTGCAGGATGGCGCCGCCTACCAACGGCTCGAACGTCTCGGTGCCCTCTTCGAAGTGTCGCTGCGCAACGTCGCCCAGCGCCTCGGCATCCCTCTCCAGGTCCAGCGCGTCGGTTCCATGTTCTGCGCCTACTTCACCACCGAACCCGTCTGGAACCTCGACGATGCCATGAAATCGGACCGTTCCCAGTTCGCCAAATTCTTCCACGGCATGCTCGATCGGGGGGTTTACCTCGCGCCGTCCCAATTCGAGGCCGGCTTCCTCTCCACCGCCCATACCGAAGCCGATTTCGACCACACTCTCCGGTCGGCCGAGGCATGCCTGGCTCTACTCGCCTAGAGCTCCTGACCCACCCATCACCGCTTCCGTTCTGACCGCCCCTCGCACATGCGTATTCTTGCCATCGACCACGGTACCGTCCGCATCGGCCTCGCCATCAGCGATGAGCTCGGGATGCTGGCCCACCCCTTGGATCCCCATCCGGCGGAACCACTTTCCACCCTGCTCAATGACCTCAAAACCCTGATCCAGCAGCGCGAAATCGCCCTGATCCTGGTCGGTTTGCCGCGGAACATGGACGGGTCAAGCGGACCCGCGGTGCACAAGGTCGAAGCGTTCGTCCATTTGCTCCGGGAAACCATCCCCATCCCCATCCGGACCTGGGACGAACGCCTGACCACCCTGCAGGCGCACCGGATGCTCGCCGAGACCGGTAAACGCGAGAAGGAACGCCGAGGTCGGGTCGATTCCTCGGCCGCCGCCGTCCTGCTCCAGAGTTATCTCGACGCCCAGTCCTCCGGCTCCGTCGGGATCACCGGAGCATGAAGCAGGTCCGAGTCCGGCTGGTCGTGGCCTTCGATGGCACCTGCTATCAGGGCTGGCAGACCCAGAAAAGCGGTCAGGGCGTTCAGGAATTGATCGAAATCGCCCTGCGCCGACTCTTCCCCGGCGCGGGTCCGCTTCACGGATCGAGCCGCACCGACACCGGAGTCCATGCCCTCGGACTTGTCGCCCACGTCGACATCCCGGTCGACGAATGGCGCATGACGCCACGCAAGCTGGTTCTGGCTCTGAATGCCCACCTTCCTGAGGACATTCGGATCTTCAAAGCCTCCCGCGCCCACCCCGGGTTCCACGCCCGATTCCACGCTGCCGGCAAGGAGTACCGCTATCGGATCTGGAATGCACCGGCCATGAATCCGCTGCTCACCCGAATGGCCTGGCACCTTCCCCGTTCCCTCGACGTCGCGGCCATGCGACAGGCCGCCACCCACTTCGTCGGCCGCCATGACTTCGCCTCTTTCACCTCCAACCCGGGCTACCCCCGGCCCACCACGGTCCGGACCCTCACCGCCTGCGAGGTTCGTCGACGCGGACCGGAGATCACTGTGCGCATCGTGGGGGATGGGTTTCTCTACCGCATGTGCCGGGGCATCGCGGGAACCCTGGCCCAAGTCGGACTCCACCGCATCTCTCCCAATGACATCCCGTCCATCCTGCAAAGCAAAGACCGCCGGGTTGCCGGAATGACCGCGCCTCCGGAAGGACTCGTCTTGTGGCGCGTTCATTACCCGCGCCCGGCAACCGCCGCGCCGCCAGACTCCGACGCCAGCCCGGCCGACCTCGAATAAGCGCGCCCACTCACGCAAGTCCGGCGAGAAACGTAGCTGAACTGCCACCGCAGCTGGGAGACGGGGACGAACCTCAAGGAAGCGTCGCCAGATTGCGCACCGCGACCCACCCTCGGCGCCCCATCCCATCCCTCACCTCCATCCAGGCGCCCTTCCGATCGGTCACCAAGAGTTCAGATCCGTCCGGCAGGGTGAAGGCGGACTGCGCTTCCTCCAAGGGCCCAAAGCGGACCGTCGCCTCGGAAGCAATCACCACGGCATTCACCCGGGCGTTGCGGACTTTCGCGGTGTACGCCACCAGAAGCATCAGCGCAGCGCCCGCGGCCAGCAGCCCACTGGCGGCGTTGCTGAGCGTGAGGAATTTGGGCGCCCACTCCCGGGCCATCATCAACACAAACCATCCCCAGACCCCCACGATGGCCGCCGCCGCCCATTCATTCGGGGTCAGCAGCCTCAGGAAACGGTCCACGAACGCCACCTGGAGAGTCGCGGCGGTGCCCACCTTGGCCCGGGCCCACGCCAGGTTCGCCGAGATTTCAGGATCGCGCGGAGCCAGCCGTTCAGCCCTCCGATAGCACGCGATGGCCCTCCCTTTTTCTCCGGCTTTGAACCAGGCGTTGCCGAGGTTGAACCAGACCGAAACCGTGGCGTTGCTGCGAGCGATCAGTTGCTCATAAGCAGCGGCGGCTTCGCGGTATTTGCCCTGTTCGTAAAGACGCGCTGCGCCGTCAAACGCTTCCCCCACCTCCGCAGCGCCCGCCACCATGCCCGTCGCCAGCGACCAGCACAGCACCATCAGCGCCCACCAACCGAGACCCGAAGACCGCGCCACTCCCGTCGCCCGCGCACCGGAAGCTCCGACCGTCCCACCCCCTAACCGATGATCGTCCATCATCGCCCTCAAGCCGTTTTGCATGCATTCCCGTCCTTCGCCGCCGGCTCGCGCCGTGGAAAGAGCGGCTGCGGTTCGCCCACCTCGCTGCCCGCCACCATCCCGCCCCAGGAGGTCGACTCCAACCGGTCCGGGGCGCCCGCCAACCCCAGCTGGGTGTAGATCTTGCCAGCGGTCTCCGGAATCACCGGCCACAAGAGGACCGCCAGAATCCGACACGCTTCCACCAGGCTGTACAGAACCTCGTCCAAACGGCCTGCCTGCGTCGGATCCTTCGCCATTTTGAACGGCGCCGTCTCCTCCACGTACTTGTTCGCCCGGTTCACCAACTCCCAGGCCGCGATCAGCGCCCCCTGCAATTCGAACGCCGCATACGCCGCCTTCACCGCCTCGGCCGCCTTCGTTGCATCCGCGGCCAGGGCGTCCGAACGCGCTGGCACCTTCCCGGCCCGGTAGCTCTTCAGCATCTTCAGCGAGCGGTTCACCAGATTCCCCAGTCCGTTCGCCAGTTCCGCCTGATACCGGGCCGCGAATCCCGCGTCCGTCCAGTTGCCGTCCGGACCCAGATCCAGTTCACGCGTCACGTAATACCGAAAGGCGTCCACCCCCCAGTCGTCCACCACCGCGACAGGATCCACGACGTTGCCCGTGGTCTTGCTCAGTTTTTGTCCGTCCTTCTGCCACCACCCATGCACCAGCACCTGCCGCGGCACCGCCAAACCGGCAGCCTTCAGCATGATCGGCCAATAGACGGTGTGGAACTTGAGGATGTCCTTGCCGATCACGTGGACTGCCGGCCAGAGCGGCGGCACCTCGGGACGCACCGGCAACCCCAACGGACCCGCCGCCCCCGCATCCCCCATGGACGCCGGCACCGTCACGTAGTTGGTCAAAGCGTCGAACCACACGTACGTCACATACTCCGGATCAAACGGCAGCGGGATCCCCCAGGCCAACCGCGCCTTCGGCCGCGAAATGCACAGGTCCTCCAGCGTCTCGCTCCGCAAAAAACCCAGCACCTCGTTCCGCCGATACGCCGGCCGGATAAAGTCCGGGTTCGACTCGATGTGATCGATCAGCCACGCCTGATACGGCTTCAGCGGAAAGAAATAGTTGCTCTCCAACAGAGTGATCACCTCGCCGTAGCTCGACGGAAAGTTCCCGTCCGGAAGCCGGTCCTTGGCGGTCAGAAACGTCTCTTCTTTCGGCGAATACCAGCCCTCGTAAGTGCCCACCCGGAATTCACCCTGCGCGTGCAGTTTCGCCAACACCGCCTGAACCACCTGCTTGTGCCGCGGTTCCGTGGTCCGGATGAAGTCGTCGTTACTCAGGTTGAGTTTCGTCGCCAACCCCTTCCACGCCACAGCCAACGCATCGCAGTAGTCCTGCGGCGATTTGCCCTCCGCCACCGCCGCCTGCTGGACCTTCTGCCCATGCTCGTCCAGCCCCGTCAGAAAGAACACCTGCTGCCCCAGACTCCTCCGGCTGCGGGCAATGACGTCCGTCACCACCTTCTCGTAGGCGTGCCCCAAATGAGGCTGGCCATTCAGGTAATCAATGGCTGTCGTGATGTAAAACGGCTCCGACATGTGGCCTCCAGTCTGTCGGACGAACACGCCCGTTGGCAACTTCCGGCCAGCGCTGGCCCATCCGCCAGCTTCCCAACCTTTTCGCTTTCCGACGGCAAACCATCCGACCAACCCTAGGCACGTCGCACCCTCCTCTCATGAGCGCTCACGATTCCAACGCCACCATGGCGGTCTTCCTCGACCTCGAAAACGTCGCTCTCGGTGCCCGGGATGCCCATTTCCCACGCTTCGACATCCAGAAAATCCTCGAACGCCTCCTCCTCAAGGGCCACATCGTCGTCAAGAAGGCCTACTGCGATTTCGATCGCTTCAAGGAATTCAAACGTGACCTGCACGAGGCTGCCTTCGAACTCATCGAAATCCCTCACATCCGCCAGTCCGGCAAGAACTCCGCCGATATCCGGATGGTCGTCGATGCCCTCGACCTCTGCTACACCAAGGGGCACGTCGACACCTTCGTCATCATCAGCGGCGACTCCGACTTCTCACCCCTCGTCAGCAAGCTCCGCGAGAACGCCAAGAAGGTCGTCGGCGTCGGCGTCAAGAACTCCACTTCCGACCTCTTCATCAAGAATTGCGACGAGTTCCTGTACTACGACGATCTCGTGCGCGTGGTCCGTCCCAAGGAGTCGGCCCGCCCCCGGGCGACGTCGTCGCGCACCTCGGCAAGCCAGTCCGCCACCCACCCCGCCTCCGCTTCACCCTCGAAACCTCACCCCAGCCCGACACCACAGGCCCTGCATCCCAGCCCCGCCTCGACGCCCGCCGATCCCCACGCCGGTCCCTCTCTTGAAAAGGCCCTGGTCATGGTCGCGGAGACCCTGGACGCCCTGACCGAAGAACGGGAGGAGGACGACCACATCTGGGGTTCCATGATCAAACAGGCCCTCAAACGCCGAAATCCGGGCTTCAATGAGCGCGCCTACGGTTTCCGGTCCTTCAACGAACTGCTGCATGAGGCCGAGCACCGCGGCTTGCTCAAGCTGGTTCACGACGAAAAATCCGGCGGATACACCGTCCGAGCCACCCCCTGATCGTCAACGCACCTTGCGTTGCTCGGGGTCCGTATGTTCGCGGTACAACCCCACCACAAACCCGACCCGTTGAACCATCCCGCTCACGGACTAGGCCGCCCACTCCGGCGCCAGAACCTACTTCTGCTCCTTCAGCGCCTCT
>CAUJJW010000128.1 GCA_963205105.1 Verrucomicrobiota bacterium | reverse complement strand
GACCGCTTTGGTGAAGCCGACCACCGCAAATTTGGTGGTGGTGTAGGCGAGGCGATCGCGCACAGCAACAATGCCGCCGATCGACGCCAGGTTGATGATGCTCCCCGAGCGGCGGGCGACCATGCCGGGAAGGAAGGTGCGGGTCATTTCAAAGACCCCGCGAACATTGACGTTCCAGAGTCGTTCCAAATCCGCCGAAGTCGTTGTCAACAAGGTGCCTACAAAACCAACGCCGGCATTGTTCACCAGGATGTCGAGGGGCCATTGGCGCTGATCCAGCCAGTCCGCCGTCGCAGCGATGGATTCCGATTGGCTGACATCAACGACCAATGCCTCAGCTTGTCCGCCCGCCGACCGGAGTGTCGCGGCTTGCCGTTCCGCGCCGTCCTTCGCGATGTCGGTGACGATCACCCGCGCTCCGGCGGCGGCGAAGGCAGTGGAAATCGCTGCTCCGATCCCTGAGGCCGCGCCCGTCACCAATGCCGTTTTGCCCGCGAGAGTGAACATGCGCTGGAGTTTGCCGGGTCGGCCAAGCTTCGGGAAGTGTCCAGTCACGACCGAGGCGGGTGTTCTCCGAAATGGGAGTTGTCCTCGGCGGCAACCTTGTCAGGTTTTCGGGGTGGCGTTTCGAGACAAGATCCTGGGTTGGGATTCCCTGCGAACCTGGTGCGACCGGGTCCGCCAGGAAGGCGAACGTTTGGTGGTGACCAATGGATGCTTCGATCTCCTGCACATCGGGCATGCCACCTATCTGGAGACGGCAAGGTCGCTGGGTGATCGCCTGCTGGTGGGCCTGAATTCCGACGCCTCCGTGCGTGCACTCAAGGGTCCCTCGCGTCCCGTTCATCATGAGGACGATCGAGCGGGCTTGATTGCAGCGTTGGGTTGTGTGGACGCCGTCTGTCTTTTCCAGGAACCGAGTGCCGAACGATTCCTGGAGTGGGTCCGGCCAGATATTTGGGCCAAAGGCGGCGACTACACCCTGGAAACCGTGCACCAGACCGAACGAGCGCTGGTGGAACGCTGCGGCGGCAGGGTGGTGATCGTCAGCGGGGTGCCCGGCCGATCGACATCCTCACTCTTGGCGCGAGCGCGACAATTAACGATAACGGCTTCGGTGGAAGCCACAGTGGCTCCCGAGTGAGCCGTCGTTTGGGGCTTACCCGTTCGATCGCAAAGGAGATGGAGAAAACGAAACCGCACGGCTATGCACCAGGGAACATAGGGAGACCTGCGGAAGAGGAGTGGTCGGGGCGGTGAGATTCGAACTCACGACCTCTTGTACCCGAAACAAGCGCGCTAGCCAGGCTACGCTACGCCCCGAACCAGACGGAAAGTCTGGCTGGGTCGGGGGCCCGTGGCAACGGCTTTTTCGAAGCATTTTTTGGCGGTCGATGGCGGTTCACGGGCGCGGCGTCAACAACGGGCACACGTCATGGGAAGCAGGGTGGTCACCCGCCCCGAAGGGGCAGAATGGGATAGCCCAGGGCACTTGCCCTGGGAACACCATACCAACGCATTCCCTCGCCCTGAAGGGCGCGACACCCCGCTGGGATCGTCTCAACCAGGCCTCGTGGAACGAACGGTCGGTAGGGAATGACTCCATGTCGCCCTGTCAGGGCTCGGAAGCCTTGCTTGGACCGAAACCCCGGGCGGGCGCCCTGGGCTGTCTCATGTCACCCCCTTGGGGCGAGTGGCGAACGATGCCAAACCCTGGGCTTGGGGTCAGGACCAGGCACGGTTCATGGAAAGCTCCCTGTTCAAGAATGACCTGCGCACGGACCATGAACCGAGGACTCCGGGGGGCGAGACGCCCCCCTCTACGGCAGGCGGGACGCCCGCCGCTACGGACGACCGGTTCATGGGAAGGGTTCAGCCGAGCGTTGGCTGGAACGGGGCGCGACGGCTCGGAAGGCCGGGGTTCAGGCATGTTGCCGAGGGCAGCACGCGACTCCCTCTCCCTCCGGGAGAGGGCTGGGGTGAGGGCGCCGGCTTCTACCCTTGCGATGGCCTGCATGGGTAGGCCCGGACGCCGGACCATGAACGAAACATTGCTCCCGAGGCGCGTTGCGGTAGATCTTTTCAGCTCCAAATCAACGTTCACCCCAGCGCGCCTCATGGTTATCCATCAACACATCGTCGGGTTGCGCCGGTGGATCGCGTGGATCGTGCGAATGGCGACCATGATCGTCGTCGTCGGGAACGTTCAGGCCATCGAAGCCACGGCAGGGGCGGGCCTGGACTTCACCCGGGACATCCGTCCCTTGTTCGAAGCTCACTGCTTCCGTTGTCATGGAGCGGAGAAGCAACGAGCCGATCTGCGGTTGGATCGCCGCGGCGCTGCGGTGAAGGGTGGTGAATCCGGACCGGTGTGGGTTCCTGGAAAGGCATCGGACAGCCTGCTGATCCAACTGGTCGAAGGCCGCGATGCGGATCGGATCATGCCGCCCGAGGGCGATCGGTTGACGCCGCAAGAGATCGCCACGCTGCGCGCCTGGATCGAAGGCGGAGCGACGTGGCCCCAGGATGCGGCGGAAGCGGCGGCGGAGGCACAGGTGCATTGGTCCTTCGCGCCGGTGCGGCGGCCGGAGGTTCCAACCCTCGCCGCAAAACCTTCCACTGGTGCGCCCGCGCCGTCGCCCATCGATGCGTTCATCCTGGCCCGCTTGGCGGAGCAAGGATTGTCGCTGTCTCCCGAGGCATCGCGGCTCACCCTGATTCGGCGACTGTACCTGGTCATGCTGGGGTTGCCGCCGACGCCCGGGGAGGTGGCTCAGTTCTTGAACGATCCGGATCCCAGGGCCTTTGAGGTGCTCGTCGACCGGGTGCTGGACGATCCGCGCTATGGCGAGCGCTGGGGGCGACATTGGCTGGATGTCATCCGGTTCGCCGAGACCAACGGATTCGAGACAAACCGCGAGCGACCGAATGCCTGGCGATTCCGGGATTACGTGATCGATGCGTTCAACAGCGATCTGCCTTTCAACCGGTTTATCCGCGAACAGATCGCCGGGGATAGCTTGGGGGTGGACGTGGCCACCGGCTTTTTAGTGGGCGGCCCGGTGGACATCGTGGGCAGCCCGGATCCGGTGCTCACCGCGCAGCAGCGGGCGGATGAATTGGACGACATGGTGAACACCACGGGGACGGCGTTCCTGGGGCTCACGCTCGGCTGTGCCCGGTGTCACACCCACAAATTCGACCCGATCGAGCAACGGGAGTACTACGCGCTCACCGCAATCTTTGGAGGTGTCCGCCACGGCGAACGACCGCTGCCACTTCCAGGTTCGGTGACTCAGGAACTCGCAGCGGTGACGGTCGCGATCTCGGACCTTGAGAAACGGCTGGCGCGTTTTCTCCCTCCGGTGGTTCCGGCGGACGTCTCAGCGACGAACGCCACCCCGCGCCGGCCTGCGGTGAACGCGAAGCAGAACGTCGAAGTATTCGCGCCAGTGGACGCCCAGTTTATTCGCTTCACGATTCTGGCTTCAACGGGGGGTGAACCGTGCATCGACGAACTGGAAGTCTACGCCGGGGAAACGAACGTCGCACTGGCCCGTGCCGGCACACGCGCGACGGCGTCCGGAACACTGCCCGGCTATGAGATCCACCAGCTCGAGCACCTGAACGACGGGCAGCCGGGGAATCGTCGCTCGTGGATCTCCAATGAAGGCGGCAAGGGCTGGGTGCAGCTGGAATTGCCGCGGCCTGCCCGCGTGGACCGGATCGTGTGGGGGAGGGATCGGAACGGTGAATTCGGGGATCGGGTGGCGACGGATTACCGCATTGAAACCGCCCTGGAACCGGGAGCGTGGCGCTTGGTGGCGAGTTCGGCCGACCGCGAACCCGTGGCATCGGGCGCCAAGAAGCCGATGCCTCCCCAGTACCGATTCGAGGGCGTTTCCGACGAGGACGCGAAGCAGGGGAGAGCGTGGTTGGCGGAATGGGAGGCTTTGAAATCGAAGCGGGATGCGTTGTCGAAACCGCCGATGGTTTACG
>CAUJJW010000127.1 GCA_963205105.1 Verrucomicrobiota bacterium | reverse complement strand
GGCGGGCGTCCCGCCTGCCGTAGAGGGGGGCGTCCCGCCCCCCGGAGTCCATCCTGGTTCATGGTCTGTGAGCATGGCGCCTGAGCCAACGGCGCTTCCCATGAACCCCACCACGTCGAGCGCGACACGGACCGGTTCTTGGGGCACACTTCCCGCGATCCCGATTCAGTCCTCGCCAAACCCATGAAAACGTCGACCCCCGATACGGCCCGTTCCAAGCCCGCCCCGTTCTTCATCAACCGGCGCGCCTTCTTGAGAACGGCCTCCGCCGCGCTCGCCCTCTCCACCCTGGGCTCGCACGGTGCCGACATCGTCAATGGCAAGACCCGCCGGGTCGGCCTCATCGGCGCCGGCTGGTATGGCAAGAGCGACCTTTGGCGCCTTGTCCAGGTCGCCCCCGTCGAAATCGTCTCCATCTGCGATCCCGACACCCAGATGCTCGCGGGTGCCGTCGAAATCGCCCAACAACGTCAGAAATCCAAGAAGGCGCCACGCACCTACCGCGATTACCGCGAAATGCTCAAGGAGAAGGACCTCGACATCGTCCTCATCGGTTCACCCGACCACTGGCACGCCCTCCAGGCCATTGCCGCCATCGAATCCGGCGCCGACGTCTACCTCCAGAAGCCCATCAGCGTGGATGTGCTCGAAGGCGAAGCCATCCTCGCCTCCGCCCGCCAGCACAAGCGCGTCGTCCAGATCGGCACCCAGCGCAAGAGCACCCCGCACCTCATCGACGCCAAGAAACAGGTCGTCGACGCCGGCCTACTCGGGAAAATTTCCCACGTCGACATGTGCTGCTACTACCACATGCGCGCCAACGGGAATCCCCCCGTCGAACCCGTGCCCGCCTACCTCGACTACGACATGTGGACCGGTCCGGCCCCGCTTCGGCCCTACGACGGCATTCCCCACCTCCGCTGGTGGCGCACGTTCATGGAGTACGGCAACGGCATCGTCGGCGACATGTGCGTGCACATGCTCGACACCGCCCGGTGGATGCTCGGCATCGGTTGGCCCAAACGCATCAGTTCGAGCGGCGGTATCTACGTTCAGAAGGACGGAAAATCGAACATCTCGGACACCCAATCGGCGATCTTCGAATACGACGGCCTCACCGCATCCTGGGAGCACCGGACCTGGGGTGCCCCCAACGACCCCGATTACCCCTGGGCCATCTTCATCCACGGCGAAAAGGGCGTCCTCAAAGCCAGCACCATGCGCGCGGACTTCCTCCCGCTCGACAAGAGCACCCAGCCGATCCATTTCGAGTGCCTCTACGAGAAGGAACAGTATCCCGAAGACGTCACCGAGAAGGCCATCGAACTCAATGCTGCGCCGGCCACCCGCCGCCACATGCTGGACTTCCTCGCTGCGATTGAACAACGCAGCCGTCCGGTTGCCGATATCGAGCAGGGGCACATTTCGACCGCCAGCTGCATCCTGGCCAACGTCGCCATGCAAGTCGGGAGAACCCTCTCCTACGATCCCGCGAAGAAGGAAGTGACCGGCGATCCCGAAGCGACCCGACTCCTCCGCCGTGCCTATCGTCAGCCTTGGAAACACCCCGCGGTCGCCGCGTAGCCAGCCAACAAGGCACGGGGCAATGCCTGCCTTGAAGGCCTGCAAGGAATCCTGAGGAACCTCTGCTTCGGATCCTGAAAACGGCAGATGAATCTGCGGGACGACGGCGCCCCCATCTCGGCCCTCCACAACGATCCTGAATGGCGTTGTGGAGTCTCCCCACCCGGGGTCACCGCAGGAGCCTCATCTCCGAAGGATGTGCACCACGCTGCAAAACGCAGCGAGTTCTAGCCGGCTCAGGTTGGGCAGAATTGAAACGGCGGAGCCGGACTTTTCAACCAGACGCAGCGTCGACTCGGCTCCTTCGTTTCCGTCCACCAGCACAAACCTCACGGCGCCAAAATCCGGCGGTGCCGTGGGCGCCGGGTCCACGCTCAGGTAAACTCCATCCTCCGGAAGGAGCTGCGGAGCTTGGCCCAGGGCGGCGTCCTTGAACTGAATGGAAAAACGGTAGCGATGAACGCCGGGCGCGGCGATGCGTTTGGAGACACCAACAGCCAGCGGATAGATGCGCCCACTAAGCGTGTCGCGCTCCGGGAGGGTGCGCGGGAATTCGGAGTCATCCGGATTCAACTGAAACAGGGCGGTCCCCACGGCCAGCGTGAAGACACTGTGAGTCGGGTTCCAACCGGCTCCAGCCTCCAACTCACATTCGAAGCGTTGAAGCCGCACGGTGTGTTGAAGCCGTCGCTCGATTGGGGCGGGTTGGAACCCAACAAAGGCGTAACTCGGAATGGGATTCCGGGCATCCGTGGAGGCGACGACGGTCGTGACCTTGCGTCTGCCGAGGGTGTTCAGGAGGACGTCTTCGAAGGTCATCACCTCCGGTGATTCGCTCGGGATGGGAGCGCTCTGGAGAACCACAACTTCTTCCACCTTGATGACCTGAGTCTCCTCCGTCGTTGTCGTCGTCGTTTCCTCGACGATCACCTTCTGGACCACCTCGCATTCCTTCTTGGGCTCCGACGGCGTGGAGCCGGCAGAACCGGGCCTCGGACCGGCGGGACGCGCGGCCGAATCGGCCGTGGCGCCTCGGTTCTCCACGCGCTTGCCGCCAGGTTCCTCACCCGCACCGGCCGCGAACGGCCCGATCAGCATCAGCGCAGCCATCCAGGAGATGCACGCGGACCGGCACCGACGCTGCTGAGGGAGTGGAATCGACGTCGCGCACGTCGTCGCCTCGCTCTCCGTGGCTGCGGCGTCGTTCGCAGTCATCATTCCGCCACGCCGCTCGCGAGTGCTCGCATTCATAGGGCTTGCCTAAGTTTATAGGCCACCGAGGTGCGATTGGACACCACGAAAACGGGCAGAACCGAATTCAGCCGTTGATGATTTCGCCGCCATTGGGATGCAGGGTTTGACCGGTCATGTAGGAGGAATCCGAGGAGGCGAGGAAAACGAAGCAGCCTGCACATTCCCAGGGCTCACCCGCACGTCCGAGCGGTGTATCGGCCCCGAAGCTTGCGACTTTTTTCGGGGGAAAGGTCGAGGGTATTAGGGGCGTCCAGATCGGACCCGGAGCGACGGCATTGACGCGTATCCCCTCCTCCGCGAGTTGCTGCGAGAGCGAGCGTGTGAAGGCCACGACCGCGCCTTTTGTTGCGGAGTAGTCGAGCAACGCCGGGCTGCCTCGGTAAGCCGTGACGGATGTGGTGTTGATGATGGAGGCGCCCTCGGATTTCCGCAGATGGGGCAGCGCCGCCTTGGAAAGAAAGAACAGCGCAAAGACATTCGTCCGGAAGGTCGCCACGAGCTGGCTCTCTTTGATGTCGAGGATGGACTCCTGCGGATGCTGCTCGGCAGCGTTGTTCACAAGGATGTCGAGCTTGCCAAAGCACTTGATCGTTGCGGCAACCACCTCGCGGCACGCGTCTTCGTCACCGATGTCGGCGCGATGGATTTCGCAGCGCTGTCCGAGTTCCTTCACTCGCGTTGCCGTGTCGCGTGCGTCCTTGTCCTCGTTGAGATACACGATCATGACATCCGCGCCCTCGCGGGCGAACGCGTAAGCGGTGGCGCGTCCGATGCCCGAGTCACCCCCGGTAATGAGCGCGACCCGTCCTTCAAGCCGTCTCCCGATTCGGGCGTCGGGCTGCTCGTGCACGGCTGCGGGTCGCATGGGCCCCTCGCGTCCCGGCTTTCGATCCTGATGTTGCGGCGGGCGCTGCTTGTCATCCGAGGAGGCCCCGGTTTTGGAGGATTTATTTGCCATTTTAATTCCTTTCATACCAAGTCCAGCAAACGAGATGAGGAATAACTGTCGTTCCTGTTTACCGGGCCATTCGTGCGTCCCATGTAAGCCCAGTGTCACCTTTGATAAGTACAGTTTGCCCGCGCTCAGTTTCGATATCCTCAATTCCACGAGATGACGTTACCGGTCCCCGAATCCGTCGACGCTAGCTTGGCACATGATCCACGCTATGGGGTATAATGCGTAGCGGCGTACGGACGATGGACCCGGTTCCTCATAATTGTCCGGCACCCATCGTAGCCCCAAGTCCGGTTCACAAGTTGCGACTTGCGATGTGGCACGGCATTCTTCCCGCATGAGTACGCTCGCGGAAATCGAACGGGCCGCGGATGCCCTCCCGCCCGACGAGAAGCGGGAGTTGCTTGTTTTGCTCGCAGCACGACTTCGCGCCGGGGGTGACCGACTTCCCGAGCCACGACAGTATTCACGCGACCAGATCCAAGCGTGGATCGCGCAGGATGAGGGGGACTTCCAGCGGTTCCAGCGCACGAAGTGAACCTGTTCCTCGACACCAGCGTCCTGCTGGCTGCCTGCGGATCGGAACATGGCGCGTTGTCCTACATCTTCCTATCGCTTCGACCCAAACCTGGGCGCTGATCGCCTCCCCGTACGTGGTCGAGGAGGTGCGCCGCAACCTTCCCCAGCTGCCAGTCGAAGCTACTGGGCGATGGTCCAGGTTGCGTGCCGCGTTGCAGATCGTGGATGACGTCCTGACGATGGACCGTCCTGCGGTTTTTGCCGCGGCGAAGGACCGGCCCGTACTGTTCACCGCGCTCGCGTGGGCCGATGTCCTGCTCACATTGGATCGCGCGGATTTCACGGGCGCCATTGGCAGCAGCTTCTATGGCCTGGTGGTGGGCACACCTGGCGCGTTCCTGGAGTCCGAGCGTGCGGCGGGCAGACTGGCCGCACCGCAGGCGTGATCGCCGGCCGGGAATGAAAGCCAGGGCCACGGTAGCTGCGATCACATCCACCAAGATCGCCCTCGTTCACCGGGCCGAAGCGATGGAGCAGCCGATCCACCAGAGGATGACTCCTTGGCGGGCACCAAGACCCGCCACCTGCGGACCCGTGGTGGGCGAGTTGACGCGCCGCCTGACGGGGCAACCGGTTTAACAGTTGGCTCATTCGACAGCGGACCGGGTGACGCACCAGGTGACGCGAGAGTTGGCGCGCCCGGTGACGCGCCAGCCGACGGTTCGGCTGGCATGCCAGTGACGCACTTGTGGCGCACTTCCGGCAGATCTGGTGTCCGCCAAATCCTTCCGAAAGGAAGGGGTTCAGCGTGCCTTGCCCAAAAGGTGAATAGGAAAAAGAGGACTGCGCTCAGACTGCTCGGGATCGATACAGAATGTCCGAGGGAAGAGCACCGACGACGAAGGAAGAAAAGGTGGGTGCGGCGAAGGACCGAAAGAAGACGTCACCGGACGACCACCCGGATTGCACACCGCCGGCTTCACCCTGTTCTCGATTCGGCGTTCACACGACTTAGAGGAACAGCCATGATTCATTCATGAAACAGCCACACTGGTGGATCGCGACAGGGCTGCTGTTGACCGCAGCAATAGCCTGCGCTGCGCTTAAAGGCGAAGGACTGCCCGGCGCCATGGATCCATCGTTCCAGGCAACGCTGGCTTCCGACGAGATCCCGGAAGACGTGGTCATGGCCACGGACGGGTCCGTCTATGTCCTTCTCAACGAGAACGTCGTCGCAAAGAATCGAACCTCATTGGTGATTCGCTTCCTTCCCGAGGGAGCGCGAGATCCTCAATTCCTTGGATTTCAGCAACCTCCGGGAAAGCGGTTTGAATATTCTTTCAGTAGCATCAAGACGGGTCCTGGCGGTCGAATTTATCTCGAAGGCGGAAGGAGCAATCCATCACCAGGCGACGATTTTGACCGACCGAATCCCACTTTGCTGGGTCCTCTCACCCTTCTTCGCTCGGATGGCTCGATGGATGAAGCGTACGGCACTTCAGACATCTTCCACCGTCGCCTTCACTCATATCACCCGACTACAGATGGGAGGGTCTGGGCCGCGGGAAGGTTGGCAGGTCGTTCGGGTGAGTCCCTTGTCCGCCTGACGCCAAGCGGAGACATCGATTCCACCACGGGTTCTCTCCATGCATCACGGGAAGCCTTGTTTAATGTTAACTCAGTTCTCGAACGGCCCGGTGGTCGACTTCTGCTGGCGGGTCAAATCTTCTGGAAAAATCTCGCACCCACAGTGGGCTTCCTGCAATTCGGGCCCGACGGAAAGATCGATCCTGAATTCAAGTCTCCCCGGGAAGGCTTCAATCGAGGCCAACTCCCGAACGTCTGGCAGGCGGCGCTGGATCGCCAAGACCGCATCCTGGTAGCGGGGCACTTCGAAATCGTCGGCAATCACGCGACGACGAACGTGGCCCGTTTGCATTCCAATGGGGAAGTAGACCCCAGCTTTCGCGTGGGTCCTGTGGATGAATCCGTCGAAATGATCTGGGAAGCTGGGAACGGTCAGATCTTGGTGTCCGGACGTTTTTCTCGAATTCAAGAGATGCCCCGGCCTGGACTGGCACGCTTGAACCACGATGGCACCCTGGACGCCACTTATGCCCCGGAACTCCCCACTGAATCCCGAGTCATCGCGATAGCGGATGGCGGATCCGGCCGAGTGCTTGCCGCAGGAACAAGCAAAAGCTCCCCGTTCCTGATCCGACTTCTTCAGGGACACCGGAACACAGTCTCACCGGCAGTTCTGCGAGAACCCGAAGGCGTGAGAAAACGGGTAGGTGGATCTCACTCCTTCGCCGCGATGCTTCGTGTCCCGCCCGGCGCACAACTGCAATGGCGGCGCAATGGTGAATCGTTGCCGGGAGCCACCAATGCCTACCTAAACCTTCCACGACTGCGTATGGAGGACAACGGTAGCTACCGGTTACACGTGGAGAGTGACACAGGTTCGCTCACCACCACACCGGTTCTGGTCGTCGTTCAGCCCGCCGCCGCAATCCCCGGG
>CAUJJW010000126.1 GCA_963205105.1 Verrucomicrobiota bacterium | reverse complement strand
CCCACCGGCAATTTCCGACCGGCTTCACCCGCAGCCAGTCCAGTTTCGTCTGGGGCAACATCCCCCCCGCCAGGGTCGATGTCCTCATCCCCACCGGGAAACGCTGAGCGCTTTCCAAGCGAAAGTCGTTCCCGTTAGGCTCGCCTTCCGCGCTCGTGGTTCCGACCGGGACAACTGCCCACGGACCACTGCGCCCCGTGATCTGTGATCCGTGAATCGGCAGCCCGCCCTTGCGGTCTGCGACGCCTATGTCCGAAAAAATTGTCGTCATCGGAAGCAACTCGTTCTCTGGAGCGAGCTTCGTGGCCCACGCCCTCGCCAACGGAGCCTCCGTCCTCGCCACCAGCCGCTCTCCCGAGCCCATCCCGGCGTTCCTCCCCTACCGCTGGAGCGAAACGCCCCCCGACCCGACCCGGTTCCGCTTCGAGCAGCTGGACCTGAATCACGATACCGACCGTATCGCCGATGCCGTCGAAGCATTCCGTCCGGATTTCGTCATCAATTTCGCCGCCCAAAGCATGGTCGCCGAAAGTTGGCTCCACCCGGACCATTGGTACCAGACCAACGTCGTCGCCAACGTCCGCCTCCACGAGCGCCTCCGCCGGTTCGACTTCATCCGCCGTTACGTCCACGTCTCCACCCCCGAGGTCTACGGCAGCTGCTCCGGCAACGTCACCGAAGCCGCCCCCTACAACCCCAGCACCCCCTACGCCGCCTCCCGCGCCGCCTGCGACCTTCACCTGATGACGTTCTTCAAGAACTACAAGTTCCCCGTCGTCTTCACTCGGGCCGCCAATGTCTTCGGCCCAGGCCAGCAGCTCTACCGCATCATCCCTCGCACCGCCCTCTACGTCCTCACCGGCCGCCAACTCCAACTCCACGGCGGCGGGCATTCCGTCCGGTCCTTCATCCACATCCGCGACGTCGCCGAAGGCACCCTGCGCATCGCCCGCCAGGGTAACCCCGGGGAGGTCTACCACCTCTCCACCCGCGTCAATCACTCCATCCGTCAGGTCGTCGAAATCGTCTGCCGCAAACTCCGCGCCGATTTCTCCAAAGTGGTCGAAATCGTCGGCGACCGACCCGGCAAGGACGCCGCCTACCTGCTCGACAGCACCAAGGCCCGCCAGACCCTCGCCTGGAACGACTCCATCCCGTTTGAACAGGGCGTCGACGAAACCATCCATTGGGTTCAGCAACATCTCGACGTCCTTCGGAACCAGCCCTTCGACTATATCCACAAACCGTGAGCACTCCGTCCCTGTCTCCGTCCCAACCTCAGCACATTCTCGTCACCGGCGGCTTCGGCTACGTCGGAAGCCGGCTGACACCCCACCTCCTCCAGTTGGGCCACCGTGTCCGGGTCCTCGACCTGAATCTCTACACCCAGGCCGGCCACCAGGCTCTGGAACGCGATCCCGCGTTTCCCCAGTGGCGCTCCCGCTTCGAACTGATCCAGGGCGATCTGCGCGACCCAGAGGTCGTCCGACGTGCCGTCTCCGGCGTCGACGCCATCATCCATCTCGCCGCCATCTCCAATGATCCCACCGGCGAAATCGATGAGGTGCTCACCCGCCAAATCAATTTCGACGCGGTCGGCATGTTGCTCGCCCTCGCCCGCTCCGCCGGCGTCAAGCGCTTCATCAACGCTTCCTCCAGCTCGGTCTTCGGCATCAAGGACGTGCCCAACGTCACCGAGGAGCTCGAGCCCGAGCCCATCACGTACTATTCCAAGTACAAGATGCTGTCCGAGTGGCTCGTCCGCGCCGCCGCGTCCCCGGATTTCTGCGCCGTCAACATCCGGCCCGCCACCATTTGCGGTTACTCCCCCCGCCAGCGCTTCGATCTCACCGTCAACAAGCTCACCGCTGATGCCCTGCGTAAACGGGTCATCACCGTCCACGGCGGCGAACAACGCCGCCCCAACGTCGGCATGACCGATGTCGTCAACCTCTACGCCCAGTTGTTGAACGCACCCGCCCACCTCATCAACGGACAGGCCTTCAACTTCGGCTTCGAGAATCTCAAGGTCATCGAGATCGCCCGGGTCATTCAGGCCGAACTCGCCGACCTCAACGTCGAGATCAAGGTCACCGACACCCTCGACAAGCGGGACTATCACATCTCTTCCAAGAAGATCCTCGAAACGCTCGGCTACCAGCCCGTCAGTTCGATTCGCCAGGAGGTCGCCCACTTGCGGCGTGTGCTCGAAGGCGGCGAGTTCCCCGACATCGATGCCGCCGAGCATTACAACATGAAGTTCATGCAGGTCGGCAGAAACAACGCCCCCTACTCGTTCTTCTCCCATCCATGACCGAACCGCGGTCGCCCAAGATCGTCGCCTTCGCCGACGCCCGCACGCACTGCGACGCATTGCGCGCTCAGGGCCGGCGGATCGTCCAGTCCCACGGCATCTACGATCTCATCCACCCGGGACACATCGCCCACCTGGAAGGCGCCCGCGCCCTCGGGGATGTTCTGGTGGTCTCGGTCCCCTCCGATCCACACGTCCACAAGGGCCCCGGGCGCCCCTATTTCACCGAACAACTCCGCCTCCGCAGTCTTGCCGCCCTGGAATGCGTGGATTTCGTCGTCCTCGTCCCCCATGCCGGCGCGATCGAAGCCATCGAAGCCATCCGCCCGGCGGTCTTCTGCCGCGGCAAGGAATACGAGGATCCCGAATACGACGATTCCGGCAGTCTTCAGGAGGAGAAACAAACGGTGGAACGGCTGGGCGGCGTGATCCGCTTCGCCGGCGCGATCAAGTTCAGTTCCACCAAGCTGCTCAACCTCTACTTCGAGCACCCCACCGGCCCCATCCGCGAGTTCTGCACCGGCCTCGCACTCACCCAGACCCGCAAGTCCTTCAGCGAAGCGGTCGAATCCCTCGCCAGTCTCCGGGTCCTGGTCGTCGGTGAGGCCATCTTCGACCGTTATTCCACAGTCCGTGTGCAGGGTCTCACCTCCAAGAACCGGATCCTTTCCGGCCGATTCCTCAACCAGGACACCCAATGTGGCGGTGCCCTCGCCGCCTTCCGGCATGTCCGCCAGTTCACGCCCCACGCCCGCTTTCTCAGCGTCGTAGGCACCGAGCCCTGGGTGAACCCGTTCCTTGCCCAGCACCTCCGACCCGAGGAGGACCTCGTCCTGCGCGACGCCCGTTCCACCACCATCGTCAAGGAGCGGTTCGTCGAACCGCGCCGGGAGGACGCCGAGCTCAGCAAGTTGTTCTCCGTCAATTACCTCGATCCCGACCCTCCCGCTTCCAACGTGCAGGAGGACTTCGAACGCCGTTTCCGTCAGGCCGCCGCCGAATGCGACGCCGTGCTCCTCCTGGACTTCGGCCATGGCCTGCTCCAACCCCATCTGCGGGAGTTGATCCAGGACGTCGCCCCGTTCCTCGTCCTCAACTGCCAAACCAACAGCAACAACCACGGGTTCAACATCCTCCCCCGCCAGTACCACCGCGCCCACGTGTTCACCCTCGACGAACAGGAAATCCTGCTCGCCGTCGGCCATCGACAACCCGACTTCCAAGCCGAGCTCGCCCGCCTCAAGACCCAGCTCGGCGCCCACTACGCCTGGCTCACTCGCGGTCCCATCCAAACCCTTGGACTCTGCGGCAAGCCCCAGGACGCCTCCCCCGCCGCCACCCTTTGCCCGACGTTCGAACCCGAGGTCGTCGACACCGTCGGCGCCGGTGACGCCTTCTTCTCGGTCGCCGGTCTCGCCGCCGCCCGCAACCTGCCCCTGGACCTCGCCACATTCATGGGCCAGCTTGCCGGCGCCCAGGCCGTTCGCATCGTCGGCAACGCCCGCCCCATCTCCAAACCGATCCTCATCAAGAGCGGCATGTCCCTGCTCGAACGCTGATTCGCCCCCCTCTCGCACCGTGAAATCCCCCGCCGCGATCCTCGTGGAACAGCGCCAACCCCTCGTCCTCGATGAGGTCGAGCTGCCACGCCTCGGTTTCGGTCAGGTGCTCGTCGACATCCACGTCACCCGCATCTGCGGCTCGCAGATCGGCGAAATCGACGGCGTCAAAGGCCCCGACCGCTGGCTGCCCCACCTGCTCGGTCACGAAGCCGGCGCCACCGTCCTCGAAGTCGGCCCCGAAGTTCGCCACGTCAAAGCCGGTGATCGCGTGGTCTGCCATTGGCGCCCCGGACGCGGCATCGAGGCCCGCGGCCCGCTCTATTCCTGGAAGGGTCGCACCGTGAACGCCGGCTGCATCACCACGTTCCAGCAGTACGCCATCCTTTCCGAGAATCGCGTCACCCCCGTACCACCCGACACCGATCTCGAAGTCTGCGCCCTGCTCGCCGACACCCTGACCACCGGGTTCGGCGTCATCCACAACGACGCCCAGGTGAAAATCGGTGAATCGGTCCTGGTCATCGGCTGCGGCGGCATCGGCCTCGGAACCGTCCTCGGCGCCCATCTCGCCGGCGCCTATCCCGTCATCGCCGCCGACCTCCACGACCATAAGCTCGCCAAAGCCCGCGAGTTCGGCGCCACCCACACCATCAACACCCGCACCCAGCCGCTCCCCGACGCCGTTCTCGCCATTCTCGAAGGACGCCCCGCCGACGTCGTCGTCGATGGCACCGGTCAACCCGCCGTTCTCGAACAGGCCTTCGCGCTCGCCGGTCCCCTGGGCCGCTGCGTCGGCGTCGGCGTCATGGCCCACGACCGGAAGATTTCCCTCAACACCCTGCCCCTGCACCTCGGCAAGACGCTCACCGGCTCCCACGGCGGGGACAGCCAGCCCGCCGAGGACATCCCCCGCTACCTGCGCATGATGCGCGGCGGCCGGTTCGATCCCCGTGGCATGATCTCCCACCGCCTGCCCCTCCAGGACATCAACGACGGCATCGCACGCATGCGCTCCGGCGAAGTCGTCCATGCTCTCGTCGATTTTCGCCCCGCCCCATGAGCCCCTCCGTCTCGTCCCCCGCCGGCCCCGGCCAGACCTCCGATCTCGGCCTCGTCGCCCGCCAACTCCGGCTGCGCCTGGTCCAAATGTCGCACGCTGCCGGAACCCCCCACCTGGGTTCTGCCTTGTCCTGCGTCGACATTCTCGTCGCCGCCTACTGGAACATCCTCCGCATCGACCCCTCGAATCCCCGGGATCCCAACCGCGACCGATTCATTCTCAGCAAGGGGCACGCCGCCAGCGCCCTCTACGCCGTTCTCGCTGAACGCGGTTTCTTCCCTCGGGCCTGGCTCGACACCTTCGCCCAACACGGGGCGCCGCTCGCCGAACAACCCGCCCCCCACTGCGCCCCCGGCGTCGAACTTGCCACCGGTTCGCTCGGACACGGCCTGCCCGTGGGGGTCGGCATGGCCCTCGCCGCGCGCATTCAGAAGCGCGATCACCGGGTGTTCGTTTGCCTCAGCGACGGCGAATGCAACGAGGGCACCGTCTGGGAAGCCGCCCTCTTCGCGCCCGCCCACCGTCTCAGCCAGCTCGCGGTGATCATTGATTACAACAAGTGGCAGGCTACCGGTCGTTCGAACGAGGTCATGTCCCTGCCGTCGCTCCGGGAGAAATGGGCCGCCTTCGGCTGGAATGCCATCGAACTGGACGGACACGACCTGGGCGCCCTCACCGCCGCCCTCCAATCCGTGCCGAACGCCTCCGGCCAACCCACGGCCATCATCGCCAACACCATCAAGGGCAAGGGCGTCCCCTTCATGGAGGACGACAACAACTGGCATTACCGGATTCCGAAAGCCGACGAGGTCACCAAGGCCGCCCAAGCTCTCGGCTTGGCTTAAGCCTGCCCGGGTCTTCATCCACCGCCCCCATGCGCAACGCCTTCGCCCAACAGATCACCGCCCTCGCCCAACAGGACCCACGCGTCGTGGTCCTCAGTGGCGACATCGGCAACCGCCTCTTCGACGATCTCAAGGCCAAGTGCCCTGACCGCTTCTTCAATTGCGGAGTCGCCGAAGCCAACATGATCGGCATGGCCGCCGGACTCGCCCTCTCCGGCCTTCGTCCCGTCTGCTACACCATCACCCCGTTCCTCACCTACCGCTGCCTCGAGCAGATCCGCGTCGATCTCTGCTACCATCACGTGCCCGTCGTTCTTGTCGGTACTGGTTCCGGCCTCTCGTACGCCTCGCTCGGCGCCACCCACCATTCGTGCGAGGAAATGGGCATGCTCCGACTCCTCCCCCACCTCACCGTCGCCGCTCCCGCCGACGCCTGGGAGGTCCGCGCCTCGCTTCGAGCCGCCCTTCAATCCCAGGATCCCGTCTACCTGCGCATCGGCAAAAAGGGTGAACCCAACGTCCACTCCGCCGAACCCGCCTTCGCCTTCGGCCAGGCCATCCCGCTCCGTCCCGGCAACGACGTCGCCATCCTCGCCGCCGGCACCGTCCTGCCCATCGCCCTCGCGACCGCCGAAATCCTGGCCAGGGACGGAATCTCCGCTGCCGTTTATAGCTTTCACACCCTCAAGCCGCTCGACACCGCGACGCTTGCCGATGTCTTCCAGCGCTGCCGCGTCGTGGCCACCCTCGAGGAACACAGCATCCTCGGCGGACTCGGCGGTGGCGTCGCCGAATGGCTCGCCGATCAGAGCCAACCCAAGTCGCGGTTGATCCGCTGCGGGACGCCGGATGAATTCCTCCACCTGACCTGCGAACAGGAGGAAGCCCGCGAGCATTTTGGTCTCACCCCCGTCGCGCTCTCCCAACGCCTACGCGACGCCTTACGCACCTCCTGATGCGACTCGGCATCGACTTCGACAACACCATCGTCTGCTACGACGGGCTCTTTCACCGCGTCGCCCTCGAAGGCGGCTGGATCCCAGCCGACTTGCCCGCCAACAAATCCGACGTCCGCAATCACCTCCGGCAGATCGGCCGTGAAGATGTCTGGACGGAAATGCAGGGCCGCGTCTACGGCCCGCGCCTGGCGGAAGCCTCGCCGTTCCCCGGAGTGCTCGAGTTCTTCAAGGCCTGTCGCCTCGCCAGCATCCCCGTCTTCATCGTCAGCCACAAAACCAAGACCCCATTCGCCGGCGAACCCTACAACCTCCACCAGGCCGCGCTCGACTGGCTGACCGCTCAGGGTTTCTTCGATCCGGCCGGCATCGGCCTCCAACGTTCCCAGGTCTTTCTCGAACTCACCAAGCAGGCCAAACTCCAGCGGATCGCCGCCTGCGAATGCACCCACTTCATCGACGATCTCCCCGAGTTCCTCGCCGAGGCGTCGTTCCCACCGCGCACGACGCGAATCTTGTTCGATCCCAATCGCCTTTACGGTCCTGAGATCCCCTTTGCCCGACTTCACGCGTGGTCGGAGGCGGATGCGTTCCTGCCCCCCCAGCCACCTGCCAGGACCGTCGATCTCCTCCATCAGGTCCGGGTGTTGCTCTCGGCTGGTTCTCACCCTGTCATCTTGCGAGGACCTGAGTCGGCAACCATGAGTCCTGGTGCGTCGATCCATCCCTTTCCGCCCGTCCTACGACCGGCGTTGGGCCAGAGCCCGGAAGCCGGCGGGTCCCCAAGCGGCGGTGGCCCCATCACGCTCGAACCTCTGCCCGGCGGGGCCAACAACCGCGTGTACCGTGTCCAGGATGCCAACGGCGGAGACGCATACGTCCTCAAACGCTACTTCCACAGTCCCGACGACCCGCGTGATCGGTTTGGCGCTGAACTCTCCTTGTATCGATGGGCGGAAGCCCAAGGAATCCGCCGAACCCCGACAACCGCGGGCTGGGACGTCGAAGATCGGCTGGCGCTGTTCCGCTTCGTTGAAGGGCGCAAATTGCGCCCCGGCGAACCGGAAGCTTCGCACGTCGAGCAGGCTGCCGCCTTCACCGTCGAACTGAACGCCGCCCGCCACCTCCCCCAAGCGCAGGCTCTCCCGATCGCCTCCGAAGCGTGCTTTTCACTGGCCGGCCATCTGGATCGCATCAAGAGCCGGATCGAGCGCCTGGAGCAGTTCGAGCCCGGAACCTCACTCGAACGCGAAGCCGCGGCCTGGATCCAGGAACAACTGGTGCCCCGGTGGCATGTGGTTTGCCAACACATCCTCCGCTCAGTCCCCCCTGAGGAGCAGGGGCGCTCGCTGGATCGCGAGGAACGCTGCATTTCTCCCTCCGACTTCGGTTTCCACAACGCCCTGCTCACCGCCGACGGCACCCTGCGCTTCCTCGATTTCGAATACGCGGGTTGGGACGACCCCGCCAAGCTGGTGTGCGACTTCTTCTGCCAGCCGCAGATCCCGGTTGATGACCGGTTCTGGGGGACGATGGTGCAGGCCTTGGACCAAGGCCTGAGCTGGAAAAACACCCTGGCACAACGAGCCTCTCTCCTCCTGCCCGCCTACCGGCTGAAGTGGTGCTGCATCCTGCTCAACGAGTTCCTGCGCACCGGCAGCGCGCGTCGGACCTTCGCCAGCACGGACCTGGGCACCGATGAACGCAAAGCCGCCCAACTCGCCAAGGCCCAGGAAGCGCTTCGGCAGGTCCGACTGGAAGCGTAGGCCGTTCCGTAGCGGCGGGCGTCCCGCCTGCCGTAGAGGGGGGCGTCTCGCCCCCCGGAATCCCCGGTTCAAGGGCCGTGAGCAGGTCGATTTCGAACAGGGCGCTTCCCATGAACCTGTTTCTGCCGGCGCCTTCCCAAGGGCCATGGGCCCGTTCCATCCCAGCCTGGGCCGAAGGCCCAGGAAGCGTTGCCCCGAAGTCTGCGGAGGGCTGAAAGCCCGACCCATCGGTGGAACGGGCTTTCAGCCCTCGGATTTCTATGAAACCGCTGACCTGGGCCGTTGGCCCAGGCTGGGATAGGACGGGCCGTTGGCCCTGGTACCCGGCTGGCTCACGCCTCACGGAGGAATCCTTCCA
>CAUJJW010000125.1 GCA_963205105.1 Verrucomicrobiota bacterium | reverse complement strand
GCTGGGGGCTTTGGACCGTGAGGTGCTGGAACGGGCCCTCAGCGATCCTCACCCGTGGGTGCGCGTGCAGGCGTTGCGGCAGAGCGAAACGCGGGTGGTTTTGGGTGACGCGTTCTTCGCCTCGGTGGCGGCGCTGGCCAGGGACGGGGATGCGGCGGTTCGCATGCAGGCCGCGTATTCGTTGGGCGCCTGGCCTGCGGAACAGGCGGAACCGGTGCTGAGGGAGTTGGTGTCCAACGACGCTTCGGACGAATGGATTCGGACGGCGGTGCTGTCGTCGTTGCTCCCGGAGCGGGAATTATTCCGGGAACTGAACCGGAAGGATGCTGTTCCCAAGGCGGCGCCGGAACTGGCCGGGCTTAAGCCATCGTCGCCGGATCGGGAGGCGGTGATGGCCGGGTACGCCGGGTTGGAGGAGGTTGCCGGCGACCTGGGGCGCGGGCAGGAGCTTTTTGGGGCGAACTGTGCGACGTGTCACCGCTTGAAAGGCTTGGGTCACGAGGTAGGGCCGGATTTGGCGATGGTGAGCACCAAGCCGGTGGAGTGGTTGCTGGCGGCGATTCTGGATCCCGGCGCGGTGGTGGAAGCGCGGTACCGTGCTTGGTCGATCACGCTGAAGTCAGGGGATGTGCTGGACGGTTTGGTGGGGGCGGAGACGGCGAACAACATCGTGTTGAAACAGGCGGGCGGGGTGGAACACGCGCTTCTGCGCTCCGAACTGGTGACCCTGGAACCGTTGAAGGGCTCACTGATGCCGGGTGGTTTCGAAACGGTGCTGCCCCGGCAAGGCATGGCTGATCTCATCCGCTGGATGCGGTCACCATGACGGGAAGTGTCCCGGACCGGGACCTTGACCGGGCGCGGTGTGGCGTCACACTGGGCGGACCGGGGAGCCGTTGGGGATGCGATGATGTCCCATAACGGCTGAGAGTTCCGCTGAAGCGGAAGACCCGTCGAACCTGATCCGGATCACACCGGCGGAGGGAGGATGGCTTCGACCTTTTCCTTCCTTGGCCGGACGACCTGAGCGGGCTTCGATGTTCCTGGTGCTGCAGGACAATGACCGTTAGCGCAACGTATCGAACTGATTTCGCCATGATCGCCACACCGGAATCCCTTGAGCCGCACAGTTCTGCTCCTCTGCCGAACAGCCGGCGGGTTTATGTCGCGGGTGAAATCCACCCCGAAGTCCGCGTCCCCATGCGCGAGATCGAACAGACGGCGACCCGCACGGTGAGTGGAGATTTGGTGCCGAATTCCCCGATCCGCGTCTACGACACTTCAGGACCCTGGGGCGACCCGGAGTTCACCGGGCAGGTGGAGGCCGGTCTGCCGCCGCTGCGCGCGGCCTGGATTCAGGGGCGGGGCGACGTCGAGGCCTATGACGGTCGGGAAGTTCGGCCGCAGGACAACGGCTACCTGAGCCGGCAGCATGCGGAGTACGCGAGCAAGGCGGAGCGGAACCGGTTGGTGGAGTTTCCCGGGATGCAGGGGCAGCGTCGGCGTCCCTTGCGGGCGTCGAAAGGTCATCCTGTGACGCAGATGTGGTACGCGCGCCAAGGGATCATCACCCCAGAGATGGAATTCATCGCGGTGCGCGAGAACCAGGGATTGGAATGGCTCCGGCGCGAGGCGGCGTCCTCGAAGTCGGCGGCGCGCAACGAAGTGCGCCATCAACATCCCGGGACGGGCGATCCGGCGCTGCGAACCTCCGAGTACACGCCGTCGGTCATCCGCCGGTTTCCGCAGCGTCTGCCGGAGGTGATCACGGCGGAGTTTGTGAGGTCGGAAGTGGCGGCGGGGCGGGCCATTATTCCGGCGAACATCAACCATCCGGAACTGGAGCCGATGATCATCGGCCGGAACTTCCTGGTGAAAATCAACGCGAACATCGGCAACAGCGCGGTGGCCTCGAGCATCGAGGAGGAAGTGGAGAAGATGCGGTGGGCGACGAAGTGGGGCGCGGACACGGTGATGGACCTTTCGACGGGCAAGAACATCCACGCGACGCGGGAATGGATTCTGAGAAACGCGCCGGTGCCGATTGGGACGGTGCCGATCTACCAGGCGCTGGAGAAGGTGGGCGGCCGGGCGGAGGATCTGACCTGGGAAACCTTCCGGGACACGCTGGTGGAGCAGGCGGAGCAGGGGGTGGATTACTTCACCATCCATGCGGGAGTTCTGTTGAGGTTCGTTCCGATGACGGCGAACCGGATGACCGGGATCGTGAGCCGGGGTGGCAGCATCATGGCCAAGTGGTGCCTTTCGCATCACCGGGAGAACTTCCTGTACACCCACTGGGACGAAATCTGCGAGATCATGGCGGCCTACGACGTGAGCTTCAGCATCGGCGACGGTCTGCGGCCGGGATCGATCGCCGATGCCAACGACGCGGCGCAGTTTGCGGAATTGGAAGTGCAGGGCGATCTGACGCGGCGCGCCTGGGATCGAGGGGTGCAGGTGATGAATGAGGGGCCGGGCCATGTGCCGATGCACATGATCGAAGAGAACATGGCCAAGCAGCTGGAGTGGTGCCATGAAGCGCCCTTTTACACCCTGGGGCCGCTGACGACGGACATCGCGCCGGGCTACGATCACATCACCAGCGGGATCGGGGCGGCGATGATCGGCTGGTACGGTTGCGCGATGCTTTGCTATGTCACGCCGAAGGAGCATCTGGGTTTGCCGGTGAAGCAGGACGTGAAGGATGGGGTGATCACCTACAAGATCGCGGCGCACGCAGCTGACTTGGCCAAGGGGCATCCGGGGGCCCAGTACCGCGACAACGCCCTGAGCAAGGCGCGCTTCGAATTCCGGTGGGAGGATCAGTTCAACCTGGGTCTGGATCCCATCAAGGCGCGGGAATTCCACGACGAAACCCTGCCGCAGGAAGGCGCGAAGAGCGCCCACTTCTGCAGCATGTGCGGGCCGCACTTCTGCTCGATGAAGATCACCGAGGACGTGCGCAAGTACGCCGCCGAACAGGGTGTCAGCGCCGAGGAAGCTCTGAATCGGGGGCTGGAGGAGAAATCGAAGGAATTCGTGGACCAGGGGGCTGAGGTTTACCCCAAGGCCTAGGTGCGCAAGAAAGCGCCGGGTGGTTGAGACCCGGCGCTTGGCGAATTCGGACGACCTGACACGGTCTTGTCCGGCATCAAATCTTAGCGAGTCGCTCCGACGTGGGACGTCCGCGAGGCGGTTGTCGCGAAGGGCGTGGAGGCCTCGGCATTCTCCGTTGAGTCCAGGTTGGAGGGTGCCGCCGGGGTCATGCCGCGAGGCATCGGGGGCGGGCTGTTCAAGCCCCAAAATTCGGCCAGGGCCCGGAACATTTGCGCGAATTCGTCCGTGCGCGTGGGCTTGACCATGAATCCGGCGATTCCCGCGTCGTACATGCGGGCGCGGTCGGCTTCCAAGGTGGACGTGGTGAACACGATGACCGGGATGCTGCGCAGGCTCGGGTCCTTGCGAAGTTCGGCGAGGAATTCGTGCCCGTTCATGCGCGGCATGTTGACGTCGAGCAGGATCAGAAACGGTCGGATGGCGGATGGGCTGCGCAGCCAGTCGAGGGCTTCCTCCCCGTTGCGCTTGCTCTCCACGGGGAACTGCACGCGGATCTGGTCCAAGGCGCGTTCGATGCTCAGCACATCGACCTCGTCGTCCTCGACGAGGAGCATGGGTTGGGACTGATTGCAGAAGCGATCCTCGCGCTGGGTGCGCATCCGATCCCGGCTCCAGGTGACGGCAAACCGGATCAGCTCATGAACGCCGGTCAGTCCGAGCTTCTGCCGCATGCTGGCGCGATGCACGTCCACGGTCCGGGGACTGATGCCCAGGCGATCCCCGATTTCCTTCGCCTCCAAACCTTCCGCGGTGAGGGCGAAGACCTCGAGTTCACGCGCGGAAAGCCGTTCCTCGGGGATGATGTTTCCGTGACGTGTGGGCTGCGTCGTGTCGTTGAAGTGAGGCAGCAGACTGGGCGAAACAAAGCGATCGCCGTCCGCGATGCGCAGGATGGCCGGAACAAAGGCTTCCGGTGTTGTGGCGGCGTCAATGAAGCCTCGGACACCGATGCGCAGGGCGACATCGACCTTGTCCATTCCCGAGGGACCGGTGAACAGGGCGATCCGGAGGTTCGGGTGTTTGCTCGAATCGACGGGGAGAATGCCGGAGGCGTGTAGGGCGCTCAGGGAGGCTTCGTCGATAAGAAGGACGTCGGGGTTCAGGCGGGCAGCTTCCGGCCACCCCGCCTTGGCATCCCCTGCGTCGCCCAGGACACGCAACCTGGGGTCGGAGGAAAGGCACAAGCGAAGCCCAGTCCGTGCCAGGGAATGGGTGAGGATCATGTAGATGGATTTCATAGGTAAAACGGATGGGTTGGGGCTGTTCCTGGTTAGGAGCGATACATGGTGGCGTGCCCGGTGGGTTGCGGCGATCCGGTTGACTTGGATGGACCCCTGTTGACTGGGGTTCGGCGGTGGATCTCGGAACAGGCACCCTTCATCTGTTTCCTTTATACGTGGTGAATTGGGTTCCGAGAATACACAGAAACCCCCGTCAGCGGGGTCTTGCGTCCTGAGACCACCACGCATGGCCCGGGGAGACAGGCGCTGAAAGTAGAAGCCGACAGCCCTATGCCTGGAAGGCTGGTGGGGCGGAACTACGGTTGAATGATGCCGTTGCGGATGGCGTAGCGCACCAGGTCGGCCACGGCACGGAGGTCGAGCTTGGACATGATGTTGGCGCGGTGGGTCTCGACGGTTTTCACACTGATGGTGAGGGCGTCGGCGACTTCCTTGTTACTCTTGCCTTCGGCGATGAGTTGGACGATTTCGCGTTCCCGCGGAGTGAGTTGTAGCGAAGTGACATTGCCTTCGGAGCGATCGGAAGGATCAAGGTATCCCGCCAGCAGCAACTCGGAGACACGTCCGGTAAAGAAGGGCTTATGACGCAGCAACGATTCGACGGCCTGGATCAGGAGGCGCGATGCGTCAGACTTCATGATGAACGACCTGGCTCCGGCGGCGAGGACTTCGCGGACCAGCCGGTCGTTGTCGTGCATGGTGAGAATCAGTACCTCGGTTTGCGGGCAGTTCTCCCGGATCTTGTGAGTCGCCTCGAGCCCGTTGAGCTCGGGCATGGAGAAATCGAGGATCGAGACGTTGGGTTGATGCTGGGTGGAAAGGGTGACCGCTTCGCGCCCGTTTTTGGCTTCGGCGCAGATCTGCCAATCCGTACGTACCGCAAGCACCTTACGCAGCCCTTCACGGACCAGTTCATGGTCGTCGGCGATGAGTATGCGGGCAGTGATCACCGTGCAGGGAGTTTGGGCCACCCTCAGGCTGACGGCAACCATTACTCCGTTTGATACTCGGCGCGACTCCAGCCCATGGAGCGGACTTGGCGCCGCTCCGGAGGTGTTGAAAAGTCCTCGGGTGTACACGGGCCATGGAAACAGGAACCTGGTGGGAGAGCCTGGCTGGAGCCTCATGCTCGCGAGGGACTTGGATCTGCCGACGGTTTTGCCATTGGTCTTCGGCTTTTATGAGCATTTTGGATTTCCCTGGAACGAGGGCCGCAAACGGGAGGTTCTTTCGGAGATCCTGGCTTCTCCCCAGGTGGGCCGACTGTGGCTGGTCCGGTACGCCGGCGAAGCGGTGGGCTATGCCTTGGTCATCTATTTCCTCTCGCTGGAGTTTGATGGACGCGTGGCGGTGCTGGATGAGTTCTTTCTGGAGCCGCGCTGTCGGGGGAAAGGTTTGGGTGGCTGGGTCTTGAGACACTTGGGAGACCAGCTGGCCGGAGAAGGGATCGAGGTGATTCGTTTGGAAGTGGATGAGCGCCATCCCGAGGCGGCGGCTCTCTACGCCCGCGAAGGGTTCCGGCGGGAGCCCCGCGAGATCTGGTCGCGACGGACGGGAGTGAATTCGGGCGAGTCCTAATCCAACGATTCAGACGAAATCCATGAAGTTCACGCCAAGACGCTGAGACGCCAAGAAATGCGAAGAACCGGATGAGTCGGGAGCACTCCCTCAACCCACACCTTTTGGTTCGCAAAACTTTCTGGGCGCGAGCCTCTTTCTCGGCCTGTCCTTCTTGGCGTCGCGTCTTGGCGTGAGATCCATCTGAATCGTTGGCTCAGGCGGTGGCGCGGCGCTGGAACTCGGCGAGGCCGGTGGCCAGTTCGGGACGGGGCAGGTGTCCACGTTCCAACGAGGCATCACTCAACGCGTTGAGGCGCTCGTAGAATGAGGTGCCAAACGCGACGAACTCCGGCGACCGCGCTGTCTGGTCCAGCAGATGGAACAAGGCATTCTCGGCATCGGCGTAGCGGCCTTGTCGCTCAAAGTGATGCATGACCTGGGCGTGGAGGTCGGGCGGGATGCACTCCGCCGACAACTGCCCGAGCAACGCGTCGACCGACGGGACAAACCGCGGCGACTCCGCGGGGTCGGATTGTTCGAACACGGATAGCAGCACGCGCAGAGCTTTGACGCGGCTTTCCTGGGCGAGGGTTGCGTCGCCTTGGGCTTCGGCCAGGACGCCGGACTCGCGCAGGAGCGAAGCGAGGAACAATGTGCGGGTATGAACCTCATGGGCGGTGCCTGCACGCAGGATGCGGGCGAGGATCTCGGTGGCGGAGAGACGAAGAATGGCTGCGCGATCGGCGGCGACCAGTTGTTGGAGCTGTTGATCCAAGGCTTCTCCGGCCGCGGCCGGTCGATGGCCGGCCATCATTTCCTGGATGCGGGACAGGGCGCGGGTGAATTCCTCGATGAGCCGGAGGAGGTAGTCGTGATGGATCATGCGATGCGGGAGGGAGGTGAGGTGGCGGGGCGGACTCAGGAATCATGGCGGAACCCAGTGGAATCGCAATGGAGCAGGGCGCTGTCTCCGGCCTTTCCTTGAGAGGGGGAGGTGGTTCATGCTGTGGGGCTGCGACATGGCTGATCCGCGGATGGAAGAACTGAGGGCGTTGCTGCCGAAGTGCCTGCTTCACGATTGGGTGAGGCTGGGGGCACGGGCGGCGCGTGTCGTGCGGGACCAGCACCATGCCGCGCGGCACGACGCCCTGTTGGACCGGATTCTGGAGCGTGCGCGAGCATCGGCGGCGATGAGGGAATGGCGGTCGGCGAATGTCCCGGCGGTGCACTATCCGCCGGAACTGCCCATCACCGCGCGCAAGGACGACATCGTGGCCGCCATTCGGGCGAACCAGGTGGTGGTGTTGGCGGGCGAAACGGGATCCGGGAAGACCACCCAGATTCCCAAGATGTGCCTGGAAGCGGGTCTGGGGATCGAAGCCAAGATCGGGTGCACGCAGCCACGGCGGGTGGCGGCGCTGTCGATTTCCAAGCGCATCGCCGAGGAACTCGGCGTGGACTGGGGGCGCGAGGTCGGCTGCAAGATCCGCTTCGATGATCGGTCGAGCCCGGAGACCTTCATCAAGCTGATGACGGACGGCATCCTGCTGGCGGAGACGCAAGGAGACCCGGACCTCTCCGACTACAATGCCCTGATTCTGGATGAGGCCCACGAACGCAGCCTCAACATCGATTTTCTGCTCGGGCATTTGAAGGGTCTGCTCGCTCGCCGGCGGGATCTGAAGCTGATTATCACCTCGGCGACCATCAACACCCAGACCTTCTCCCGGGCCTTCGACAACGCGCCGGTTCTGGAAGTGTCGGGACGTCTGTATCCGGTCGAAGTGCGGTATCAGCCGGTGGACGCGGAGAGCGAGGAACGCGGGGACCTGACCTTCATCGATGCCGCGGTGCGGGCGGCGGAGGAGGCGATGTTCGCCCCGGGGTCCGGGGATGTGCTGATTTTCCTGCCGGGTGAACGGGACATCCGGGAAGCCAGCGACCAGTTGGAGTCACGACTGGGGCGCGAGGTGGAGGTGATTCCGCTGTTCGGGCGACTGAGTGCGGGTGATCAACAGCGCGCTTTTGCGACCGGTGGCCGGCCGAAGGTGGTGGTGGCGACCAACATCGCGGAAACCTCGCTGACCATTCCCGGCATCCGGTACGTGATCGACGCCGGTTTGGCGCGGGTGAGCCGGTACACCGCCCGGACGCGCACCAAGCGTCTCCCGGTGGAGCCGGTTTCCCAGAGCAGCGCGAACCAGCGTAAAGGCCGCGCCGGCCGCGTGCGGGACGGGATCTGCATCCGGCTGTATTCGGAGGAGGATTTCCTCTCACGACCCGCCGAAACGCAGCCGGAGATCCAGCGGGCCAACCTCGCCGAGGTGATCCTGCGGATGAAGGCGTTTCACCTGGGCGACATCGAGACCTTCCCGTTTCTGGACCCTCCCACCCCGGCGGCGATCCGGGCGGGGTACACGTTGTTGCACGAGTTGGGCGCCCTGGACGATCGCCGCGAGCTCACGCCCTTGGGCAAGGATTTGGCGCGTCTGCCGATCGATCCGATTCTTGGCCGGATGCTGCTCCAGTCGCAGGCGGAACACGCGACGCGCGAACTGCTCATCATTGCGGCCGGGCTGAGCATTCAGGACCCGCGCGAACGTCCGCTGGACCAGCGGGAAGCCGCGGACACCGCGCATCGGAAGTTTGTCGATCCGAGGTCGGATTTCCTCACTCTGCTGAACTTGTGGAACGCGGTGCACGACGAATGGGAGACGCTGCGCACCCAGAATCATCGCCGTCGCTTCTGCCGTTCGCATTTCCTGTCGTACACCCGGATGCGGGAGTGGCAGGACCTGTACTCGCAATTGCACGGAGCTCTCGAAGGGGTGGCGTCGGTGCGCCTGAGCGAGAGCAGCGCGGATTACGGGGCGATTCATCGCTCGATTCTGGCGGGACTGCTGGGGCATGTGGGCCAGCGCAAGGAACGGAACATTTATCGAACGGGCGGAAACCGTGAACTGCAGGTGTTTCCCGGATCAGCCTTGCACGAGCGCGGTCAGCCGCCTCGCAAAGGCGCGCCACCGGCCAGGAACGAGCCGAAACCCCGACCGTCCTCGCAACCCGGCTGGATGATGGCGGGGGAGATTGTTGAAACCACCCAGCTGTATGCCCGCACCCTGGCTGGGATTGATCCCCAATGGATCGTCGATCTGGCGCCGCACCTCTGCAAAGTGACGCATCGGGGACCGCATTGGAGTGCCGCGGCGGGGCGGGTTTTGGTGGAAGAAATCATCACCTTGCACGGCCTGGAAGTGATTCGGCGCAAGGTGGCCTATGGCAACATCGAGCCCACCGACGCCACGGCGATATTCATCCAATCGGCCCTGGTGGAGGAGTCGTTGCTGCCGGGCATGGGAGGGGCGGTTCGCGACGACGACGACGTGGTGCCCCAGGGGGCGGGACGCGGGGCCACGGTGACTAGGGCGCTGCGCACGGCCATCCGTCACGCGGCTCCCCTCGCGCCGCAGTACCGCTTTCTCGAACACAACCGAGGCATTCGCCAGAAGCTGGAGGATTGGCAGACACGCCTTCGACGCAACGACCTCGGCAACCTGGAAGAGGCGCTGAACACCTTCTACTCGGAGCGGATCCAGAACGTGTCGTCGTTGGATGAACTGAACCGATTCATCCAAAACGCCGGCGGTCCGGAGGTTCTCTGCATTCGTGAAGAACAGTTGGCGGGGGATCAGGCGACCGACTTTGATGCCGAATCTTTTCCCGAGGCGGTGACGGTGGGCGGTCAGGCGGTTCCCTTGTCCTACGCGTATGCGCCGGGGGAGGAATGGGACGGCGTCACCATCCGGCTGCCCATGGAAGTGGCGAAAACCGTCGCCGCGTCGCGGGTGGATTGGGCCATTCCCAGCCTTCGTTCCGAGTTGGTGACCGAGCTTCTGGGGTCTCTGCCCAAGACGCATCGCCGGCAGTTGCAGCCCTTCGGGCCCAAGGTGGAGGAGATCGTGCGCGACCTGCAACCGGAGGGGCCAACCCTGGCCCATGACCTCAGCCGGTTCCTCAAGGAGCGCTACGGCATTCAGGTGCCCGTGACCGATTGGCGTCCCGAGTCCCTCCCCAGTCACCTCCGGCCGCGCGTCGAGGTCTTGGGCAATGACCGGAAGGCGCTGGCGACGGGCCGAGATCTGGCCCAGGTGCGGGCCATGCTGGCCTCGGTGAAGGCCCCGGTAGTGGATGATTCGGCGGTGTGGCGCAAGGCGGCGCAGCAATGGGAACGGCCCGGCTTGAGCGGGTGGACCTTCGGGGATCTTCCCGATCGGGTGGAAGTCGGCGTCGTCGACGGCCTGCCGCTGGTGGCGTGGATCGGGCTGAAGGTCGAAGACAGCTGCGTCAGTGTCCGATTGTTTCGATCGGAGGACGCCGCCCGACTCGCCGGCTTGGATGGGCTGCGCCGGTTGGTCGAGTTGGCGGTGAGCAAGGACCTCGGCTGGTTGGAGCGCGACCTGCGCGGGCTTCAAAAGTATGCGACGGCCTACGCGGCCCTGGGTCCGATCGAAGAGCTGGTCGATTCGGCCTTTGGAATGGCCAAGCGGCAGGTGCTGCCTGCGGAGACTCTGCCGTCGCTGAAGAAGGCGTTGTTCGACCAGGCGGTCGAACAGTCGCGGGCACGCATCCCGGGGTTGGCCCAGCAAGTGATCGACCGGGTGTCGGCGATTCTGGTGTTGCGCCAGCAGGTTCAGCAGCGCCTGGGTCAGGCTTCCGGCCCTGTGGTGGCGGTGAAGCCCGCGGCGAAACAGGCGTTCAAGGATTTTTCTCAACTGGGGGCAATGGTGGCGGCGGTTCCAGTGGCGTCGGCTCCACCGGCGGCGGCGGGTTCGCTGAACGGTGAATTGATGGGGTTGGTCCCGCGACGGTTCCTCGACGGAATTTCGCTGGATCGACTGCCGCATCTCGCCCGTTACCTGCGGGCGTTGCAGATCCGGGCGGAACGTGCGGCGTTGAATCCCACCAAGGATCGGGAACGTATCGCCCTGCTCGCGCCGTATCTGGCGTCGCTGGCGCGCGTGCGGGCGGCGAAGGTGCTGTCGCGGGAAATGCGGCCGGTGGCGGATGAATTCCGCTGGATGATCGAGGAATACAAAGTCTCGCTCTTCGCGCAGGAAGTGGGCACCGCGGTGCCGGTTTCACCCAAACGCCTGGATGCCCTTTGGGAAAGGCTCCGGCTGGAATGTGCCTGAGTTGCGGTTCCTGGGTTGGGTTTGCCGACGGGGTGGCTTCTTCCCTGATTCTCTGCAAGCCAAGGGCTTGCATGTTCCGCGCAGGACGCTAGGCACTGGGGGCCATGAACGAGGCTTTTTGTAACTGCCAAGTGCATCGTGCGGATGCCGATCCTCGGTGCGGGTTTCAGCGGTTTCTCAACGGGCGGGGCGGGGTCGTCATGCGGTGCCTGTCGCTCCTGCTGGCGGTCGGCGCAGGAAGTCTGATCTGTGTCGTCCCGGCTGGCGCCGCCGACACTCCGGCGCCGCGTCTTGAGATTCAGGCGTTGCCGGATGGCACCCGGAAGCTCGACATGCAGGGCGCCGCAGGTTCCCGATTCGAGCTTCAGGTCTCCACCAACCTCACCGTTTGGGATCGCTGGGCGGACATCACGTTCTCCGAACCCGAACGTTCGGTGATCGACTCCGGACCGAATCTCCCGCCCTGGCGTTTCTATCGACTGCGTGAAGCGGCGGTGGTGGCGCCCTCGGAGTATTTGCTGGGCTTGGGCGGGGCGGGGCCGCTGGCGAGTGGTCTGAGCCTGGCCAATCAACCCCTGTCGGATGGTGCGCAGAATCTCTTGGCCGTGCACCGGACTTCGCCGGGGGATGCGGCGGTGGTGGAAGCCGCCGGGCGTTGGGGGGGCGACACGGTCAATTTCATCCAGCAATCCTCGGTGTTGGAATCCCGCATGGACGCCTCCAGCGGCATGCGTCAGGAAACCCGGGTTCGCTTCAGCGTGTATGCCCGTGAGAACCGGTTGTGGAAGTTCGATCATCGGGGGGAACCGGAGGCGACGCTTTGGACGTCGCTCTCGACGACCAACATCTGTTCGACGAGCTATGCCACGCGGCGGATGGTTCCCGACTTTGCCGACGCGAGTCGGTCCTGGATGTTTTTCAGCACGCCGGGTCCGAGCCGTTCCTGCTTCAGCTTTCCGGATGACACCCGGGTGTTGGGGCTGCGGCTTTCCATGACGGCCGACGACGCTGCGCTCGACGTTCCCATTCCGCTGGTGCCGTTGTACGACGGGACGGGTGCGTTGACGGGGATGGTGGTCCAAGATGGGGGCGTGGTGCGGGCGGTGAACCCGGAATTCGGCAACCCGGAGGATCTCTTTTCGGTTCCGAATGCTCCGCTGGTGGTCGGTGGAGTGACCAACTACACCACCTACACCCGGGGCTTTCTGTTTGGTCGAAGTGCGCCGGGCCGCTGGCTTTATCTGGCGGTGCATCAGAACCAGCCGGAATACCTGATGGGCTATGATCTGGCGGCGCGGCGCGGGCCGGTCCCGATCGTTCGACTGACGGTGACTTCGGGCACGGGCACTCCTGGAACGCTGTTCGGGGATTGGACCGACACCGATGGCACCAATGTGTTTCTGGCGATGAATTCGGGGTCGTTGACGTCGTCGATTGTCCGGATCAACGAAGACTTCGCGCTGCAGCGGTTGGCGGATCTCCCTGGCGTGGTGAACGAACTCAGCCTGACCGACGATCACGTGGTGGTTCGGCTGGGGCGCCGATTCATGAGCCTGCCGAAGGCCGGCGGTCCGGCCCGGGATCTGTTCACCGTGCCGGACACGGAAGATTTGGTCCCGCGCTTTCGCATGCGGCAGGTGGCGCGCACGGTGGATCACCCGTCGCTTCGCCAGCGGAACTTCATCACTGGCGGGAAGTTGCTTTGGTTCGAGACGGTTCGAGCCCGACAGTTTCCGTCCCGTTCTGCGGTCTACTCCATCGCCGTCGATGGCTCCGAAACCGAACCGCAACGTTTAGCAGACACCTCGGTGGTCACCTGGACTGCCGGAGCGAAGGTTCCCTGGTGCGCGGAAAACCCGTCGCATGCGGTGTATTTGGCGGCGCATTGGACTCCAGCGGCGACCAACAGCAACCGGGCGGACTACGGTGGTCAGCCGATCATGGCCCGTTCGGCTGCCGACCGCAGCCTGCTGTTCGAGGTGGGGCGCTTTCCGGCACCGGAAACGCGGATTGGGACGGTGTCGTTTCCCGTGTTGATCTCGAAGACGGAGATGTACGGGGAGCCGTTTCAGTTCGGCCAGGCGGGTGTGCTGCCGATTCGGGGGCGTGCGCAGACGACGGCTGGCACGACAGCCGGGCTGGATCTGCTGTACTTCAAGTCCGACGAACCCGGGCTGATCCCCGTGACCCACTACGGCATCGATTGATGCGATCCACACTGGGCCTCGTGGCGAAGGGCGTGATCGAGGAGGACCAGGGCGGCCATGGCCTCAACCATGGGGACGGCGCGGGGGAGCACGCAGGGGTCGTGGCGGCCGCGACCTTTCAACGTGGTGTTGGCGTAGGTCACGTCCACGGTGTCCTGTTCGTGCATCACCGTGGCCACGGGCTTGAAGGCGACCCGGAAATGGACGGTTTCGCCGTTGCTGATGCCGCCTTGAATGCCGCCGGACCGGTTGGTGACGGTCCGCACGCGGCCATCGACGTTGCGGAAGGCGTCGTTGTGCTGGCGTCCGGTGAGGAGCACACCTGCGAAACCGCTGCCGATCTCGAACCCTTTGGATGCGGGCAGGCTGAGCATCGCCTTGGCGAGGTCGGCTTCCAGGCGATCGAACACCGGATCGCCCCAGCCCACGGGAACCCCGCGTGCGATACCCAGGACCACCCCGCCGACGCTGTCTCCTTCGGAACGGCGTTGCTCGATGCGTTCGATCATCATGTGAGCGGCCGTGGGATCCGGGCAACGGACGATGTTTGATTCGATGTCCGTGGCCTGGACGGTTTCGGGATCGACGCTGGCGGTCAGGTCCTGGACCTGGGTGACGCAGGCAAGGATTTCCACCCCCCATCGAAGACGGAGCAGCTTCTTGGCGATGGCCCCGGCTGCGACTCGCCCGATGGTTTCGCGGGCGCTGGTCCGACCGCCACCCGGCCATGCTCGTGTGCCGTACTTCGCCTGGTAGGTGTAGTCCGCGTGCGAGGGGCGGAACTTGGTGGCCATCTCCGAATAAGCTTCGGAGCGGAAATCCTCGTTCTTCACCCACATGGAGATGGGAGTGCCGAGCGTCTGCCCCTCGAAGACACCGCTCAGGATCTGAACGGTGTCCGTTTCCTTGCGTGGGGTGGTGATGCTGGATTGGCCGGGTCGGCGTCGGTCCAGATCAGGCTGAATATCGGCCTCGGACAGGGGCAGGCGAGGCGGGCAGCCATCGACGACGACCCCGACACCGCCGCCATGGGATTCGCCCCAGGTTGTGATCCGAAAGAGATGACCGAACGAGTTGCCCATCGCGGGTGAGGCTGCCGGAAGGGGCGAAGCTGGTCAAACAGGGGGCTGTTGCCTGTCCATGAACCGCCCATCGTCATCGTACTCCTACTCCTCATCGTAATCCCACCGCCTCCCCAGGTTCATGGGCCGTGAGCAGGTCGGTTTCGAACAGGGGGCTACCCATGAACCTTCCCATGGAAGCCATCGCGTGGATTGAAATGGGCTCCCTCACCCCACCCCTCTCCCGGAGGGAGAGGGTGTCGCATAACCCGCACGGCGACATGCCGGAACTCCAGCCGTCCGAGCCGTCGCGACCCGTTCCAGCCAACACCCGGCCCAACCCTTCGAAACCCGCGGGGAATATTCTCCCTCCCCTTCCGGGAGAGGGCCGGGGTGAGGGCCGCTCGCTCCTTTCCTCGTGCCACGGCTCAAGGAAGCCACTGAGCCAGGAACGCCTGGAGGGCGTGGGAGCGGTGGCTGATGCGGTTCTTGGTGGCGTCGCCGAGTTCCGCGAGGGTTTCGGTGAAGCCGGAGGGAATGAAGAGCGGGTCGTAACCGAACCCGTGGGACCCTCGGGGAACGAAGCCGATGCGACCTTCGCAGGCGCCGGAGAAGAAGCGGGTGGGCGCTGGTAGGGCCTTTGAGGCAGGGTCGGCGACGGCAGTCACGGCGAGCACGCACCGGAAACGAGCGGTGCGGGAAGCTTCCGGGATGTGCACCAGCAGGCGGAGGAGTTTGGCGTTGTTGGCGCCATCGGGAGCGTTGCCTTCGAGACCAAACTCAGGCGCGGCGAACCGGGCGGACTGAACCCCGGGCGCGCCGCCCAAGGCGTCGACTTCGAGACCGGAGTCGTCGGCGAGCACGAACCAAGGGGTGGCGGTGGACGGGTGGGTGGTTCCTGGGGCTGACACGTCCGATTTCGTATCGGCAGGCGGGACGCCTGCCGTAGAGCCGGGCATCCTGCCCGGCGGAAGGTGCGGGTGACTCTGTAGTGCTTGGCCAAGGATTCCGGGGGGCGAGACGCCCCCCTCTACGGCAGGCGGGACGCCCGCCGCTACGGAGGCGTGGTTCATGGGCTGGGCCACCCTGGTTGCTGCCAGCCAGCGGGCGAGCGCTTCGGATTTCAGCCGCGCATTGGCTTCGAAGGTGTTGCCGGTCTCCTCGACCTCGGGAGCGTCGGGGAACTCGCGCAGGGTGTGGTACGCGAAGCGCTCACCCAGCACGGCTTTGATTTCATCGACCTTGTGCGCGTTGCGGGTCGCGATGACGAGGTGAGGTGTCACTTCCAGGGAATGCGGAGGGAGGCAAACAGCCCGTGGGCGGTGTAATCGGCCGCACCGCCCAGGGTGGGTTCGGAGTATTCGAAGAAGCCGTATTCGAGTCGGAGCAGGCGGTCGTGTTTCATGCGGCGGGCGAAGCCGACGGTCATGGCGTGGCGGGTGTATTCCATGCCGAGTGGGAGGCCGGAAGCCTCGTTGTCCTGGGCATAATCGGCGGTGTTGAAGAGGTAGGACGCGAGCAGGTCGGTCTTTTCGTCGAGAATGTAGGTAGCGGAAGTGAGCAGGCTCCAGCTGTCGCCTCGATAAGGCACGGATTCGAGCCCGTTATTGGCGCCGGACCGGCTGTCGCTGGTGGTCCAGCCGACGGTGGGAGAAAGGAGCAAACGGGACCACGGGGTGAAGACGAAGCCGGCGCTGACGGTCTGGGCGTCGTATTTGCCGACCGTGACGGTGCCGCCGGGGTAGGGAGCAGGCGGGATGAAGAGATCCGGTTCGTCCCAGCCGTCGGTGGTGGTGGTGAAGTCGGTGGTGCTGATCGAGTACTTGAGCGTGGTCTTCAGCCAGCGGAGCGGTTGCAGGACCAGGCGGGTTTCAATTTCATCGGTCTCGGTGTCCCGGCTGCGGATGAACGCCGGGTAGCCGATCCCGCGATTGGCGGAAAGGAGATCGATGTCGCGGAGGTGATCGTAGTCGTTTTCCCGGTCCCGATGCCGGGCCTTCGCCTGGAATGAGACCGATCGCCAGGGCGAGACCGTGAAGCCGACTTCGTAATCCTTGGTGTCCCCCTCGCCGTCGGTGTCCCTCAGGAACGATTGCGTATCGTCGGCCAGGCCTTCCTCGAAGTGGGAATAGGTCTCCTGCTGGAAGCGGGCCTCCGCAAACAGGACCGTGAGCGGGATGCCCGCGTAGCGAAGTCCGAAGTTCTCGTCGGTGGCGGCGCGGTCGACGTTGGCATCGAAGGCGGTGGCTGTGCCGTAGGTCTGGCCGGCGGCGAAACCCTCCTGGCGGGTCCATTCCGCCTGGAGCCCGGCGTAAAAGTGAAGATCGGACCACGGCCCCAGCATGGTGTTGGCGTTCAGCACGTGGGAACGCCGACGCAGCGTGAGGTCGTCGGAATTCATGTCCAGGGTGGGAGGCGCGGTGGGGTCCGATGGCGTGAAGCTGGTGACGTCGAATCCACCCGCATCGCGCAATTGCGAGTAGAGGTAGCCGCCGGAGACATAGAGCCAGTCGCGCAGGCTACGTTCCAACCGGAGCACATTGGCGCCGCGCCAGTAGTCCTGCCGGTCCCGGACCGCCGTGCCGAAGTCGAAGGCCGGCCCGGTGATGTCGTACTGGATGCGGCGGTTGTCCTGCTCATGCCACTCGAACTGGGCCTGGTCGGAAAGCAGCAGGCCGGCCCAGTCGTAGCTGACGTCGAAGGTGATGAGATGGGTGGTCTCATCGACATGCTTTTTCCCGGGATAAATGTTCCGGGTGCCGCCGTTGCCGGTGACGCTGCCCCAATGGAGCGTGGCTTCGTTTCCTTCGCGGAGGATGAGGTCGTAGGCGAGTCGGAACTTGGGCCAGTCGGGCAGTTCAAGGCCGAACTCGGCGGTGGCGCGACGATGGCGCAGGACAAAATCCTCGCCCCAGCGCGGCGCTGATGAGTCGAAGGGTGCGTAATAGCCTCCGGTGTCATCCTGGAAGCGGCTGAACTCGCGGTAGGCGAGGCGGACCCAGCCGAGGTCGTCGCGCCGGACCCGGGTTTGGAAACGATAATCATCGGGGCCGACCATGGCCCGGCCTTCCATGTCGACGTGGGTGCGCGGGTCGATGTCGTACTTGACGGAGAACTCGGAGGCGCCGCCGCCGATGCCTTCCCGGTTCCAGTTGTGTTCGCGGAACCGTGCGGCGTTGCCATCCACCCAGATGTATTGAGCGGCGGGGGTGAAGGTGAAGGCGATCTGGGGTTCCGTCGCTGCTTCGGCCCAGGGGGCGCCCTGATCGATCCAGGCCCGCAGCAAGGAGACTTCCGCCGGGGTGAGGGGAGTGCCTTTTCCGGTGGGCGGCATCTCCATGTCCTCGACCAGGCGCGCGACGTAATGGATGAGCGGACTTTTCGCGCTATCGCCGGGGATGATGGCCGCGACCTGATCGCCGCCCTGGATGGCGGAGTCGCGGTTGTCGAGGCGGTAGCCGGCCTTGGGCTTGACCGCGCCGTGGCATTGGAGGCAGGCCTTTTCGAGCAGCGGCTGGATGTCGGTGCTGAAGGAAACGGTCTGGGACGATGCGGGGGGCAGCAGGGAGAGGTCGGGGGCGGCGGCACGGGCCGGGAGTGCCGCCTGGAGGGCTGCGGCGGTGATCGTGACGGAGAGGAGCGAGGTCACGGTGCCGATGCGGGAGGGGGGCTCCGCCCGGAACGGGGCGCGAAGCGAGGACTTGGGGGCGCGCGGTGGGTTCACGGCGGTGGGCTCAGTAGAGCAT
>CAUJJW010000124.1 GCA_963205105.1 Verrucomicrobiota bacterium | reverse complement strand
CGCGAAGGTTGCCGAACGCCAGCGGCTCGCCATGGAGTCGAGGTCGCCGGAGATCGGATCACCCTAGCCGTCGCGGTGGTCACGGAGGAAAACCGCAGCTTGCATTTCCTTCAGTGACCAAGTTCCATCATTACCGTGTAGGGTGGCTAAAAGTGTGTGGAGTTCGCGAGTGTGAGGCGTCGGGTTAGGGAGGTTGGTGGGCGAACGCGCAGGTGCCGGTCGATCGTGATGCGGCAAGAAAGGAGAATATGGCGAGCGCGTTGCGGGCAAAATTGGCGGAGAGATGGGATTTTTTGTCCAGTTTCCGGAGCCCGTTGTTTGTTTTTCTGCTTCGAGTCGGCTGGGTTCGGCTGTCGTACTACGAATATCGGGTGCAGGAGGGGGAACGGCGGTACAGGGTCCTGGCTCGGCCCACGGCGAACTCGGGGGGCGACCTCTCCATTCTCCGGGATATTCTGGTTCACAGGGCCTACGGCGACATTTTGAAGCACCTTCCGGCGTCCCCGTTGAAGGTGGTTGATCTTGGAGCCAACATTGGAGCGTTCGTGATCTGGTTGGCGAAGCATTGTTCGATCGCGGAGGGATTCTGTTTCGAGCCGGACCCGGAATCGAACCCGCTCTGTCGTTTCAATCTCGATCGTAACGGTTGTTCGCATGTCGAACTGTCCAGGCTTGCCGTCGGGGGTACGACCCGTTCGACCGAAATCTGGGTTGATTTGGCTCGCCCCGCACGCAGCACGTTGTTCCCGCGGCGCAACCAGGGGGACTCGGTGGCGACGAAGATCCAGGTGATGTCGTTCGACGAATGGTCGGTGCGCATGGACGGTGATTTCGACTTGCTGAAGTGCGACATCGAAGGCGCGGAGTGGGAGTTGCTGGAACAAGCCGGGCGTACCTTGAAACGTTTTCGTCGGATCATCGCGGAGATTCATCGCATTCCGTCACGGACGGATTCCCTGGATGCCTTCCCGGCTCGGATGGAGGAGATGGGATTCCGTACCGTCCGATGGGATGCCTGCGACAATGGCATCTACATCGGCATTCGTGACGCTCCCTCGGCTTGACCGAGGGATTCGGGTTGGTGGGGATGAGTCAGTGGGCAGATCGTGGGGCTAGGTCAGGCTGATACGGATCTGCAGCGGTTCCCGAGGAGAGAGGGAAGTTGATGCTGCCAGGGTGATGTGCAAGCGGGCTCCTTGCTGGTGGGTCGTGGACGCCAAAAAACGGGAGCCCACCGTGACTTCCGTTGCGCCTGCGGTGACACCTTCGGCCAGCGCCAGATCGAGGGTACGGATGGAAAGCCGACCCCAGAGGACTTCGATGTCATGAATTTGCTCCGAGGCAGTGCGTCGCTGGCGGTAGGAGCCCCAGCCGGTCGCCGACGTGAAGGGGCAGTGGAAGTGGTCGGGGGAGAGCCGGGGTGCGAAGGCGATGTGTTGCTTGGGGCCATGGTGCTCAAACCCGCAGGCGGCGAGGAAGACGCCATAGCTCATCATAGCGCGCGAATAGTGGTCGGAGCATTCGATCTCGTTGTACGGGTTCCGTTTCGCCGCTGCGTAGCGGTCGTGGATGGTGCGGGTGATCGCCAGCCCCTCAGTCACCAGACCTTCCCAAACCATGTGGGCGGCCACCTGGTATTCGAACCCCGTCATGCACTCGATGAAGTAGCCCACGAAGGTCGGGTTGCCACCACCTGAAGCTTTGTCGGCGCCGCCCCTCGGCCAGGTGCACATCAGCAATCCGCCCTCTCCGGCCATGGCGTACCATCGGCCACTGGGCAACACCGGCTTCATCCCGTCCCGGTAGGGACCGATGTCGGGTGTGAAACTGTAGGTCCAAAGGGCCTGGAGCGCGGACCTGGATTCCTTCTCGGGCGCGACTCGTGGAAGTCCCACCTGGAACGCCAGGCTTTGGCCCATGAGCTGGTCGATGTGACAGCCGTCGTTGGTGTTGGTGTGGGTGAGGTCCGGTGGTCGATGAATGAAGTATTCGCCGTTGTAGAGTTGTTTCACCAGGCTCGTCCGCCCCGCTTCCACAACCGCCCGACAACGTGCCGCCAATTCGGGGTCGCCCATCTCCCCGGCCATCGCCTCGCCGGCGGCGATGGCGGCAAGAAAGAGTGAACTGATCCAGGCCATCGGTCCAAACCACGCGGCATCCAGGGTGTTGAACTGGCGGCCTTCGAGAAGGCCGTCCCCGTCCTTGTCCTCGGCCAGGATGAACTCGATCGATTGTCGAACGCGCGGCCAGATGCGGCGAAGAAAGGAATCGTCGGCGGACATTTGGTGTTCGCGATAGACGCGAATGAGTGTGCCGCAGAAGCCGTCATGAGCCACATCGCGACCGCTTTCGCTGCGGTAGTCGATGGCGCCGTTGGGGCGCCAGGCGAGCCCGAAGTCGACCCGCTCGCGCCAGTCCCGTTCCATCTCGGGGAAGATGCGGGCGGCCCCCTGGGCGTACTGCCAGACGTGCTGGCAGGTTCCCGGGCAGCAGTCCACGCCCTCCCAACCCCACCAACGGCCGTTGTCGAAACGGTGCAGGGTCTGAGTGGCGAGGCAGTCGAGGGTCACGAAGGTGCGGTCCAGAAACCAGTAGGGGAGCGTCGAATCGTACCAGGTCCTGTTCCAGAGCCGCGTTTGTCCTCCCAGGCGTTCCTGATTTCCGGCGACGTAGGCGGCAACGGCCTCCGCGTCCCCGAAGCGGTTCGCGTAGTGACGGCGAAGTTTTTGAATGTCGGCGATGGCTGCCATTTCACCGGAGACCTGGCCGTAGTAGGGAAACCACCAACTGAGTACCCAGGTCACTTTGGTTTCGGCGCCCGGTTCCAGGTGGCGGGTGCGTGCCAGTGCGCCACAGGTCCTCTCGCCGAGAGGGGAGGTCCGGTCGCTCTCGTTGTTCGGAGTCGCCAGCCGTCGAAAGACTTCGTCCACGGTTGGGTTCGCTCCCACATCGGTTGCGGCTTCGGCTCCGGAGGTCTCCCCGAGCAGGGTCAGGGCGATCGATCCGTAGCCCGGCACAAGCTCGGGCCTTGTCGCGGGCAGCGTGTCGCCGAACACGATGTGGTCGATGGTGGTGTGGCCCCAACCTCCGATCGCGGTGTCGATGAGCTCAAGGTGCGCCGCTTTTCCCGCCAGATGTCGAACATCAAACCAGGCATTGCGCATCGCCAGACCGTTCTCGCCGGTGGCCTGGGCTTCGATCTTCCCATCGACGATGAGTCGAAGGCCGGTTTGACCGGGGTGACGGCCTCCGCCAATCCGGAACAGGATGAAACGTCGCTCGATGGTGAACCGGGGGCTGGTCATCTTGCCGGTATGTTGGTCGGCCTCGACGGATTCCTCGCCCTTCTGCGAGTTGTGAGTGTTGGCCAGACCGCTTCCTTCGAACCCGGTGATAGCCAGGCGCGACGGGAGTTCGGACGATCGGGAAGGTCGGCCGCCGAAGGCGGTTCCCTCTTCCTTCCAGTCGCCGTAACCGGGGCCTTCGAAGTCGGCGAACAGGATGTCCGGTCGGAACCGGGCATCATTGCCGGCCGGTGTTGGTTCGGCGAGGCCGAGCAACGTGGTGCGACCGGGAGCGTGGCGCACCTGGGTGCGTCGACGGAATGGCAGGGCGGTGTTGGCGCTGTGGCAGGCCGCGTTCTCCAGCCATCCCGCGAGGCTGATGTCGATGGGCCTGGTCCCGGTGTTCCGGACGGTGAATTCGAGAATCGTCGCGGGCAGGGACGAGTCTTCGACATTCAGCGGAATGAACGGTGAGTAGGCTTCGAGAGACACTTGAACCGGCAAGTCCGGGGTCTGGTAACCGACGCGACCGATCGGGTACTCGCCACGGAAGGTGATGTCGGTGAAACCCCTGCGATCGAGCGGGATCAATCGCGTGTTGTCCCCGTCTCTGACGCGGATGGCGAAGCCTTGTTCGATCGGGAACCGGCCGGTCTCGGGTTTGGCATACTTCGGGCCCGCCCAGACCTTGCCGTCGTAGTCGGTGGTGGTGGCCGGATGGAAGATGTCCCAGTAACTGAGGCGCCCATCACCGGTCAGGTAGATTTGGCCGCAAGCGATGCCACCGACCGGCATGCCGACATAGTCGAGTTCACGACCCTGGTACACCTCGGGTTGGCCGCGGTGGGTGAGTGACGCGAGCCACTCGGGGCGAAGTTTTTTGTCGCGGGGAACAAGCTTTTCGAAATCGGCGGCTTCGAACGGGCCGGCGACGGCGGGCAGTCGAGTGAAGGCGAGGCCTGACAGGGCCAGGCTGGTGGACGCCAGGAATCGGCGACGGTTCAGGTCGAACGCACCGGCGGGAGGGACGGATTTCATGGACGGTCGATGGGTGGTTCGATCGGAGAGTAGCGGGAAGTGGCGAGACTGGGCGAGTGTGCAGGGGTGGTTGTGTGTGCCCCCGGAAAAACAGGTGCGAAGCAAGCGTGGTTGGAGTCAGGCTTCGAACGTCCTCCAACCGAACGGCTCAGAGCCATGACTTTGCTCCCCCATCCCCGCACCGCCCGACGCGGTTTCACCCTGATTGAGTTGCTGGTGGTGATCGCCATCATCGCCATCCTGGCCAGCATGCTGCTCCCGGCGCTTTCGATGGCCAAGGAGTCGGGGCGCTCCGCCAAGTGCAAGAGCAACATGCGCCAGATCACTCTGGGGTTGCTCATGTACCTGGATGACAACGAGGACTATCACGCGTGGGCGGGTGGTGTGGACCGCAACCGGCCTCCGGACTGGGTTTGGGGAGGTCAGGATGCCGCGGACACCAACAACCAGAATTTTTGGAAGCGGCCGCCGCGGACCTACGGCCATCATGCCGAGGCGGGCTCGGTGTTTCCCTACGTCGCCGGTCAGGCGATCATTCGTCCGGCGACCGGGACCAACCCGGACTCGCACTCCAACAGTTACGCCATCTACCAATGTCCCAGCACGGGCAACCAGGGGCGGGCGCTTCGCGTCAATTACAGCATGAACGGCCGGGTCGATGGAGGTGAGGAAGGGGACTTTCCGCCCAAGGGCCTGAAATCGAGCATCGTCGTCAATCCCGCCGGAAAGTTTCTCCTGATGCAGGAGAACCCGAAATCGATGCACAACGCCTCGGTCAGTCCCGGCGGCTCGGTCGATGACTTTGACCTTCGACTGCACAAGGGTGGTTTGAACAACGGTTTCATGGATGGGCACATCGAGTTCATGAAGGACAAGAAGCTCCTGCCCATCGTGCGAGGCTCGAATGCGAAGTTGACCCAATCCTATTTCGACCCGGTCTTCCGGGAATAGGACGCGCTCACGGGCTGACGACCCGAAGGAATCGGGCGGTGGCGATGGCCTCATGCCCCAGTTGGATTCGATGATTTCCGGCGACGCTGACGAAGCTGGTCACCGTTTCCCAGGTGGTCCAATCCGTTGTTGATTCGAGCCGGTAGGAGCGGTCGGGTTGCAGCCCGGAAACCACGCAGTCAAGGGTTCCTTCGACCGCGTCAGCCAGCAGGGCGAGTGTGGAAGGTTGGGTCGATCCGCCGGGAATGTTGGCGGGCGCACCGAGGAACGCGGTCAACTCGTCATCCGAGACGGAGGCGGGGTTCGACAGGTCGCGACCCTGGAGGCTGGCCGGAACGTTGGGCCGGGCGAAGCGCACGTACTCGAACAAGGCGACCAGGTCGGGGTTGCCGCCGCGCAGCACCGTCTGGTTGTGCTGCAGCGGTTCCAGTTGGGACGCGGTGGGCCAATCGGTGTAGGTGGTGAGTCCCACCTGGACGGCCGATGGGACATCCGCACGGGTGTACCGCTGATGAACGATCCAGGGGCCTCCGTCCGTTTGTCGGAGCATGACGAACGTGGTTCCGATACGGGCAACCTGGATCCGGGCTCGGGCGACACCGGGTGACAGGCGCAGGATGGAGTCGGAGTTGAGGGTCGTTTTCACCTCAAACTGAAACTGGCCGGGGCTGTCGCCGGTGCCGAGGCTGAGAAAAACGTAATTCTCAGCGCCTGGGGTCCAGGTGGCGGGTGAGGTGACGCTGGACCTGGGAGCCCGAACCATGATGCCGGCAAGGGAGAAGGCACTTTGAGGCGCTCCCGCACCCGAACGTCGACGTGGCTCAACGTCGGTGGTGACCACGAAATCCCCAGTGACTTCCTTGTATTCGAGCACTCCGCGCCAGTCCCGGTACCAGGTGCTGGCGTGGGGGACGAGCACGAGGCGCCCGGGGTCAGAAGTGTTGATGTCCCGGGTGAGCAGCTGGTTCGCGCCCCAGCCCTCGGTCTGCCACACACTCCTCCAGTGAACGAGCGACGAAGCATCGTCGAATTCGTCGCTCAACGCGGTGAGGTCGTCGTGGCTTTGAGCGGCCGGCAACAGGACCAGGAGGATGGCGGCGACGGTCGCGACACAACGCATCCAGCCACTGTTGAGCAGGGCAGATGAAATGGTGATGAAATGAACCTGAATGCGGGTGCAACGACGGGAAGACACGCTGGCGCGGGCACCATGCGCATGGACCTTCCGTGGGCGGGACTCGCCGGAGGCCCGGAGGGCCGCAAGAACGGAAGCCCATGGCGTGATCCATGTGTGGGGCGTTGTATTGGATTTCGAGCCCCGGAGGGGCGATCAGAACCGGCCGCGTTGGGGGTTGGTTTGGCAAAACGCTCGACGCTTGGCCGGCCGCAACCCTTCTGGTCGCCCCTCCGGGGCTTTAGGATTTCTTTGGGCCTGGTCCACACGGCTCACGCCGTGGGCTAGGGTTCTGCCGCCCCATCCGGGGCTGCTGACGAGAGGTTCCAAGAGAGCCCCCTGTTCGAAACCAACCTGCTCACGGACCATGAACCCGGGGATTCCGGGGGGCGAGACGCCCCCCTCTACGGCAGGCGGGACGCCCGCCGCTACGGACGGGCTGGTTCATGGAGCCGTTTTGAGCAAGTGCCGCTTCCAGAACCGGAGCATGGCTTCGCGGAGGTGGAGGGTGGTTCCTTGTCCCTCGCCGATGCCGTGGGAGCGATTCGGGTAGAGCAACAATTCAAACTGCTTCTTGTGGTGTACCAGGCGGTCGATGAGGGCCTCCACACCCTGGTAGTGCACGTTGTCGTCGCCGGTGCCGTGAACCAGCAACAGCTGGCCCTGGAGTTGGTGCGCGAAGTTCAGGGGCGAGCCGTTCCGGTAGCCGTCGACGTTGTCGTCGGGCAGGCCCATGTACCGCTCCTGATAGATCGTGTCGTAGAGTCGCATGTTGGGCACGGAGGCCACCGCGATGCCGGCTTGATAGAGATCGGGGTATTTCAGCAAGGCGTTCAAGGTCATGGAACCACCCCCGCTCCATCCCCAGATCCCGACCCGCGTCGCATCGAGGTAAGGGCGGCTCTCCAGGGTGTGCCGCATGGCCGCGGCCTGATCTGCCGCGGCCAGAATGCCAATCTGACGGTAGATGGACTTGCGCCATTCCCGACCGCGTGGAGCCGGTGTTCCCCGATTATCGAAACTCAGGACGACAAAGCCCTCGTTCGCCAGCAACCGATGCCAGAGCCCGCCAGCGCCAGCCCAGCGGTCACCCACGGTCTGTCCCGCCGGCTCTCCGTAGACGTACACGATGACTGGGTATTTCCCGGCCGGATCGAACCCCGGCGGTTTGAGACAGTACGCATCGACTTCAACCTCCGGCGCGACCTTCGCCTTGAAGTATTCCACCGGCGGCAGTTCCAGCTTCGAGAGTTTGTCCTTCAGAGCTTTGTTGTCCTCCAACACGCGAACCGTGGTGTGCTCCGGCAGTCGGACCAACTCGACGGTCGGCGGCACATCGAAGGACGACCAGGTGTGGAGCGCCCACTTTCCGTTCGGGGACACCTGATAGGAGTGGCTTCCCGGCTGATCCATGGGTGTCACGCGTTCGGGTTTTCCGCCCCGCATGGAGGTTCGGTACAGGTAGCGCTGCGCGGCATGGGTCGGGGAGGCAATGAAATAGAGATCGCCGGTGTCTTCCACCCATTCAACCGGCGCAACGACGTCCATGGGGTCATCGAAAAGCGGTTGGAGGCGTCCGGTGTCGACATGGGCGGTGTACCACCGTTTCCAGCCATCGCGTTCGCTGATCCAAGGGAAGACACGGCGCTTGGCGGTCCAGAGGTTGTCGGTGCGGACATCGACCCAGGCCGCGTCCGATTCGCTGAACAGTTCGCGGACGGCGCCGGTGGAGGCAATGGCGAGGAACACCCGGTTCAGGTTCTGCAGGCGGTTCAATTGCTGGACGATCAAGCCGGAAGCATGTTCCGGCCATTCGATGGAGTGGATGTAGTGGTCGCGTGGTTCACCGGGAATCTGCATCCAGGTGATCTGACCTGATTCCACGGAGACGACGCCGGCGCGGGCGGCGGAATTTTGCTGGCCGGTTTTGGGATAGGGAATCCACTGAATTTCGGGATACAGGCCGGAAACGTTGTCGATCAGGGGAAAATTCCGGACGCCGCTGGGGTCGATCTGCCAGAAGGCGATCGCCCGACCATCCGGGCTCCAGCGCCAGCCGTCGCGCATCTCGAACTCCTCCTCGTAGACCCAGTCGAAGGCCCCATGGATGACTTCGGAACCGGCCGGGGCGGTGGTCAATTGGCGAACCACGCCGGAGCGGAGGTCTTCGACGAAGATGTTGTTGTCCCGCACGTAACCGGCGAACCGGCCGTCAGGGGAGAGCTTGGCGTGCAGCAGAGAAGAGGGGGGTGCGTTGCTGCCGAGTTGTCGAAGTTCAAGACTGCTGCGGTCCAGCACCCAGTAGTCGCCCCGGTCGTGGTGGCGCCACACGCGCTTGGTGTTGGTGAAGATCAGCAGCTTCGAACGGTTGGTGGAAAAGGCGTAGCCGGCGATCGACAACGGCGAACCCGCGCCGGGCGGTATGAGGTCCTGTGCGGCGACCAAAACGTTGGTGGCGCCGGACTCGGGATCGATGAGCACGATGTCCTGCCCGCCTTTCGTGGCGGCGGAATCGATCGTCTGGTAGTAGCCCGTGCTGTCGTCGGACCAGCGGCCGGAATAACCCTTGGACTCGAACTCGTTCTTCTCGAAAAGCGTTTCGATGGAAAGACGAGGGACGTCGTTGGTGGATTTCTCCTCGGCCGCGGCGGACGACCAGCCAGTGGCGACGAAGCAGCCTAGGACGGCCAGGGCGATGCGAAGCAACAGCATGCGCCGCAGGCTAGCGTGAGGTCCCGCCGCTGGATAGGACGGTTACGGTACCGCCTGACGCCGATACAAACGAACGCCGTAAGGCCCCAATGCGTCCTCCCAGGCACCGTTCCTGGTTTGGAAGGTCTTTGATTCGCCTAGCACTTCCACCGTCCCGGAGTTCCGCCAGGCTGACACAGCCCAGGCCGTCTGGATCGCGGTCGGGCTGAGATTCACGGCAAAAAGGTAGTCGATATTCTGGTGGCGCTTGCGCATCCAGGCCACCGGGGTTCCCGCCACGGACGGCCGGACCGTCACCCCGTCAGGGATCGAGGGCGAGTTGAGGACCGGTGCCAGTTCACGGATTTGGCGGTTGATCGCGGTGACCGCGGCGAGCATCTCGGGGTCGTCGAGCAGGGCCGCCTCGCGGAAGCTGGGTTGAAATTGATGCACGAAGTAGATGAGCCCGCGTGAGCCGCGAATGAGTGCCATCCAGACTTCGGAACGAACCTGGGCGGGCGTGGGTTTGGTGTCGGGATTGCTGATGCGGGTGCACTCGATGCAGTTCCAGACGGTCCGGTTCGTTCCCGCCCAGCCCGCCAGCCGCTCAACGCCTCGCGCGACGAACTCCAGCTTTCCTGCCACCGCGGGGTGGTCGTGCACCGCGGGGTAGATATCGAAGGAAACGATGTCGGCGCCCTCCACGTAGCGGGGGTAATCCTCCGGATGATTCCGGCGCACGCCCCGGCCAATGTAATCATCCCAGGCCACGCCCTGACCGAGATTCAGCAGGATGGGGCGCGTGGGGTCGGCCTGCCGCATGCGGTTGTAATCGTCCCGCACGGAATCGGGAAGAATGGGGGGGCCGTACCCCTTGCCGCTGGGGAGAGCCTGGGCGTTGTCCGGCTCATCATCATGCATCCAGCCCACGATCATGGGATTGTCCAAGTGGGCCAGGGCGTAGTCGTTCTGGGCGCAGATCACTGGCATGCCGACGTCGCGAAGCCGGTCGAGTTGGGTGACGGTGGGGCCCTTCCACAGACCGATGTAGAGGTTGATGCCGGCTTCCTGAAAGCGGGCGGCGTTCCTGGGGTCCTGCAACCAGACGCCGATCGGAAACCATGATTCACCCGTGGGCGGGCCCTGTTTCCATCGACGGGCGGGTTCCGCAGACCGTCCGTTCAAGGGTCCCAGCAGGACGAGCAGGAAGGCGAAGCGCAGGAGGCGCAGAACGAAAGGCCGGAGGCCATGCGGCAATGAGTTCATGGAAATGGGCGGGGGTGATGCGGTCCGGGAACTACCGATAGACCTTCTCGCGGCGTTTGTCTGGTTCGTCGTTGCCAAGTGACTCAGGCCTGCTGTAAATGCTCATGCTCCCCGCAAAACTAATCCATTATGAAACGACAGCTACTAACGTCTGTCGCCTCGGCTATTGCCTTGGCGCCATGGATGGGCTTTTCCCAGGGCTTTGACATCACCACCTTCGACACAACCTCCGCCGGGCCATGGTCGCAGAATGCGGCCACGACCCTGATGGTTCCCAAGGTGGCCAATGGCTCGATTCAGCTGGATGGCGCCGTGTCCGCCTCGGAATACGGCAATTTTCCCAAGGCCAACGTGACTCCGGGGGTCAACGCGTGGATTCTGGATTTCCCCGAAGACCGGACCTGGAATGACGAGGCGGATTCGAGCTTCGACTTTTGGCTGGCCCACGACGACGACAATTTTTACGTGGGGGTCCACGTGAAGGATGACGTGGTGAACAGTGACGACCCGAACAACGCGTTCTGGAAGGATGACTCCATCGAGATCGTGGTGGACGCCTTGTACGACCGTTTCGACAACAACACGGACAACTCGCAGGATCCGGTGGGCGGGCACAGCTACCTCAACTATCAGGGCAAATTCTCGGCCTGGGATGACGCGGCGGGTGCGATTTCGGGCCAAAGCTGGGCGACGTCGGTGCCCTGGAAATACGGAGCGAGCGAAGACATCTACGGCGTGGGCAAGGAAGTGGCGGGCGGATGGCAGTTGGAAGTCCGTTTTCGCAAGCGTCTGTTCGAGGATGCCACGGCGGGCAACCGACTGCGCAACGGCTACCGCATGGGTTTCAACATTGGTTTGGACGACGACGACAAGCAGGGGCCTGGCGCGAATGGGAGTGGTGCGCGCACCCAGGATTTGGAGCTGCAGTATTTTTGGGCGAACCGGGCGCGGCGGGTGGGCCTGAATGCCGAACTGCTGGCGAGCCTGTCGGACGAGGACAAGCTGACCCGGAACTGGCTGATCTCGCTACCGACGGCCATCGACTCGGGTGGGCGGCTGTCCCATGGCGGTTCCGGTGAATTGATCTTCGGGTACGACACGCCGGCGTCGGGCTCGATCCTGTTCCTGACGGCGGACCTGAACCTGATCAACGCCGACGCCACCATGATCGCGTGGCTGCGGGCGAGAGGTTACACCGTGACCGTCTTCCCGACGGGGGGCAGCACGGCGGACGACCTGCGTGCCGCGGCGGCAGGCCAACAGTTGGTGCTGATCTCGGAATCCATCGGCTCGACGTCGGTCACCGATCCCGTGGGGGATGGCACGGCCGACTTCAGCCTGAAGGACACGGACGTGCCGATCATCTCCATGGAGGCATTCATGTATGACAACGCCGACTGGACGGCCCGGACGGAGGATGGTTCGAACGACTTCATCAACTGGGGCAACTCCGGTCGCGCGGAAGTGGACGGCCTGGGAATCGGGGATGCGCGGGATTCCATCTACATTCGCAACACGACCCACCCGATCACCAGCGGGCTGAGCGGCAAGGTGACGGTCTACCGGGAACTCTACAGCTTCAATTTCGGTGTTCCGTCCGCGGACGCGGACGTGCTGGCGAGCATTGAGCCCGATGGCAAGTACCCGACCCTGTTTGTCTACGAGAAGGGTGACCGTTTGGTGGATGGCAGCGTCGCGCCCAACAAGCGGATTGTCTTCTTCTTCGGGCAGGCAGCCAACCCGACCGTGAACTATGGCCCGGACATCGACATCATGAATGACACAGGAAAGTCCTTGTTCTTTAAAACCATCGAGTACGCCATGGGCGGCGGCGCCAAACCCACGCTGTCGGTGTCGCGCACGGGCGGCAACGTGGTGATCACCTACGGAGGTGGCCAGCTTCAGAGCTCCGACAGCGTGAACGGCACCTGGCAAAATGAGACGGCGGCCAGTCCTGTCACGGTGACGCCCAGCGCGGCGCGGAAATTCTACCGCGTGCGGGGCTGAGCGGCTTGCGCGGGTGGCGCCCGAAAAGACGGGTGCGGTGATGTCGACGAGCGCGGACTTCCGGGTCCGCGCTCGTGTCGTTTAGCTTCCGGCTCGCGAAGGATTCTCCGGTCGCGCAGCCTTGGCTCGGATGATTCGTTTTCTTCGTGAGCACCTGCCCGACCGGAATCTGTGGGTCATTTACGCGACGATGCTGGTGCTGTCGACTGCCTACGGTATCGCGCTGGCGGTGCTGCCGATCGTCCTGCAGGAGCGCAAGATCGGGCAGGATGTGGTGGGTGAACTGGCGTCCTGGTTTGCCTTGGGATTGGTGGTGTTTGCGGTGCCTTCCGGGGCTTTCATCCGCCGGTTCTCGGCCCGCTGGACGCTGGCGGTGTCGATCCTGGGGTACGGGGTGATGATTGGAATTCTGCCCCTCTTGAAGAGCTATCCGGCGCTGGCGGTGGATCGATTCATTGACGGGCTGTTTTCCATGGGCGCCTGGATGAGCGCGGAGACACTGGTGCTCTGGCGTTCGAACCGGAACAACAAGGCCTTGGCGACGAGTCTGTCGGCGACTTTCACCATGGCCGGGTACATGGCCGGTCCGGCCCTCTCCTATGCCGTGTCGGGTTTTGTGGCGCCCGAACTCCGCTTCTACATGGCGGGCGGAATCGCGGCGTTGGCGGCGCTGATTGTCACCCTCGCGCTGCAACCCGATCCGCCGGAGAGCCACCGGCACGCGGAAGCATCCGCCGGCAATCAGGAGCTGGAAGTGGAGGCGCCGCCCGGGTTCCGCGGGGCGTTGTCGCTGGCGTGGCGGATCAAAGTGAGCTGCCTGGCGACCTTTGCGAGCGGGTTCTTTCAGGCGTCGGCGGCGTTGTTCGTGCCACGCTTCCTGGTGCAGGAGAAAGGTGTTCCGGATGAACAGGCGAGTCTGGTGGTGGCGTTTGCCGCGGCGGGCATGCTGTTGATCTCGAATTTCGCCGCCCGAGCGGGGGATCGCTTCGGGCATATTCTCGTCATGCGAACCCTGGCCATCGCGGGTGTGCTCGGCATGTTGGCCATGCTCCCGCTTCAGTCCTTTGCGATGATGGGCGTGGTGTTCGTGATCGCGGGAGGTTGCTTCAGCTCAATGCCGCCCCTGTCGCTGGCCTTGCAGGGGGTCATCGTATGTCCGGCGGAGTACCCGCGATCCAACTCGATCTTCAATGTCTTCTTCGCCTGTGGCCTCGTCATCGGCCCCTTCATCACCGGACGGGTTTTTGCCGCGCATGGCGGCACCACCATCATCATGCTGTTCGCGGCGATCTGGTGTGTGTTTGCCGCGGCAAGCGTGGTGTTTCGCGGCGACGATCCACGGGCCCGGCGGACGGCGGGAACCCTGGCAAAAGCTTAGCCCTATACGGAACGATTCAGATGGATCTCACGCCAAGACGCAAAGCAGGACCGTCCGAGAAAGTGGCTCGCGCCCAGAATGATTAGCGCACCAAAAGGTGTGGGCGATCGCCAGGTTCCCGATCCCTCGACTCTATGGCTTTCCTTGGCGTCTTTGCGTCTTGGCGTGACCACTATCGATTTCAACTGAATCGCTGGCTCAGCGAGGGCGCTCGCCAACCCCGGATGGCCCCGGCACGCTGATGCCATCGTATGGGTGGCGTTGGCATCGAAATCATCATTCTCTTGTGCGCGTTTGTGGCGAATGGGGTCTTCGCCATGGCCGAGATCGCGGTGGTGTCGGCGAAACGGCCGCGGTTGAGGCGGCTCGCGGAGCAGGGCGCCACCGGAGCGAAAGCGGCGCTGGAGTTGTCGGAGTCGCCGAACCGCTTTCTCTCCACCGTCCAGATCGGGATCACGCTGGTGGGTGTGTTCACCGGAGCGTTTGGCGGTGCGACGCTGGCCGCCAAGCTGGCGGTTCCGATTGGGAAGATTGCCGTTCTGCAACCGTATGCCGACAAGCTCGCCTTTGGCGTGGTGGTGGCGATTTTGACCTATTTCTCGCTGATTCTGGGTGAGTTGGTGCCGAAACGCTTCGGGCTGAGCCGGCCGGAAGGAATCGCGATGGCAGTGGCGGGCCCGATGAACTGGCTGTCGCGGGCGGCGTCACCGCTGGTGACGTTTCTGAGTGCTTCGACCGAAGGCTTGCTGAGGCTATTGGGTTTCAAGCCCGAGAAGGAGGCGGTGGTCTCGGAGGAGGAAGTGCGGGTTCTGATGCAGGAAGGAGTTCGGGCGGGGGCGTTCAACCGCGTGGAAAGCCAGATCGTTCACAGCGCTCTGGAACTCGACCAACTGCCGGTGCGGGAGATCATGACGCCGCGTCCGAAGGTCATTTGGTTGAACCAGGACGATCCGCACGAGCAGGTCTGGCACAAGATCGTGGTCAGCAACCATTCGCACTTCCCGGTGCATGCCGGCAGCCGCGACCACACGCTGGGCACGGTCTCGGTGAAGGCCATCTATGCCCACCTTGCGGCGAATCTGCCGGTTCGACTCAAGGACTTGGTGGTTCCGCCTCTGGTGGTGCCGGAGACCCAGACGGTGTTGCAACTGGTGGAGACCTTCAAGACCTCGGGAAAACACATCGCTTTGGTGACCAGCGAGTTTGGGGTCATCGTCGGTCTGGTGACGCTGAATGACGTGATGGAAGCGATCGTGGGCGAGTTTCCCAGTCAGGGAGAGCGCGCCAAGCCCGAGGTCAAGAAACGCGACGATGGAACGTGGCTCATTGATGCCTTGATCGACCTTGAGTCCGTCGAACGCGCGTTGCCGGGATTCAAGTTTCCGGGCGGGAGGCATTCGGAGTACCAAACGCTGGCGGGGTTTGTGGTCAAGACCTTGGGACGTGTTCCCAGGGAGGGAGAGACGTTCGAATCCCATGGTTATGTCTTCGAGGTGCTGGACATGGATCGGCATCGGGTCGACAAGGTGCTGGCCATCCCGCAGGGCAATTCGGCCGCCCCGACGCTGCTTCGGCCGCAGGATCGGCGACCGTGACCCCTGATTGCGGCTCGCACCGCACCCAAACTCGATGCAACCTGCCGACCGGCTGTCGGGTATTCGGCCCACCATTTCGAATGATTCCTCGAACCATCAGCAGGCGCATGCCGTGGGCGTGCGTCCCCTTTGTGCTGGCGTCGATCGCATTCTGTTTCGTCGGCTGCAAACCCGGAAAGCCCGAATCCAAGGACAAGGACGCGGTGGTCCCCATTCCGGTCGAGGTTCTCGCCATCCAACGCGGTCCCATCGAAACCACGCTGCGGACCTTCGCCACCTTGGAGGCCGAGCAGGAAGTGAAAGTCTTCGCGCGCACCGCCAATCGGGTGACGGAACTTCTGGTCGAGGAGGGCACCACCGTGGAGCCGGAGGTGGTTCTCGTCCGGTTGGATGATGCCAACCAGCAGGTGATGGTGGCCAAGGCCGAGAATTCCCTCGCCAAATCCCGCCGTGAGTTCGAGCGACTTGAGGCGCTTCACCGACAGAATCTCATCAGCGACCAGGTCTTCACCGATGCGAACTTCGAACTTCGCCAGCTGGAGCTCGCGCTGTCCGAGGCCCAGCGCGAGCTGGATCATACCGTCATCCGTGCCCCGCTCCGCGGCGTGATTTCGCGACGCCTGGTCAAGCTCGGGGATCTGGTTGCCAACGGCCAGCACCTGTTCGATATCGTCGACTTCGAATCCATCGTGGCCCGGATTTATGTGCCGGAGAAAAACCTCTCCAGCCTCGCCACCAATCAGCCGGCACGGGTCACCGCCACTGCCCTGGTGGGCCGCGAGTTCCCCGGCCGGGTCCGCCGCATCGCCCCGGTCGTCGACGCAAAGTCAGGAACGGTCAAGGTGACCCTCGGATTCGACGAGATCGGCCCGCTTCGGCCGGGCATGTATGTCGACGTCGAACTGATCCTCAACCAGAAGACGGACGCCGTGCTGCTGTCCAAGCGCGCCCTGATCCTGGACGGCGACCAGACCTACGCCTTCCGATTGGGTGAGAACCGGAAGGTCCAGCGTCTGCTGATCGAGCCCCTGGCGAGCGACCGCCTCCACGTTGAGCCTGCTTCCGGTTTCCAGGAAGGCGATCGGGTGGTGGTGGCGGGCCAGACGGGGCTCAAGGACGGCGCCCTGGTCCGGCTTCCTGAGGACCCCGAACCGGGCGCGACGAACGCCCCCTCCGGTCCGCAGGCGGCCAAACTCTGACCGGCGCTTCGCGAGCTTCCCTGCGCCATGACCGCTCCCTCTCCGAAACGGTCGTCGTTCGTCACCCATCGCCCGGTGGCGGTGCTGATGATCTTTCTGGCGACCGTGGTGTTCGGCTTCTTCTCCCTGCAACGACTGCCGGTCACGTTGATGCCCGAGTTGACCTACCCGACCCTGACCGTCCGGACGGAGTATCCCGGCGCCGCACCGCAGGAGGTCGAAAACGAGATCAGTCGTCCGATCGAGGAGGCTCTCGGCGTGCTCGCCGGATTGAACCGGCTGACCAGCATCAGCCGGGCTGGGTTGAGTGACGTGACGCTTGAATTCCTGTGGGGCACGGACATGTCGAAGGCCGCCCAGGAAGCGCTGGAGAAACTGGATCTGGTGTTCCTGCCCCGTGAAGCCGAGCGGCCGCTCATCCTGCGTTTCGATCCCGCCCTGGATCCCATCATGGAACTGAGCCTGGCCGGCACGGGAGACCGGTATGCCGGGGAGCAGGGTTTGCGGAGGCTTCGACGGCTGGCGGATTTGCAGGTCAAACGAGCTCTCGAACCGATCAAGGGTGTGGCGGCGGTCCGTATCCGGGGCGGCTTGGAGGAGGAATACCACGTGCTCCTGAGGAAGGAGGCGCTCGCCCGTACCGGAATCTCCGTGCAGACGGTCATCGACCGGCTGCGCCAGGAGAATATCAACGTGGCCGGCGGAACCCTGAAGGAAGGCCGGACCGAATACATGGTCCGGGCGTTGAACGAGTACGAGAACCTGGATCAGATCGCCGAGACGGTGGTGACCCGCCAGGAAGGTCGTGAAATCCGCCTCAAGGATCTGGGGCGAGTGATCCGTTCGCATCGGGAGCGGGAGATCCTCACCCGGACCCAGGGTGCCGAGAGTGTCCAGATCGACATCTACAAGGAGGCGGATGCCAACATTGTTTCGGTGGCCGCGGATGTGATGCGGGCGGTGGGCCAAGCCAAGGCACCTGAGGCGGGACCGACGCCATGGTACAGCTTTGGGCGTCCGGGGAAGCCGGGTGGTGATGGCCCGCCGCTTCTGGCCCTTCGTCTGGCGGACCAGGAGGGGGCTACGCTTCGGGTGGTGGCCGACCGCTCGGGTTTCATCGAAAGCAGCATTCGCGAGGTTCGCGACGCGGCCATCTTCGGCGGGCTGCTGGCGGTGATCGTGCTCTATTTGTTCCTCCGCGACTTCAAGACCACTGCGATCATCGGCGTCAGCATCCCGATGTCGCTGCTGATTACCTTCGCCCCACTCCACCTGTTGGGAGTGAGTTTGAACATCATGTCCCTGGGCGGATTGGCCCTGGGGGTGGGCATGCTGGTGGACAATTCCATCGTGGTGTTGGAGTCGATCTTTCGCTGCCGGGAGGAGGGCGATGACATGGTGACCGCGGCGATCCGCGGGGCCTCGGAGGTCAGCGGAGCCGTGGTGGCGTCGACGCTCACCACGGTGGCAGTGTTCCTGCCCATGGTGTTTGTGGAAGGCATCGCGGGTCAGGTCTTCGGGGATCTGAGTCTGGCGGTGGTGACCTCGCTCCTGGCGTCGCTGGCGGTGGCCGTCTACTTCGTGCCCATGCTGGCGAGCCGGCGTCCGATGGCGTTCCAGAATACGAACCCGACCACGAGTCAGGCTCAGGGCTTGGCTGCCTGGCGGCTGTTTCGGTCGGAGTGGCTGGATCGAGCACCGGCCCGCGCGCGTTGGGCGTTGCCTTGGGGCCTGGTTCAATTGGTGGTGGCCACGGTGCTGGAGCTGGTGGGGCGTTTGCTGATGGGCATATTTCTGGGCATCGCCTGGGTGGTGGTTCGGGTGGTCGGTCCCGGGGTGGGGTGGGTGGGGCGGGTTGGTTTGGGTGTACCGGCCCGCTGGACGTGTGCGTTGGCGGATTACCTTCAGAACCGTTACCCGGTCTGGATTCGGAAAACGCTGACGCACCCGATGCCGGTGCTGGTGTGCGTGGGCGTTTGCGCGTGGCTGACCTGGCAATGGGGCCGACGTTTGGACACGGAACTGCTGCCGGAGGTGCATCAGGGCGAGTTCACGGTCGAGGTCGATTTGCCGGTCGGAACACCGCTGGAGGAGACCGAGGCGATTCTGGCACCGGTCGAGAAGGCGATTCTCGAAGACCTGGGCGACATCGAGGCGGTGCTGGTGACGTTCGGATTCGACGCCACCAACATCAAGCGCTCCGACGAAGGGGAGCATTCCACCCGGTTCAAGATCGTGTTGCGGCCCGGCCCGGATCCCGCCGCCACCGAGGAGCGGGTCATGGACCGGATTCGTGCCCGTTTCGCGAACATCCCGGACGCCATGGTGCGAATTGTGCGTCCGGTGCTCTTCAGTTCCCAGCGTCCCATTGTGGTGGAATTGCAGGCGGACGACCTGGTGGCCTTGAAGGATGTCTCCACCCGGGTTCAAGCGTTGCTCGCGGAAAAGCCGGAACTGGCGGACGTGGAAGCCAGCCTCCGTCGGGGTGCGCCGGAGATCCAGGTCACCTATCACCGGGATCGGCTGGCTCTGTACGGCTTGAACATCGGCACGGTGGCACGGCAGGTGCGCGATCTGGTGAAGGGCTTCGAGGCCACCCGGTTTAATCTCAAGGACCGGCGCATTCCCATCCTGGTCCGCCTCGAGGAAATCGATCGGGCCCAGGTCGAGGACGTCGGACGTCTGATCGTCAACCCGGGGGAGGAACGCCCCATCCAACTCAGGGCCGTCGCCGATCTGGCGGTGGGCGAGGGACCGAGCGAGATCCGCCGGGTGGATGGTCAGCGGGTGGCGGTGATTCAGGCGAACGTGGGTCGTGCTTCCTTAGGGGCGGCGGTGGAGACCATTCGGTCGGTGTTCCAAAACGACGTGAAACTTCCCGTCGACATGGATCTGGCGATTCGCGGCCAGAGCGAGGAATGGGACCGTGGACGCGGCAGTTTGTTCCTGGCATTGGGGCTGAGCCTGTTCCTGGTCTACGTGATCATGGCGGCCCAGTTCGAATCGTTGATCCAACCGCTGATCATCATGGTTTCCATCCCGCTGGCGTTCTTCGGGAGCGTCGTGGGCTTGCTTCTGACCGGAACGGCGGTGTCGGTGATGGTGTTCCTCGGCCTGATCGTCCTGGCTGGAATTGTCGTGAACAACGCGATCGTGCTCGTCGATTGCGCCAACCAGTTTCGTGAACGCGGGATGAGCCCTGCCGAAGCCGTGGCCGCGGCAGGACGAGTCCGCTTGCGGCCCATTTTGCTCACCACGGGCACCACGGTGCTCGGGCTGATGCCGATGGCTCTGGGCTTGGGGGAGGGCGCCGAGGTGCGCACGCCTCTCGCTCTCACCGTCATGTTCGGACTGGCGACCTCGACTCTGCTGACGCTGGTCGTGATCCCTGTCCTTTACCGAATGGCCATGGACTTCCGTGGTCGATGGTTTCGAGCCCCGGATTTTTCCGATGTTGAAACCCGATCCTGAATCCACCCACCCACCGGCTCCGCCGCCGCCGGATCGGGCGGAGGAACTGGCGTCGGCGCTGACGCGTGGAGCGCTGCGACGCCGGATCGCGGTGCTCGTCTGCCTGATGAGCATCATCGTCGTCGGGGTGGTGGCGACGGTCGGCATTCCGCTGGAGCTCTTTCCACGGGGTTACACCGGGCAGAACCTGCGGGTGTTCGTTCCCTGGCAGGATGCGCCAGTGGAGGAAGTCCTTCAAAAGATCACCCTCCCGTTGGAGGAGGAACTCAGCACGGTCCGCGGCATCGACGGCCTGAATTCATTCTCTTCCAAAGGGTCGTCGGGTGCCTTCCTTCGGTTCAAGCGCGGCACCGACATGGATGTCGCCTACCGGGAAGTTCGTGACCGGGTTCAGCGGGCGCGGCTGCTGTTTCCGTCGGATGCGGACCGGGTGTTCATCCGGAAGGAGGACGCCTCCGGGATACCGGTGGCGGTGATTGGCTTTGCGATCGATCCTGGCCTGACCGACTACTACACGCTGATCAAGAAGC
>CAUJJW010000123.1 GCA_963205105.1 Verrucomicrobiota bacterium | reverse complement strand
GCTCACTGAGCCGTCCACCCGCCGTCCACCACCAGCGTCGTGCCCGTCACGAAGCTCGACGCTGGCGACGCCAGAAACACCACCACGCCGTCGATCTCCGACATCTCCCCCCACCGACCCAACGGAATGCGGGACACGAAGTCGGCGTACTTCTTCGGGTCCTCCAACAAAGGCTTGTTCATCTCCGTGCCGAACGGTCCCGGACAAATCGCATTCACCGTGACCCCGGCGTGCGCCACCTCCAGCGCCTGGGTCTTTGCCAGTAACACCAACGCCCCCTTGGTCGCGCTGTAGGACGGTCGCCCCGCCAATCCCACCAATCCCAGCATCGACGACAGGTGGATCACCCGTCCCCACCGCCGTTGAACCATGCCCGGCAACACCGCCCGGCTGCATAAAAACGGCCCGGTCAGGTTGGTGTTCAATACCCGCTGCCAGTCCTCATCCGTCTGGTCCACCGTCGGCTTCCGAATGTTGATGCCCGCATTGTTCACCAGGATGTCGACCGGCCCCAACGCCGCGCTCACCGATGCCACCAACCGAGCCACCTCATCCGCCGACGTCACATCCGCACCCCCACCATACGTGCGGACTCCGTGTTTCTCCCGAATCGCTTGAGCCGCCGATTCCGCCTCCGCGGCGTTCCGGCTGTTGATCGCCACATTCGCCCCAACGCCTGCCAGGGCGTGCGCCATCTGAAGGCCAAGCCCTTTAGTCCCACCCGTGATCCACGCCACCTTCCCATCCAATCGAAACATTTCCGTGCCCATGCCAAAACCTGAGCCGAATCAGCGACGAACAACCAGCCGAGAAGTCACACCCACTCCAAGAACCACGCGTCGGTAGAGGCGGGCGTCTCGCCTGCCGTAGAGGGGGGCGTCCCGCCCCCCGGAAGGGAGACAATCTTCGCCCCGCCACTCCGATCACCCCATCCGCCGGGCAAGATGCCCGGCTCTACGGCAGGCGGGACGCCCGCCGCTACCGAAGAATCGAGGGGTTTCCCAGCCCGGATGGGGTGCCGAGATCAAAGCCCATCGCTCACGCCATGGGCTTCCGCTCTTTCGGCCCACCGGGCCTCCATCGCGGCAGTCGTCTCGCCACCACCCACCCACGTTCCGCAACCGGACACAACCAGGGACATGATTCTGGGATGAAGTCGCCGAAACTTGACACACGCGCCATTGCCCCGCCTCCGATCAACCGTCACGATCCGTCGTCTTATTCGATCCATGAAACGTTCCTTGATCCGCAGCGCCATCGTACTGGCCCTGCTTCCTTCCGCGGCCACCCAGGCGGCCGACGCCGCAGGACGCCTGACCAAAGCCGACATCAACAACCCCATCGTCAGCACCGTCACCACGGCCGCCGACGGCTCGTTCACCGTCGTCGCCGGCGGCAACGACACCTGGGGCAACGAGGACTCCTTCACCTACCTCCACGAAGACAAGACCGGCGACTTCGACATCGCCGTTCGCGTGATCTCGCTGGATGTGGCAGACGCCGGCCAGCAGGACTCCGCCAAGGCGTCCCTCATGGCCCGCGGCAACCTGACCCCCGGCGCTCCCAACGTTCAGGTCAATGCGCTGCCCGATGAATCGAAGAACACCTTCGAATCGATCTACCGCCCCGCTCAGGACGGCGGCACCGACGACATGCCGGACCGCCCCACCGGGAACACCCGCGGCGAAACCCCCTACCCCGACGTCTGGCTTCGCCTCAAACGCGAAGGGTCCCGCTTCACCACGTTCTTCAGCAATAATTCCAACGCCTGGAGCGTGCTGTCGTCCGTGCTCACCGACACCAACGAGTTCCCGGCCGCCCTCAAGGTGGGGATCAGCACCGTGGCCCATGTCAGCCCCAGCGAGGACGACACCCTCCGGGCGACGGCCGTTTACTCCGACTACCGGGATGTCCCGGTCATTCCCCCGACCACAGTCGACAACGAGCCCGCCGGCACCCGCGCTCCCGGCACGTATCCCAACGCCACCGTCACCGCGGTGAACTGGAAGCTCGAAGTGCCTGCCAACGGCCTCAACAGCAGCGGCGCCCCCTTCCTCTACAACACCGGTACCCGCAACGAGATCATCGTCTCGGCGGAAGGTTCCGGTCCCATCCCGTGGACGGCTCCCGGCTTCAACCAGGGGGACATGGACGTCAACATCGGCCCCAGCGATCCCGTGGCGGGCCTGAGCAACACCGGTCCCTACGGTCCCAACTACAACACCGCGGTGACCGACCCGAACGCCGGCCCCGCCCAGGCCTGGTACCCGGCATTGGAGAAAGGCGTCGTTCTGGGGACCGTCCGACGCAATCGGGCCGAATGGAATGACGGCTCCTCCGCCTTCCATGGCTTCTGCTGGATCACCACCGAAGGCTCCTCCCGCCGCGGCTACAGCATGCTCGACGGCGTGTTCCGCAATCAGGACATCTACATTTCCATCGGCAAACTTGGCGAACGCGCGGAAAAACTCCCCGAGGGCGCGAGCCCCGCGTTTCTCCGCGAAGGCAACATCGACATCGCCCTCGCCTGGTTCCCGTTCGATCAGGGCTGGATCGGCGGTTATTTCGCCAACGCCACCATCAGCCCCGCCGCCTGGTACCGCCAGGCCACCTACGGACCCGCCCTCGGCAAGCTGACCTCCGCCAAGAATTCCGCCGACGAAATCCTCAAGTGGGATGACCTCGCCGACGGCACCAAGGGCGGTCTGGCCACCCTTGCCCTGCCCGGTGTCAACGCCCTCCAGGACGGCATGGTCTTCACCACCTCCAACCATGAGGGCAATGACAACCGCGGCGGCATCGTCACCGCGGCCCCCAAGGCCGATGGCTCCGGTTGGGTCGTCGCCATCCGCGCCGACGACGATGATCTTTCCCCCGAGACTTACATCGACGCCGACAAATCCCAGTTCGCCTTCGTCTACGTGCCGTACGACGCGGCCCGTCTGGTCGGCGGACATATCCGTGGCACCACCGGCGCCAAGCTCAAGAGCGCTGGCGAATCCACCGTGACCCGCCTCGCCGCCGGTCGCTACGCCATCAACCTCCCTGGCAAGACGGGAACGAGCGGCATGCTCCTCCTGCAAAATGCCGGTTTCCTCGCCAGCAACCCCGCCGTGGCCGATGACGCCTCGCTCTCCTACGAATTCATCGACGGCCAGTTCATCGTCGAATCCCGCACCGTCAACGCCAGTGGCGCCTTCGACACCTTCCCGCTGCGCGACACCGACTTCTACTTCGCCTGGGTCGACTTCGCCCAACCCCTCGCCCCCGTGCCCAGCAGCGACGTGAGCCTCACCGTGCGCAAGGTCGCGGCCGGCGTCGAAATCGGCTGGCCCAGCTCGGTGACCTCCGCCGTGCTCGAATCCGCTGCGGCAGTTCGAGGCCCCTGGGCCACCGTCACCGCCACCCCCACCACCCAGGGCGGACAAACCATCGTCACCGTGCCCACCTCCGGAACGGCGACCTTCTTCCGCCTCCGCCGCTGATCCGGCCGAGCAGACGCGTCGCTGGACGCTTCACGATTCAACGCCCGCCGTGGGAAACCCGGCGGGCGTTTCGTTTTCCTGCCCAAGAATTCGTTCTCAAGCCCATGGGCTTTTCACTAGCCTGCCCAAGCCATCCCAATCCACCCATGAACTGCGCCTCCGTAGCGGCGGACGTCCCGCCTGCCGTAGAGCCGGGCGTCCCGCCCCCCGGATTCCGACCACGTTCATGGTCGAACCTCCCCATGCGAGCCATCGCGAGGGTTGAAACGGGCTCCCTCACCCCGGCCCTCTCCCGGAGGGAGAGGGTGTCGCGTCCTGCCCTCAGCGACATGCCTGAACCCCGTCCGTCCGAGCCGTCTCGAATCGCCGCAGCCAACGCCATGCTCAACCCATCGAACCACGCGGCGACGATTCTCCTTCTCCCTCCGGGAGAAGGCCGGGATGAGGGCCGCCCGCTCCTCTCCTCGCGCCCCGGTTCATGGTCCCAATACGTGTCCAATTTCTGGAAAACGCTCCTCTCCATGAACCGTGCGTCCGTAGCGGCGGGCGTCTCGCCTGCCGTAGAGGGGGGCGTCTCGCCCCCCGGAGTCCCCGGTTCAAGGTCGGTGAGCAGATCGGTAGCGTACACGTTCCTGGCCCTCGCCTTCCAGGCCCTCCACGTGACCGCCGCCGAGTCCTTCGACCTCACTGAACGCAAGGAGCGTCTCCCGTGGATCTGGCAGGTTCCCGCCCGCCAACCCGTCCCCACCCCCGCCCGCAGCGCGGCGACCACGGACGTCGATCGCTTCCTCCGCACCCGGCTCGAAGCCGCAGGCATCGCACCCGCCCCGCCCACCGACGACCGCACCTGGCTGCGCCGCGTTCACTTCGCGCTCATCGGACTTCCCCCCTCGCCCGAGACCGTTCGTTCCTTCCTCGGCGACTCCTCCCCCGCCAAACGCGAACGCATCGTCGATGTCCTCCTGCAATCCCCGCACTTCGGCGAACGCTGGGCGCGTCACTGGATGGATCTCGTCCGCTACGCGGAATCGCGCGGCCACGAAAGCGACTTCCTCATCCCCAACGCCTGGCAGTACCGGGACTACCTCATCCGCGCCCTCAACGACGACGTTCCCTACGACCGTTTTGTCGCCGAACACGTCGCCGGCGATCTCCTGCCCCCGCGCCTCAATGCCGCCACGGGTGCCAACGAATCCGTGCTCGGAACCGGCTGGGCGTTTCTCGGCGAGGAAGTCCACAGCCCCGTGGACATCCGCCAGGACGAATGCGAGCGCGTCGACAACAAGGTCGATGTGCTTTCGAAAACCTTCCTCGGTCTCACCGTCGCCTGCGCCCGCTGTCACGACCACAAGTTCGACGCCATTTCGCAGCACGATTACTACGCGCTCTCGGGCTTCATCCTCGGTTCGAGTTACCGCCAGGTCCGTTTCGAAACCATGGAGCAACACGCCCGCGCCGCCCAGGACCTGGAGGAGCTCCGCAGCCGCAACCGTGGTGCCATCGCCGCGGAGCTCGCCGCCACGTTGAAACCCGGCCTCGCCTCCCTCACCAATGCCCTCCTCGCCGCCCACGCCGCGCTGCAAGGCGGAACCTGGCAGGACATCGTTCAAACCCGCGGCATTCCGTCCCCCACCCTGGCCGCCTGGACGAACCAGCTGCAGTCCGCCGCCACAAATCGATCTCACCCCCTGCACCACGTCGCCGAACGCCTCGCAGGGAAGCCGCAACCCTTGGGCCCGACCGAGACGACCGGTCGCCCCGCCCCCTTCACACTCCCCGCCCACGCCCGGGTCGTCGCCGACTTCACGACCCCTGGAAAAACCCCGTGGAAAACCGATGGTCCAGGGTTTGGCCTCCGCCCGCTCTCCGCCGGCGACCTCGTGCTCGGCACCAACGTGTCCCAACCCATCGTCCGCGTGATGACTTACGGCGCCGCCAGCCGCGATGCGTTCTGGAATCGACTGTCGCTCGAACCCGGCAACGAAGCCGAAGCCGGTTCCCACGCCGCCACCGCACGCTCCGGGCGCATGTTGCGAACGCCCACCGTCGAACTCGCCTCAGGCCGCCTGCACTACCTCATCCGCGGCAAAACCCGGGTCTACGCCGGCGTCGATTCCCACATCATGGTCGCCGGCCCCTTGCACGGCGGACTCGTCGCCAGCTTCGACGGCGGCCTGGAACCCACCTGGGTCACCCACGATCTCACCGCCTACGCCGGACACCGCGCCCATCTGGAGTTTGCGCCGGACAGCGACGGCGCGCTCGATGTGCTCCTCGTTGTTGAGTCACCCGAGAAACCCGCCGGACTGCCCTCCACCGCCTGGCCACCGCCACCTTCCGCCAACTCGATCGGAGCGCTGCTGGAGAGCCTGCTCGCCGATCTCACGCGTGCTCTTGAACGACTCGGCACGGACACCTTGAAGGAGGAACCTCAACTGGCGTCGCTCGCCGATTGGCTGGTCCAAAACCGCTCCCTTCTCAACGAGCCCAGCTCCCAGGAGAGCCACCTGTTCGATTCCAACCTGCTCCCCGCCCATGAACCGGGGATTCCGGGGGGCGAGACGCCCCCCTCAACGGCAGGCGGGACGCCCGCCGCTACGGAGGCACGGTTCATGGCAAGCGCCGCCGAGTATGCCCGCGAAGTCGACGGTCTCGCCCGCCGCACACCCTGGTCCTCGAGGACCGCCATCTCCTGGATGGACGGCACCGGCGTCGACGAACGCCTGCTGATCCGCGGCAAACCCACCCGCCCGGGCGAAGTCGCGCCCCGCAGCCTGCCGTCGGCGTTTGGATCTGAACCGGTCCGGGAATCCGCCACCAGCGGTCGGGCCGAACTCGCGAGACAACTCACCGACCCGGCGAACCCGCTGGTCGCCCGGGTGATGGTCAACCGCCTGTGGCAGCACGTCTTTGGCCGCGGCATCGTGGCCACGCCGGATAACTTCGGATTCCTCGGCGAACGCCCGTCCCATCCAGAGCTTCTCGACCACCTCGCCTGGCTGTTCGTGCACCAGGACGGCTGGTCGGTGAAGCGCATGATCCGCCGACTGGTGCTCACCGACACGTTCGCCCAGAGCAGCCGAGCGGCGACCGGTCGGGCCGCCGAAATCGATCCAGGCAACACCCTGCTTCATCGCATGCCCATCCGGCGGCTCGAAGGCGAAGCCATCCGCGATGCCGTGCTGGTCGTCTCCGGCCGCTTCGATGCGCGTCTCGGCGGCCCACCCGTGCCCGTCCACCTCACCGAGTTCATCATCGGACGCGGACGCCCGGACCGAAGTGGCCCGCTCGATGGCGAAGGTCGACGCAGCATTTACACCGCGGTGCCTCGCAATTTCCTGCCGACCATGATGGTGGCCTTCGACCTGCCCACGCCCTTCAGCACGGTGGGCCGTCGGAACACCACCAACGTTCCCGGACAACCGCTGGTCCTGATGAACGATCCGTTCCTGCATCAACAGGCGCGGTTCTGGGCCGGGCGCGTGTTGCGCACGCTGCCGGCCGCCGACGACGAAGGGCGGCTGAACTGGATGTTCGAAACCGCCTACGCCCGCCCACCTTCGAACGAGGAACTCCGTGCGTGCCTGGAGTCCCTGGCCGAACTCCGGAACCTGCACGCGTCACGGGCGGATCTCGACGTCTGGACCGACCTCAGCCACGCCCTCTTCAACGCCAACGAGTTCATTTACCTGAACTGACCCGAAGCCCGCACGAACCATGAGCCTTCCCATGCAAGCCGTCGCGAGGGATGAAACGGGCTCCCTCACCCCAACCCTCTCCCGGGGGGAGAGGGTGTCGCGTCCTACCCTCTGCGACATGCCTAGACCACGCCCTTCCGAGCCGTCGCAAATCGCACCAGCCAACGCCCGGCTTGGCCCTCCGAAACCCGCGGCGCATCGTCTCCTTCTCCCTCCGGGAGAAGGCCGGGATGAGGGCCGCTCGCTCCACCCCTCGCGCCCCGGTTCATGGTCCCAATACGTGTCCAATCTTTGGAACAGGTGGCTCTCCATGAACCTGCCCTCCCCTCGTCATCGTACTCCTAATCCTCATCGTAATCCCACCGCCTCCCCGGGTTCATGGTCGGTGGGCATGGCGCCTTCGCCAACGAGTCTCTCCATGAACCGCGCCTCCGTAGCGGCGGGCGTCTCGCCCCCCGGATGTCCCCGGATCCTGCCTCAACGACATCTCCAACGTTTTCCGTCGGGCAAGATGCCCGGCTCTACGGCAGGCGGGAC
>CAUJJW010000122.1 GCA_963205105.1 Verrucomicrobiota bacterium | reverse complement strand
CCCACGCCCGTGACCTCGTGCATCTCCGAGGCGGTTTCCGGGTAGTCCCGCGCCATGGTGCGCAAGGTGACGTCGCCAAAGACGATGTAGGGCGGAACCCCCTGCTCCTCGGCCAACCGACGACGCAGCATGCGCAATTTCTCGAACAACAACTCGTCGCACTCGATTTCGCCGGCGCGGTGGGAGCGGGTGCGAGGTTTCTCCAAGGGGCGGGTGAGCGGGATTCGGCGGCGGTCCTTGAGGGCGGCGAGGCCTTCCGGGGTGAGACCCACGGTGGGGAACTGACCGGAATTCTGTTGGAGAAAGCCCAGTCGGATCAGTTCCCTGGCGATGGCGCCCCATTCGTTGCGGGAGTGTTCATTCCCGATGCCGAAGGTTGAAATCTGGTCGTGCCCGTAGCGCTTGACTTGGTCGACGTCCCCGCCGGTGAGGACGGTGACCAGATGATTCAGGCCAAAGTCGAAGCCGGACTTCTGGCGCACCCGGTAGACGCAGCTCAGGAGTTTTTGGGCGGCGAGCGTGCCGTCGTAGGACGACCGGGGGGACAGGCAGTTGTCGCAGGCCCCGCAATTGTCGGAGCCGAAGGTTTCCCCGAAGTACCCGAGCAACGCGGCCCGTCGGCATTGGGAGGATTCGGCGTAATGAACCATCTGCCGGAGCTGTTCGCGCGCCAGTTGTTGTTCGCGAGCGTCGGTTTTTTCCTCGATGAATCCCTGCTGCTTCACGACATCGCCGGCGCTGAAGAGCAGGAGGCATTCACCGGGAAGGCCATCGCGACCCGCCCGACCGGTTTCCTGATAATACCCTTCGAGGTTCTTGGGCAGGTCATGGTGAAGGACAAAGCGGACGTTGGGTTTGTTGATGCCCATGCCGAACGCGATGGTGGCGCAGACCACCCGGATCTCATCGCGCAGGAAACGGTCCTGGGCCTTTTCTCGGTCCGCCTTCTCCAGCCCGGCATGGTAGGCCCCCGCCGGAATACCGGCTTCCACCAGGCGCGCTGCCAGCGCATCGGCACCGGCCCGGCTCGCGCAATAGATGATGCCGGCCTCGCCCTTTCGGTCCTTGAGAAACCCGATCACCTGCTGGCTGGGCTGGGACTTCGGGAGGACCCGATAGACCAGGTTGGGCCGATTGAAACTGGCGACGTACGTCGCGGGATCGCGGAGATGCAGCTGACCCAGGATGTCGCTGCGCACCCGCTCGGTAGCCGTCGCCGTCAGCGCCAGGAACGGCACCTGGGCAAATCGTTCGCGCAAGGCGCCGATCTGCCGGTATTCGGGACGGAAATCATGACCCCATTCGCTGATGCAATGGGCTTCGTCGACCGCCACGCAGGCGACGCCCCAGCGGGCGAGTTCGTCCGGCATGGTTCCCAGAATCAGGCGTTCCGGTGCGAGATAGAGCAGCTTGTACGCCCCGGTATGCAGGCCCCGCCACCGCGTCCGGCGTTCGCTCTCGCTCAACGTCGAATTCAGGAAGGTCGCCGCCACACCGTTGGCGTGCAGGGCGTCCACCTGATCCTTCATGAGCGCGATCAGCGGCGAAATCACCACCGTCAATCCCGGCCGAACCAGGGCCGGCAATTGGTAGCACAACGACTTGCCTCCCCCGGTCGGCAGCAGCGCAAACACATCCTTCCCGTCCAGCGAATCTCGAATGATCGATTCCTGCAGCGGCCGGAACGAACCGTAACCGAACACGTCCTTGAGCACATGGTGCAGTTTCTCGGAAGTCACCGGTCCGGCCGATGCCTGGACCGTGGCCGTCGGCGCCGGACCGGGCGTCGATGCCTCAAACGAATGTTCCCAGTCGACCTCGTCGTTCATTCCCGAGTTCCCTCCATCGTACCCAAACCCGCCGCCACCGGTGCACCCACCGAACGCCGGCCCAATCCCACCCGTGTCTGCACCCAGGCGGTCAACGGCTGCTCCACCCACCGGTGAAAAACGATACCGGCCAGAACGCAGACCGACGCAAACAGCACGAAAATGATCTCACCGCTCAACCAGCGCCCCAAGCCGGCGGCCTTCCCCACCTTCGAGAGAACCGACAACAGCGGGTAATGGATGAGGAAGATCGAGTAGGACGCCGCACCACACGCCAGCAACAGGCGGGGGACACGCACCGGCGCCGGTTGGGACCGCTCCCAGACCGCCATCCCCACCAACACGACCGAGGCCGCCGCGCCATTCGCCACAATGGGCCAGTCGAACGGCAACAGCGGGTGGCCTCGGAATTCCTGGACCAGTGAAACACCGAGATAGGCCGATCCGGTGACGAGCCAGGGAACCGGGTTGCGGACCCCGTCGCCGGACACCACCACCGCGGCAAGGCCGCCCAGCAACAGGTCCAGCGACAAGGTCTGCAGGAAGAAACCCGCGGGAAACCCAGGGTGAACATGGAACATCAAGGCCCCCAGCGCCGCTCCCTGCCACAGAACAAACGCCACCGCACCCACCCAACGCCGCCAGATCGCCAGGGCCGCCACCGCGTAGAAAATCATCAGGCTTTGAAGCGTCCATGCCACCACCAGGAAGGGTACCGAGGCCTGGGGAAGCAGGAGAACAGCCCCCAGCACGGTCCAGACCGTCACCGGCTGCGCCCCGGCCGCAAGCTCCGCACGCGCCAGATACGCCGGGATCACCAGGGCCAGCACCGCCCAATACGTCGGGTAAATCCGCGTGAACCGGCCCAAAACGTAACGTCGCAACCGTTCCGGCCGCCCGATGTCGCCGCCATGCACCAGGATCAGCATGAAACCGCTCATCGCGAAAAAGAACGGCATGCGAACCGCGCCGGACCCGAAGAAACCGCCGAACGGTTGATCCGCGAAATACACCGGGCTCTGCACCACCGAGTTGCAGTGGT
>CAUJJW010000121.1 GCA_963205105.1 Verrucomicrobiota bacterium | reverse complement strand
ACGCTCTTGATCGACATCACGGGGCCTTCCAGCGTGGACATGCCGTAGGCCGTCACAGCGACGACGAGGAACTTCAGCACGGGGTCGCGGCGGACCTTGTCCCACGCGCCGCGCAGGGTGAGGAGGCCGTTGAGCATGCCGCCCCAGGAGGGGGCGACGAGCATGACGGAGAAGATCATGCCGAGGGACTGGGCCCAGTCGGGCAGGGCGGTGTAGAGGAGATGGTGAGGGCCGGCCCAGATGTAGAGGAAGATGAGGGCCCAGAAATGGATGATGGAGAGCCGATACGAGAACACCGGGCGATCGGCGGCCTTGGGCAGGAAGTAGTACATCAGGCCCAGGTAGGGCGTGGTGAGGAAGAAGGCGACCGCGTTATGGCCGTACCACCATTGGACCAGGGCATCCTGGACGCCGGCGTAGATCGAGTAGCTCTTCCAGGGACCGGCCGGCACCTCGAGGGAGTTGACGATGTGGAGGACGGCGACGGTGAGGGCGGTGGCGATGTAGAACCAGAGCGCCACGTAACTGGGTTTCTCGCGGCGTTTCAGGATCGTTCCGATCAGATTGACCGTGAAGATCACCCAAACGACGGCGATGGCGAGGTCGATGGGCCATTCCAGCTCGGCGTATTCCTTGCTGGTGGTGAGGCCAAGGGGGAGGGTGACTGCGGCGGCGACGATGATGCCGTTCCACCCCCAGAAATTCAGCCAGCTGAGGGTGTCGCTGAACATGCGGGCTTTGCAGAGCCGCTGCAGCGAGTAGTAGATGCCCATGAACATGCCGTTGCCGACGAAGGCGAAGATGACGGCATTGGTGTGGAGCGGGCGGAGTCTGCCGAACGTCGTGTATTGGAGGTTGAGGTTGGCGGCCGGGTAGAACAGCTGGATCGCGGCGAGGAGGCCGGCGAACATGCCCACGATCGCGAACACCACGCAGGCGATCGCGAAGGCCCGGACGATCTTGTTATCGTAACGGAAGGTTTCGACGTTCATGAGTTATTGGGGGTTCTGAGGCAGTGGAGAAGCGGGTGCAGGTTGAACGGGCGGGTCGTCGGTCAGGATGCGCATGGCGGGTGTGGTGGTGTCATCGAACTGGCCGTTCCGGGTGGCCCAGAAAAAGACCAGCAGGAAGCCGCCCGCGAGGGCGAGGCTGGCCGCTATCAGTAGAATGAGGACTTCCATGGGTCAGGGTTGGGTTGGTGTCGGAGGTTGGGTCGGTTCGGAAAGGTTTCGCAGGCCGTGTCGGCTCCCGGCCCAGGTGGTGGCGCCTACGGCGAATAGGACGACGGTGGCAGAACTGAGCGGCATCAGGATCGCGCAGACCAGGGGGGACAGGATTCCGGCCGCTGCAATGGCGATGCCGACCGCATTGTAGGCTGCGGAGATGCCGAAACTGACGCGCACGATGGTCGTGGCGCGTCGGCAGAAGTCCACGATGTCACCCAGGCGGCACACCATCGGCGAATCCAGGATGACGTCGCTGGCGGGCGAGAACTTGCCGACGCCCTCGACCACGGCGACGCCGACATCGCCCTGTCGGAGGGCTCCGGCGTCGTTGAGGCCGTCGCCGACCATCATGACGGTTCGGCGACGGGCCTGGAGGCTTCGGATGAAGCCGAGTTTGTCCTGGGGGCTGAGATTGAAATGGAGATTCGCCTGTTCCCCGAAGAGGCCGGCGAACCGGGCTCGTTCGCGGGCGTTGTCACCGCTGATGAGAGCGAGTTCGAAGCGTTTTCCCAATTGTTGAAGCAACTGGTCGATCTCGGGGCGCAGGGTGTTGTCGAGGGCGAAAGCGCCCCGGAACCGCCCTCCCAAGGCGATGAGGACAGTGGCGGTGGAAGGGGAATCTGCTGGAATTTCGATGCCGTTCCGAACGAGCCAGGCTGGCGAACCCAAGAGCACGGGTTGGCCCTCCACTCGGCCGCTCAGGCCGGCCCCGGTGGTTTCGGAGAATTCAGTGACCTCTGGGGCGGGGCCAGGTGGGGCGAGTTGGGCGAGTCGGCGTGAGTACGGGTGGGCCGAGTGCCGGCAGAGGGCCGCGATGACGGCTGTTTCGTGGGGGGAGAGGGTGTCGCCGTGGAATCGGATCTCGGTGGTGTGGGCGGCGGTGAGTGTGCCTGTTTTGTCGAGGGCGATGGCATCGACTTTGGCGATGGATTCGACGACCTGGCCGTTGCGCAGGCAAACCCCGCGCCGAGCGAGCAGGCGCTGGGCGGTGCCGAGGGTGAACGGGGCGGCCAGGGCGAGGGCGCAAGGGCAGGCGACAATCAGGACGGAGGTGAACGCTTTGAGACCGCGGGCGGGATTGCCAACGGCGACCCAGCCCAGGACGGCCGCCACGGCCACGACGAGCACGAGACGGGTGAAGCGCCGGCTGTAGCTGTTGGTGAGGGTGTTGAAGGTGTCGTCGCGTCCTTTGCGAAACGCCTCGTCGTTCCAGAGCGAGGTCAGGTAGCTCTGGGAGACGGGTTTGACGGTTTCCAGTTCGACGGCGCCACCGACCTGGCGCCCGCCGGCGTAGAGGTGGTCGCCAGGCTGACGGGACACGGGTTCGGATTCACCGGTGACAAAGGAGTAATCGATGAGGCCTTCGCCGGAGAGGAGTCGGGCGTCGGCAGGGACGAGTTCACCGTGGCGGACGCGTAGGCGATCGCCGACCTGCAGCTGCGAAATCGAGACGGTTTCTTCACCGGATGCGGCATGACGGACGACGCCGAGGGGGAAGAACCCCTTGTAATCTCGGTCGAAGACGAGGCGTTCGTGGGTTTTACGTTGAAAGGCGCGGCCGCAGAGCAGGAAGAACACCAGACCGGCCAGGGAGTCGAGATAGCCTTCGCCGTGCCCGGACAGGATTTCCCAGGCGCTTTGGCCGTAGAGAGCGGCGAGGCCGGCGGCGATGGGGACGTCGAGCGTGAGGGTGCGTTGTCGCAGGCTGGCCCAGGCCGAGCGCCAATAATCGCTGGCGCTGAAGGTCACGACCGGCAGGGCGAGGGCGAGGCTGAGCCACCCGAACAGCGAGCGGAACATGGGGCCGGTCGCGCTATCCAGCCCCAGGTAGAGCGGCAGGCTGAAGAGCATGATGTTCCCGAAGGCAAACCCCGCGACCCCGACCTGCAAGCCGAGCCGGCTTCGTGGCGAGGTGGTTTCGCGATCGAGTTCCGCGAGGGTGAGCGATGGTTCGTACCCGATGCGGGACAGCAGGCCGGCCAGTTCGGAAAGCTTGGCGCGCTGCGGGGTGAAGGTGATCGAGACTTCGCGCCGGGCGAAATTAACGCGGGACCGTCCGATGCCGGGATGGAGTCGGAAGAGGTTCTCCAGCAACCAGACGCACGCTACACAATGAATGGCAGGGGTTTGAAAAGTGACCCGGGCGATTTTGTCGTCGCTGAAATCCAGCAGTTTGGCGGCGACGGAGGGATCGTCCAGGTAGGCCCAGCGTTCCGGCTGCGCTGATGCGTCGACCCGCTTCCCGGGGCGGGCGGCGATATTGTAAAAGTCCGACAAACCGCTTTCCTGCAACAGGCCAAACACGGTTTGGCAGCCCAGGCAGCAAAAGGAGTGCCCTTCAGCCTCGAAGCCTCCCGAGGCACAAGGTTCGCCACAATGATGGCAGGCTGGGGCTGAGGTCTGGGCGGGGATGGCGCGGTCCAACTCTGGAACGGCAGGGGCCATTCTCAGGCCACCGGCGAGGGTGCCGGTCGGAGGTTGGGGCTGGAGTACCGAGCGCATGAGCGGGGCGGTTCGCGTCAGGGCGAGAGTTGCGACGCAACAATCACCACTGTCGGATCGGTTTGACTCGTGGAAGGCGTGCTTTGGGGAGGTTGAACACCACCTCAGACGCCACCTTCATGGCGGTCATCGCGATCCGTTCGCGAACGGGAAGACCCTAGGCGGAACGATGGCGGGGCGGGCTAATCACTTCTTGCCCACCTCTGGCCCTTTCTTGCTATCGGGGTGGGGCGGAATGGAGGCGTCGGCAGGGCGGCGGAGCATCGGCCGCACGAGGAGGCGAGGACGCGGGGCGGCTCATGGGAAGCCAACTGTTCGAAATCGACCTGCTCGCGGGCCTTGAACCGGGGAGTCCGGGGGGCGAGACGCCCCCCTCTACGGCAGGCGGGACGCCCGCCGCTACCGGCACGCTGGATGGGTCGTGGAAGGCCTGCGGCTTGCGATGAACTCCCGTTTGGCGAAACACTCGCGTCCTTGCCCCATGAATGATTCCGAACGCGGATCCCACGACGACGATTTGTGCAGCCGTGCCGAAGTCGCGTTGGAGTCGCCGCCGGGTGTTGGTGTTGGGGTGAGGGAACGGGTGGGTGCTTGGAAGGTCGATGCCGGCGTTGCGATGCGGTGGGGCCTCCGATTCCTTGCGATGCGGATGGCTTTGATATGGATGGCGGCTGACGCAGCGGCACCTGCGCTGCCATGGCGGTTGACGACGGCGTTACGGCTTCCTGATTGGCTGGAAATCAGCGGCGAGCACCGGTCCCGGTACGAAGGGTTGGATGGCCAGTTTCGCCTGGGTCGAAATGGGAGTGATCAGGCGTATGCCATGCGGACCCTGTTGCTGACCCAATTCAAGGCAGAGCCGGGCGCGGTTTTGGTGGAACTGCAGGATTCCCGGCAATACCTCTCGGACGCGGGTTCTCCGATCGACACCACGATGGTCAACGCGCTGGATGTGATCCAGGCGCATGCGCGGTGGGATGCGAAGGATTTGATTCCCGGCGGGACCAACACGATTCGGGTGGGGCGGGAGACGCTGGACCTGGGCAATCGGCGGCTGGTGGCTCGGAATGCCTACCGGAACACCATCAATGCCTTCACCGGGGTTGATTGGCTCTGGCAAGCGGAGGGCGGGGGCTGGGTTCGTGGTTTCTATTTTTTACCGGTCCGACGGCTCCCGGAGGATCGGCAGTCGCTGTTGGACAACGACATCGTTCTCGACTCGCAATCCTTCGACACCCAGTTCGGGGGTGTTTATGGGGATGTTCCGGGACTGCCATGGCGCATGCGGTTGGAAGCCTATTATTTTTATCTTCACGACGAGCCGACGCTTCGAACCCGGGCGAGGGATTTACACACGCCGGGCGTTCGGCTCTACCGCGAACCGAAGGCGGGTCAGTGGGATTTCGAGGTGGAATCGACCTTTCAAGCGGGTGAATCGCAGGAGCGGATTTTGCCTGGCTCGCCGTCGCTGGATCACTTCGCTCATTTCCAGCATGCGGCGGTGGGTTACACCTTCGAAATCCCGTGGAAGCCACGACTCGGACTTCGCTACGACTACGCCTCGGGCGACCCCACGCCGGGCGACGCCCGGAACGGGCGTTTCGATACGCTCTATGGGGCGCGACGGTTCGAATTTGGCCCGACGGGCATTTATGGCGCGGTGGCTCGGGCCAACCTGAACTCGCCGGAATACCATGTCTCCGTGCGGCCGTGGTCGTCGGTGGAGTTCGGTGTGTCGCACCGTTTTCTTTGGCTGGCGGAGGCGAAGGATTCCTGGACGTCGTCCGGTCTGGTGGATCCGACGGGAGCGTCGGGCACCGAACTGGGCCATCAGCTGGAGTTCCGTCTTCGATGGAACGTCATTCCCGGGAACCTGCGGGTGGACACGGGGTACACCCATCTGTTTGCGGGTGACTTCATCCGGGAGGCGCCGTTGTCCGGCGGGAAGGGCGATATCCAGTACGCGTATTTCGAGGCGACGCTGCAATTCTAGGTCAGAAGACGGATCGCCAAGGGAGGATTTGGCGTCCAGGCTTGTCATTTCTAACGACATGATCCGACTCGTTCTGTTCGACATTGATGGGACCCTGATCTCCTCCGGAGGTGCGGGCGTGAGCGCTTTTGGGGAGGTGGCACGGGTGACATTTCGCGCCCCTGAGGGAACGAAGCGGTTACGGTTTGCGGGTCGAACGGATGTCTCGTTGGTCCGTGAGTTTTTTGCGCAGGAGGGGATTCCGGCCACGGCAGAGAATTTTGCGCGGTTTTTGGACGATTACGTTCACTGGCTGGCGACGTACCTGGTGGAACGTTCCGGGCGTGTGTTGCCGGGGGTGTGGGAGACGCTGGAGTCGCTGCGGTCGATGCCCGAGCCGCCGCTCTTGGGGTTGTTGACGGGCAACATCCGATTGGGGGCGGAGCTGAAGCTGCGGCACTTCGGGCTCTGGGACGGCTTTGAACTGGGGGCTTTTGCGGATGACGCCGAGGATCGGAACCACATCGCGGCGATTGCGCGGGAGCGTGGGAGCGAGCGGTTGGGACGGCCGTTGCGCGGCGACGAGGTGCTGGTGATTGGGGACACGGCGCATGACATCGCCTGCGCGCGGGCGATCGGGGCCCCGTGCCTGGCGGTCGCGACGGGAGGTTCGTCGCTGGAAGAACTGAAGGCGCACCAGCCGGCATGGGCGGCGCCGAGCCTGGCCGACATTCCGGTGGCGGAACTGTGCCGGGGTTAACGTCGGCGCGGCCGCAGCTCTTTGGGGAGACGGGCCAGGGCGGAGCGGACGGCGGCGAGGGGGAGTCCGACCACGTTGGAGAGGGAACCTTCGATCCGCTCGATGATCCATTCGCCGTGCTGTTGGACGGCGTAGGCGCCGGCCTTGTCGAGGGGATGGACCGCCTCGAGGTAGAGGGCGATCTGGCGTGGGGAAAGGGTGTGGAAAGTGACGTGGGTGGTTTCGGTGAAGCTCTGTCGCCACCCGCGGTTGGCGACGACGAGGCACACGGCGGTGATGACCTGGTGGGTTTTTCCGGACAGGGACGACAAAAAGGACGTGGCCTCGCGTCGCGATCGAGGCTTTCCGAACACGCGGGTACCCAGGGTTACCTCGGTATCGGCGCCGAGGACGAGGGCCTCGGGAAAGCGTTGGGCAACGGCCCGGGCTTTGGCGGCGGCATTGGCGAGGCAGATCTCACGAGGGGCGAGGTGCGCGTGATTCGAGGAATACTCGGCGACGTCTGCGACCTCGACCTGGAACGGGACGTCGAGTTGGCGGAGCAAATCGCGACGTCGGGGCGAGGCGGAGGCGAGGATGAGAGTGGGCGTTTTCAAGGCCGTGACAACGGTCTCGGTCCAGTGGGGGAGTTGTTCAGGCCGGCAGGCTCGGCAGGGCCGGCGGCGGGGGGGCTGCTGGGTTTCGCGGCGGGTGGGGCGGTGGAGGGCTCTTCCTGGCTCTTGAGTTTTTCGAGTTCCGATCGCCATTTGGCGGCTTCCTTGTCCCGTTTCAAGGTGGTGGCGAGTGCCTCCAGCCGTTCGAGGAGCACGGAGAGGTTGGGCGCGTTGGACGCTTCCCGGCGGTATTCGAGATAGGCGTCATAGGCGTCGCTGGGACGGTTGGCGGCCTCGAACGATTGACCGCAGTTCCAGAGCAGGCGTTTGCGCTGCTGGGGGCTGGCGCGAAGTCCCGCGGCCTCGCGGTAGGAAAGGGCGGCGTTTTCGTGCAGACCGGCGGCATGTTGGAAGTCGGCCAGCTTTTCCCGCAGGATGGGGGAGAAGCGGGTGCGTGGCTCGGCTTCGATGGACTTGAGCGTTTCGGCGAGGTTCCGGGTGAGTTCGTAACGGCGGTTGTAGAGGACCACCAGGGCCCAGTCCGCCCGTCCCTGGCGTCGGGTGGTGAGGTCCTTCAAACGTTCCAGGGCGTTCAGTCGATAGGGATGGTACAACGGGTCTCCGATGACGGTGGTCTGCCAGGAGAGCATCCGTTGAGAAGCCAGGGCCGCCTCGCCCCAGGTGAACCCGGAGAACATGAGGCGGGCCAGGCACAAGCCGATGTCGGGTGTGCCATCCAGGTAAGGTTCGGAGACGCAGCCCATGGTGGCGGTCACCCCTTTGGCAATGAGCGGGCCGACCCAGGTGCGATCCGAAGACCGAAGCGCGCCGGCGCTGTACGAGTGCAGGTGATAGGCGATGGCACCGGGCATGAACTCGACCTTGGGCTGGGTGAAAGGGCCGTTTATGTTGGCTTCGTACCAACCGGCGTAGAACGCGACATGACTCAGGGGAAACCCTTCGGGCAACGTTGCCGGGTGAGTGTCCAGGTGGGTGTCGTAGCCATACCGGCTTACCGCCACCCAGGCATTGGAGATCCACTGATCCCCGGGTTTGTAGGCGGGGGAGGCAATCGATCGGATATCGAAATACCCGCGTCCCCACAGCCCGAACTCCTCCGCTTCGATGGCGCGATCCACCAGGGCTTTGGCCAGATCGGGCGTTGGGCCGTCCAACCGGCCGACCACGAAGAGGCCCGCGGTGGGTTGGAGCGCCGCCTGGTTGGTGGTGCCGTAGGCGGGGTTGCCGAGGGGGCCGGTTCGCGGTTGTCCGGCGAGCAGCAGTGGCAGGGCGGTCAACTCGGCGTCGATGGAGGCGTCCGCCCGGCGCAGGGGTTCCTGCATCTGCTGGGCTTCGGGTTCGACCAAAGTCACGTCGTTGGTGGTTCGAATGGGTACCCCATAGCAAACGACGATGTGCCGGACCTTGGCTTGTGAGATCAGTTGAAGCACCCGACCGGGTGCGGTTTCGGTGGCTGGGCGGATCTGATCCCGGATTTCCACCAGTTGACGTTGCACCAGAGCCTCGACCAGGGGGCGCTCCAGTTTGGATTCGTACTCGGAACGGCCGATGGTTTCGCTGGTGGGCAGTTGGAAGCCGAACACCTGATCCTCCGGGACATTCCGGCGCTTGGCATAGTGATCCGCCACGTCCTTGGAGCCCTTGAACGCGGTGTTGTAGATCACGACCACGGACTGTCCGCGATCCTGGGTTGGGGCGGCGGGAGGGGTTGGGGTTGGGTCGGCGGCTGGAACCGGGGCCGCGAGGCCCATGACAACGCCCATGCTTGTCAGGATGGCCAGGAGAAAACCCCGGCGGATCGGTGCGGTGGGGTTAGGCCGGTGGCGGGGCTTGATGTGCGGGAGGCCAACCTCACCGGCCCCATCCCTGCTTGAGAACTGTTTCATGGTGCGAACTCAACCTTCAAACCGTCGTAGGCGAAGCGGACGCCCGCAGGCAACTCGGCTTCGTCACGATCGTGATCATAGTCGTGGGTCAAATGCGTGAAAAAGGTTCGTTCCGCGCGGATGCGCCGGGCAGCGGTCATGGCTTCGTCGAAACACATGTGGGTCGGATGAGGCGCGCGACGCAGGGCGTCCAGCACGACGACGTCGACGCCTTGGATGAGTTGGAGCACATCATCGGGGACATCGTTGCAGTCGCTGAGGTACGCCAGCCGGCGGCGTCCACCCTGTTCGAAGAGCAGTCCGGTGGTGCGGATGCGACCATGCGGGAGATCGAGCGGGGTGACGTGCAGGTCCCCGATGGGAAACGGCCCGGACACCTCGCGGGGGTCGGGGGCGAAGTACCCGCGTGGGGTGGGGCCGTCGAAGGCATACGAGAAAACCCGCCGGACGGAACTCAGGGTGGCCGCGGTGGCGTAGATCGGGATCTTGGCGGAGCGCATGTCGCTGTAACGGCGGAGATCGTCCATGCCCATGATGTGGTCGGCGTGGGGGTGAGTGATGATGACGGCGTCCAGCCAGCGGATGTTCTCGCGCAGGGCCTGGAGCCGGAATTCGGGGCCGGTATCGACCACCACCTTAGCCTGTTCGGAGGCCACGTAGATCGACGAGCGCGTCCGATGGTTTCGCGGGTTGGCGAGGAATTCGGGCGGGTGGTCGATCCCGATGACGGGAACGCCCACGGAAGTCCCGGATCCCAGGAACGTGAACTCGAACGACATCGGCGGAAAACTGCCAGAGCTGGCGGGTGACGTCCACGGCGCGAAAGTCCGGGCATTTTGTCGCTTCCCGGCCGGGCGCGGGCCCGCGAGAGTGGCGCAGGCTTTGTCGGCATGCTCACGCATTTGCGCATCAAGAATCTGGCGCTGGTCGCGGATCTGACCCTCGAACTGGGGGCGGGTTTCAACGCCATCACGGGCGAGACCGGGGCGGGTAAGTCGATCCTGATCGGGGCCTTGAACCTCCTTCTGGGTCAACGGGCGGATCGAACACTGCTGCGGGCAGGGGCGGACAGCTGTTCGGTGGAGGGTGTGGTGGATGTGAGCCGGGTGAAGGCGCCGCTGGCGTCGTTCCTGGCGGAGAACGGACTCGAACCTTGCGAAGGCGGGGAGCTGCTGCTGAAGCGCGTTTTCACGGCAACCGGCACCAACCGCCAGTTCATCAACGGTTCGCCAACCACCCTCCAGGTCCTTTCCGAGCTGGGCGAATGGCTGGTGGATATCCACGGCCCGCACGATCACCAATCCCTGTTTCAGACCGCGCGCCAGTTGGATCTTCTGGACGCTCACGCCGGTCTGGCGGACGCACGCGAGGCCTTTGGTCGGGTGTTTGATCGTCGGACCGAGCTGGAAGCCGCCAAGGCGGCGCTGGTGGTCGATGACCGCACGTATGCCCAGCAACTCGATCTGCTTCGGCACCAGGTGTCGGAGATCGCCGCAGCCCGCCTGCAACCAGGCGAGGAGGAATCCGTGTCCGAGGAGCATCGACGGGCTCAGAACGCGGCCCGACTGCTGGAAAACGCCCACGGCGCGCTCGAGCTTCTGGCGGAAGGCGACGACACGCTCGCCACGCGGGTCGGGCACGTCGGGCGCCTCTTGCAGGATCTGGCCCGGCTGGATCCCGGCGCCGCCGACTTGCTCGCCATCCATGAGCAGGCGGTGGAACAATTGCGGGAGCTCCAATCCGGCCTCACGCACTACGCGGATCGGGTGGACCTTGATCCGGGGCGGCTGCGGGAATTGGAGGAGCGTTTGAACCTGATCCAATCGTTGCGCCGCAAGTACGGCGGCACGGTCGACGCCGTGGTGGCGTTCGGCGAGGAAGCCCGGGAAAAGCTCCAACAACTGGAGGGGCGCGACGCCGAATTGGCGCGTTTAAACGCCGACTTGCAGGACGTGGCGGCGGAGCTTCGACGTCTTGGGGCGGCGTTGACCGCCTCCCGGCGCCAGGCGATTCCCAAGCTGGCCAAGGCGGTGGTGGCTCAGTTGCGTGATCTCGGATTCAAACAGAGCGAATTCAATATCACCCTCCAACCTTCGACGTCCCCCCAGCGGAGCGGCTTGGATGCGGCGGAATTCGTGTTCGCCCCGAATCCCGGCGAACCGGCGCGGCCCCTGCGGGCGATTGCGTCCTCGGGCGAGTTGGCGCGGGTCATGCTGGCGCTGAAGACCGTGCTGGCGGCCCAGGATGACATTCCGGTCCTGGTCTTTGACGAGGTGGACGCCAACGTCGGCGGCGAGACCGCCCACGCCGTCGGGCAAAAGATGCAGCAGATTGGCCGACGTCGGCAGGTGCTCTGCATCACCCATTTGGCTCCGGTGGCGGCGTCGGCGGACCACCACGTCGTGGTGACCAAGACGGGAAAGGAAGGGCGGACCGTCACCGAGATCGCCGCCGTGCGGGACACGCATCGGGTGGCTGAACTGGCGCGCATGCTGGGGGGTGGCGAGGCGGCGCGGCGCCATGCGGAAGCCCTGATTGAGGGGCGGTCCCGGTGAGCCAGGCCAACGCCGAGTTCCAATTGGTGCCGCTGCGTCGGGGCGGGATGGGGATACGCTCGGAGCGGTACGGTGAAATCTGTCATCCCGGGGTGGGACCTCGGGAGGAGGCGGAACAGGTGTACGTGGGGGCGCTGGGACTGCGTGGTCGGTGGGCGACCGAACCGGGTGATTTTGTGGTTTGGGATGTGGGTTTGGGTGGGGCGGCGAACGCCACCGCCGTGATTCAGGCCGCTGCCGCTGTGGACTGTTCGTTGAGAGTCGTCAGTTTTGACTGGGGACCGGAACCGCTTCGGTTCGCGCTTCGGCATGCCTGCGAGCTGGGGTATTTTGGAGAACTGAAGGGCTGGTGTCAGATCCTTGCGGACCAGGGTCTGGTGCGGTTCGAACTGGGGCGGGTGCGGGTCCGCTGGGAATTGGTCGCCGGCGATTTCACCGAACGGATGAAGTGGTCACCTGGGGAGACTGCGGATTTTCCGGCGCCGCACGCGATTCTGTACGACCCGCATTCCCCGTCGGCGAACCCGGAGATGTGGACGCTGCCGTTGTTTGAGGCGTTGCGGGGGAGGTTGGACTCGAACCGGTTGTGTGGATTGGCGACCTATTCGCGGAGCACGGCGGTGCGGGTGGCTTTGTTGCTGGCGGGATTCTGGGTGGGGGTTGGGGTGGGGACGGCGACGAAGGAGGAGACGACGGTGGCTTCGAATCGGAAGGAAGGGGTGGCGGTGCCGCTGGATGGGCGCTGGCTGGAGCGGTGTCGGCGTTCGGGGGCTGCGGAGCCGTGGGATCGACCGCCCTTTGGTGGGCGACCGTTGACGGAGGCGACCTGGGCGCGGTTGCGTGAGCACCCGCAATTTGTCGGCGGGCAGGGTGGTGGAGCCCCAGGAAACGGGGCGCTTCCCACGGTGGGCCTGGATGCGTTATAAAGGCCTGTGCCTTTTGCCAAACTCGGCCTTACGTCCGCATTGCTCGATGCCGTCAAGGAGCTGGGATATCGCGAGCCGACGCCTATCCAAGTCCAGGCCATCCCCCTGATGTTGGATGGGAAAGACGTGATCGGATCGGCGCAGACCGGTACCGGGAAGACTGCGGCGTTCGGTTTGCCGATCCTCCAGTTGATGGGGAAACACTCCCCGTCCCCACGGGCCCTGATTCTCGAGCCCACGCGTGAGTTGGCACTTCAGACGGACGAAAGTCTGCGCCGCCTGGCCCAGGCCACGAATCTACGGGTGGCTGTGGTTTATGGTGGCGTCGGCTACCAGAAGCAGCGGGATGCCTTCCGCGATGGCGTCGACGTGATCGTCGCGACCCCGGGACGTCTCCTGGATCATCTTCGCCAGCACGCTCTCAAACTCGACAAGGTTCAGCACCTGGTTCTCGACGAAGCGGACCGGATGCTGGACATGGGGTTCTTGCCGGATGTGCGGCGCATCATTGACCACTGTCCGCGGCGCCGACAGACCGCGTTGTTTTCGGCGACCATTCCGCCCGAGATCGAAACGCTGATCCGCTGGGCGATGTTCGAGCCGGTCACGGTGGAGATTGGTCAGCGGCGGATGCCGGCGGAGACCGTGAAGCACGTGCTCTATCCGGTGGCGGCATCGCAGAAGAGCCAGTTGCTGCTGGCGTTGCTCGAAGGGATTCACTGGGACAGCGCGATCATTTTTTGCCGGACACGCCGCGGGGCGGACAAGGTGGCGCGCGTGTTGAAGCAGCACGACCACAAGGCCGCGGTGATTCATTCGGACCGTTCGCAGAAGGAGCGCCAGCAGGCGTTGGAAGGGTTCCGGGCGGGTCGTTACGAGGTCCTGGTGGCCACCGACATCGCAGCGCGCGGTCTCGACATCGCCGACGTCACGCACGTGATCAATTACGACGTGCCGGAGCATCCGGAGGATTATGTGCATCGGATTGGCCGGACGGGCCGCGCCCAGGCCACCGGTGACGCGTTGACGATCATGATGACCGAGGACGCTCCGCGGGTGGACGCCATCGAGAAGTTCATCAAGAAGCGGATCGAGAGGGTGAAGCTCGAAGGGTTCACCTACGAATACGCGCTCGCGCTCGATGAAGGGCGTCGCAATTCACTGCCGACCGGCCGGGTGCGCGGCGGTCCGGTGGGCAAGGGCGGCTACTTCGCCGCACCCGCGCGTCGCAAGCGGCGCTGAGACTCCCGTGTTGCTCCTCGGTCTCACGGGCGGTATCGGCATGGGCAAATCCACGGCGTCGGCGATTCTCGCCCGCCTGGGGTTGGCCGTCGTGGATACCGATGAAATTGCCCGTGAAGTGGTCACTCCCGGCCAACCGGCGCTCGCTGAGATTCGGTCGACCTTTGGCGAGAGTGTCATTCGCCCGGATGGCACCCTCGACCGGAGCCGGATGGCGGAGATTGTCTTCGGCAACCCCGATGCCCGCAAACAGTTGGAAGGCATTCTGCATCCCCGCATTCGCGCCGCCTGGGCGCAGCGGGTTGGCGACTGGCGAAGCGGCGGGGTGGGTTGCGGGGTGGTGGTGATTCCGTTGCTGTTCGAGACCGGCGTGGAGGCGCAGTTTGATGCCGTTGCCTGTGTGGCCTGCTCTGCGGAGACCCAGCGTCGGCGACTGCGCGAGCGGGGATGGTCCGAGGAACATCTGGAGCGCCGGTTGGCGGCCCAGATGCCGGTCGAATCCAAGATGCATCAATCCCGGTTTGTGATCTGGACGGAGCCCTCGGTGGAAGTTCACGAGGCGCAGTGGCAGGTGGTGCTGCGGACGCTCAGGGCGTCGTTGGTTTCACCGCTTTGAAGACCCGGACGTAGTCGATTTCCATGCGTTGCGGGAAGGCCTCTTCGTCGACGCCTTTGCGTCCACCCCAGGCCCCGCCGATGGCGAGGTTGAGAATCAGGTACTGATCCTGATCGAAGGGCCAGGCGTCGCGGCCGGAGCCGTCGTTGGCGTAGGTGAAGTACGGGCGGTCATCGACGAAGAAGCGGAGTTCGGTCGGGGTCCATTCCACTGCGTACACATGGAAGGCGTCCGAGGCGTCCGGGACCTGGGTGGAACTGCCTTTGCCGGTATTTTGGACGTGGTTGTAGCGGCGGGTGTGGATGTTGGCGTGGATGACGCCGGGGGCGTAGCCGACGAATTCCATGATGTCGATTTCGCCACAGGCGGGCCACCCCACCGCGGACATGTTGGTGCCGAGAGTCCAGAGGGCAGGCCAGGTCCCCCTGGCGGAAGGGAGCTTGGCGCGCACCTCGATCCGACCGTAAGTCCAGGTCGCTTTGCCCAGAGTGATGAGGCTGGCGGACGTGAAGTCGGCGAAGGCGGCGTTGGAGCGCCCCACGCGGCTGGTGCCTGGCTGATCGGGGCGATGCCCGGGGTTCGCCCAGCGTTCCTTCCGCGCTTCGATGATCAGATGGCCGTCCTCGACCCGGGCGTTTTCGGATCGCCCTGCTGTGTAGAATTGAAGTTCGCCATTGCGAATGAAGCCGGTCTCGTAGTCCCAGCGCGAAGGATCAGGCAGGCCGGACGTTGAGAACTCATCGGACCAAACGAGGTTCCAGCCTGGGCGGACGGGGGTGGGCTCGGCGGCCGTGGAGCGTGTCGTTGCGATCGCTGTGAGAATGGCGAGGAGGAGAAAAATGGCGTTCATGATCAGTCCGCGTGCGAGCGATCGCGGTTGGTGGGCTCAAGCAATCGCAGAACGCCGAGCGGCGGTAGCGATTTGTGGCGTGGCATGGTGCAAGGCCGTCGCCTGCCGCGACGGGCTGGCGGTTTAGGGGGAGGCCTGGAGGGCCGAAAGAACGGAAGCCCATGGCGTGAGCCATGGGTGAGGCGTTGAAAGTGAGTTTAAGCCCCGGAGGGGCGACAGAACCGGACACGTTGGGGATGGTTTTGGGGCTTCGAACGAGGGTCGGCTGCGGCCTCGCATTTCGGATCGCCCCGTCCGGGGCTGGGGATTCGATGTTCATGGAAAGCCACCTGTTCGAAATCGACCTGCTCACGGGCCATGAACCGGGGATTCCGGGGGGCGGGACGCCCCCCTCTACGGCAGGCGGGACGCCCGCCGCTACGGAGGCGAGGTTCATGGAGAGCGCCCTGTTCGAAATCGACCTGCTCACGGGCCTTGAACCGCGAAATTGTAAGTCGTTGGAAATCAACGAAACGATTTCACGGTTCATGGAGAGACTCGTTGGCGAAGGCGCCATGCCCACCGACCATGAACCCGGGGAGGCGGTGGGAT
>CAUJJW010000120.1 GCA_963205105.1 Verrucomicrobiota bacterium | reverse complement strand
GACTCCGGTGGCTCAGTTGGCCCAGGCCTTGATGATTTCGAACGAGGCGGTCTTCTGCGAATAGGACGACATGAGCACCCAACGTTTCAACCGCCGTGGTTTTCTCACGCGGCGCGCCATGCTGCGCGAGATGGGCACGGGGCTGGGCTTGCTGGGTTTGGCGGGGGTTTTGACGCAGTCGCCAACGGCCGTGGTCTCGGCCACCGAGGTGAATCCGCTCGCGCCCAAGCGTCCGCATTTCGCACCGCGGGCCAAGCACGTCATCCACATCTACCTGAACGGTGGGCCGTCCCAGGTGGACACCTTCGATCCGAAACCGGCACTCGTCCGGTACGCCGGTAAGGTCCTGCCATCGGGGAACCTCACCACGGAACGCCCGTTGGGTGCGGCCTTGCCATCTCCCTTCGCGTTCCGCTGCTACGGCCGCAGCGGGATCGAAGTCAGTGAGATCTTTTCGAAAACCGCCGAGCACGTCGACGATCTCTGCTTCATCCGTTCGATGCACGCGAACACGCCCAATCATGAGCAATCGATGCGGCTGATGAACTGCGGTGACGAACGGCTGTCGCGTCCCAGCTACGGGGCCTGGGTGACGTACGGGTTGGGGACCGAGAACCAGAACCTGCCCGGTTTCATCACCATGTGCCCCGGGCTTCCCGTGGCGGATGTCTCCAACTGGCGGGCTGCGTTCCTTCCCGGGATCTACCAGGGCACCCACATCAACACGAAGGAGACGCGTCCGGAGAAGTTGGTGGAGAACATCACCAATGCCCGGATGCCGCGGGAAGCGCAGCGACGCCAGTTGGACCTCCTGGCGACCTTAAACGCGGAACACTTTCGCGGTCGCGAATCGGATCCCCAACTGGAGGCGCGCATTCAGTCCTTTGAACTGGCGTATCGCATGCAGTTGGAAGCCACCGACGCCTTCGACTACACCCGCGAGCCGGAATCGATCCGGAGAATGTACGGAGACTCCGTGCAGGCGCGGCAGTTGCTGATTGCGCGGCGGTTGATCGAACGGGGGGTGCGGGTGGTGCAGTGTTACCATGGCGACGTCCAGCCCTGGGACAGCCACGACATGATCGCCGACGCGCACCGGAAACTGGGCAACGAGATCGATCAGGGTATTGCAGCGCTGCTGACCGACCTGAAACAACGCGGACTCTGGGAAGACACGGTGGTGATCTGCGGCGGTGAGTTTGGTCGCACGCCGGCGGTGGAAATGCCGGCGCCTGGCACGCCCGGCAACGGCAAGGGCAGGGACCACAACCACTACGGGTTCACCGTGTGGCTGGGCGGTGGCGGGGTGAAGGGCGGGACCGTCCACGGGGCCACCGACGAATTTGGGTTCCGCGCGGTGGAGAACCCGGTTCATGTGCACGATCTGCACGCCACGTTGCTCCACCTGCTGGGCTTCGATCACGAGAAACTGACCTACCGGTACGCGGGACGGGACTTCCGGCTGACGGACGTCGAGGGAACGGTGGTGCGGGACATCCTGGCGTAGGATTCTCAAGGGGCCGCCAGGAGCTCGACGCGCAGTCGCAGGCTGTCCGCGGTCGCCCAGTCGGCCGGATCGGGTTCCTGCCCATACGTGGTCAGGTAGAGTTCGAGGGCGTGCGTTTCCCGGTCTTCGAGCAGCGAGAAGTTGGAAAACTGAATCTGCGGGCCCTGGTAGGGCTTTCGTTCGGCGAGCAGGGTGACGGTGTCCCGCTTCAACGCTGCCTTCGCTTCATCGACCTCGGCGATGACCAGCGGGTGCCGGGGATGATTGCCGGCCGGCGGTTGCATGGAGATGTTGCCGATCCAGTAGAGGCGTCCCGTCTGGCTGTGTCGGATCATGCGGTGAATGGAGGACGGTGAGTAGAAATGGTTGCCGTCGCTGTACCGCCACTCCTTAACCGGAGCGAGTGTCCGGCCGCCATCCTCCGAGATGCTGAACCATTTTCGGCCGGGTTCCTTGGCCTGGGTTCCGTCCCAACCGATGTTCGACCCGCGCCACACCACGAGGAGTCGTCCATCCTTCAGGACGGCGATTTCCGGTTCCATGAGGCCACGAGCCGATTGGTCCGGTGAGATCTCCAGCCGGGCACCTGGCGTCCAGGTGTACTCACGGTTCTGATCGTTCCAAGTGCCGCGGAAGAGCACGGATCCCATTCGCCAGGGGCGCTCGTTGTTGTTCGGGTCACCAGGTGCATTGGCATGGGCCAGGGCCAGGACCAGGCTGCCATCGGGGAGTCGGGCGAAGTTGTTCCCGGGATAGCCCTCGTTGCGATGGAGAAACGCGGCGTTGGTGGGCGAAGCCGGATCGAAATCGGGGCCGGACTCATAGCGAAGCGGTGTGGGTTGGGACCAAGTCCGGCCCAAGTCCGCCGAGGTTCGAACGTAGCTGAAGCAGTGGTAGAGCCGGTCCCGTTGGATTTGGCGAAGCCAGGCCTGAACCAGGAGCTTGGACGCAGGATCGTAGAAATCGGCCCAGCCGCCTTCCCAAACCGGGACGCCGGCGTAGTCGACCAGGGAAGAAGGCTGTTGTGGAACCCAGTCGGACCAGGTGCGGCCGTTGTTGAGCGTCCAGCGGGCGGTCTGCTGGTCGGCGACGTCGTCCTTGGATTCCACCGCCCGCCATTCGCGTCGTTCAAAGGCTGGTCCGACATACTGAACGGCGGTCATGGCGGCCGTACGGGGGGCGGGGTGCTTCTGATGGGTACGGATCGAGACCCTGGCGATGGGCGCGTTGGTCTCCCAGGGGGGCATCGGGAGTTTGGCCAGGGTTTCCGGACTGCCGATGTCGGCGAGCACCTCGAAGGGTGGCTCCAGCGGTTGGGGCCATTCGCGGGGGGTGAAGAAATTGAACAGGTAGATGCCATCCGCGCCTTCGATCCAGCGGCGGCGGGCCGTTCTGCGATAGCCGTCCGCACCGAGACAGAACTCGCAGCGCTGGTCGTCGGGGGACGGCGCTGATTCGGGTTGGATGCCGGCGTAGAGGGGGATGTCGGCGACCTGGGTGCGCCAGGTGTCGAGATCGAGAGAGTCGGCGGTGAACAGCCACTCACTGACCGACAGGAAATCAATCCAACCGCGGCGTGCCCATTCGCCCGGGTCGCAACCCTTGGCAATCGACTGATAGTACGTGGGGGTGCCCCGGTCCTGGTTGGACGGGGGGCGCGCGGCAAGGATCAGGCGTTTGCCGCGGCGGGTGCCGACCTGGTCGAGCAACCCCCGCACCCGTTCCACCAGTTGATTGATTTTTTGGAGCCTTCTCACGGCTGATTCGGAGGCGTTGGCCGGGAAGAACACCGGAAAACGCTGGAAATCGAGTTCCAGGCCGTCGGTGTCGTAGCGGAGGACCGCCTCCTCGATGAGGCTAAAAACGTAGTCGCGGACGGCGGCGTGGGAGAAGTCGAGGCCGCCGTTGGGGAGCCTGTACTCCGGGTGATCCCGCCAGAACGCGGTGCGCAGGAAGTCATTCCCGTGCGCATCGTTCATGCGGAAGGTGATGAGAGTTTCCAGGCCGCGCCGGCGGGCTTCCGCGAACAGAACGGCGTACGGATCGATGCCGGCGTTGAAGAATTCTTGGATGTTTTTCCGACGCTGTTGTTCATGCGGCGACCAGCGGGATTGCTCCTCAGGCGTGGAGAGATCGCCGCGTAGGGTGCCGACCCGGGTGGGGTAATAGGTGACCTGCGCGTTGACGCACAGCAGGAATGTGGAGACCTGCGAACCCGGGAAGGTGAGTTCCTCGACCAGGCGGGCCAGGTCATTGGTGGTGATGGGTCCGGGTCCTTTCCGGCCTGCCTTGAGCGTGATGCAGGAATCGCCGTCGAGGTTGTACAGAATACGACGGGACCGGACGGTCGCGGGTGCGTCCGCCGTCAGGGCGGCGAACGAGACCGACAGGAGCCCAACGATCGCTAGGGCACGAAACGCGGCGAGCATGGTCGATGGGGACTGGGTCTGGAGCCGATCGAACGGACCTTGGGCTTCAGCCCTCCAACAGGGCGTACTCAATGGAGTCGACCAGGGCCTGGAGCGAGGCGGTGATGATGTTCTCGCTGACCCCGACGGTACCCCACTCGCGTTTGCCGTTGCTGGAGATGATCAGGACGCGGGTCTTGGCGGCGGTGCCGGCGACGCCGTCCAGAATGCGGACTTTGTAGTCGGTGAGCCGGATCTTGCGCAGGGCGGGGAACGATTTTGCCAGGGCGGTTCGCAGGGCGCTGTCGAGCGCGTTCACCGGGCCGTCGCCTTCGGCGACGGTGTGATGGATTTTGTCGCCGACGCGGACTTTGACGGTGGCTTCGCAGATGGAGTGCTGGCCGTTGCTCCGCATGGACACGTGGTAGGAGTCGACGGTGAAGAGGAGTTCGGGGTTGTTGTCGAGCACGCCACGGATGAGCAGGGCGAGGGAGGCTTCGGCGGCCTCATACTCGTAACCGGCGGATTCGAGTTCCTTGACCTTGGCGGTAATGGCGCGGGTTTCGGGGGCATCGGGGGCCAGCTTGAACCCGAGTTCCGTCGCCTTCATGAGAATGTTGGTGCGTCCGGACATATCGCTGACGAGCACCCGGCGGACGTTGCCGACGGATTCGGGTTGGATGTGCTCGTAACTGCGGGCGACGCGGTCGATGGCATGGACATGCATGCCGCCCTTGTGGGCGAAGGCAGTCTGACCGACCCAAGGCTGGCGTGGGTCGTGGCGGACATTGGCGATTTCGTCGATGAACTCGGCGAGTTCCTTGAGTTTGGGCAACGACTTGGGGGGGACGCCGCGGAGGCCCATCTTGAACTGCAAGGTGGGCATCATGCTGATGAGGTTGCAGTTCCCGGTGCGTTCCCCGTAGCCGTTGATGGTGCCCTGGACCTGGGTGGCTCCGGCGTCGATGGCAGCGACGGCGTTGGCGAGACCGAACCCGCAGTCGTTGTGGGTATGGATTCCGACGGGGCAGTTGAGTTGGCCAACCGCGAGGGCGGTGATGCGCGCGATTTCGGACGGGAGCCGTCCGCCATTGGTGTCGCAGAGGATGACGCCGTCGGCTCCGGCCTTTTCCGCGGCATGCCAGGTGGCGAGGGCGTAGTCGGGTTCGTCGGAGAAGCCGTCGAAACTGTGTTCCGCGTCGTAGAAGACGGTTTTTCCGTGATCCTTCAGGAAACGGATGGTGTCGGCGATCATGCCGAGGTTTTCGTCGGGTTTGGCGCGGAGGACCTCGGTGACGTGGAGCAGCCAGGTTTTGCCGACGATGGTGACGACGGGCGTTTCGGCCTCGAGGACCTGCCGCATCAGGGCGTCGTCTTCGACGGCGACACCCTTGCGACGGGTCATGCTGAAGGCGGCGATGCGGGCGGTGCGCCAGCGTTTGCGGGCGGCCATACGGAAGAACTCCATGTCCTTGGGATTGGAGCCGGGCCAGCCGCCTTCGATGTAATGGATGCCGAAGAGATCGAGGCGTTCCGCGATGCGGATTTTGTCGTTGAGGGAGAAGTTGATGCCTTCCGCCTGCGCTCCGTCGCGGAGCGTGGTGTCGTAGATCTCGACGGTTTTGGTCTTCATCAATTGGGGTTCCAGAAACGCGAAACCCCGTTCCGGATCGCGGAACGGGGTTTTCGCTGGTTGGAAAACGCGTTCAACGACCCGGGCAGCACCGAATAATCCGTGACCCCATTCCCGGGGTCGGGGGCACCGTGCTGGTGGGTTGATCGATGAACGTCATCGGGCTTGGTTCTTCTCAGATGAGAAGCCGCGGCACAAGCTTGGATTTGCGTGGGAATCGTTAAACCGGGCGAGTCCATGACCGTGAGGGTCAGCGGTAGAGTTTCTCGGACTCGATGACTTCGGCGACGGGCGAGGGCACTAGATGGCGCAGGGAACGTCCCTCCCTCGCTCGGGACCTGATCTCGGAGGCGGAGAGGGCGAGTGGGAAGCCTCTGAGGAAATGGAGCCGGAATCCGGCCGGCGGCGGGGTGGGTTCGACGCCGGGTCTTGGAATGACCACAAACTCGACCAGACCGGCGAGCCGTTGCGCATCGCGCCAGGACGGCAGCGATCGGACGTGGTCGGCTCCGATGAGCCAGCACAAGGCGGCTCCCGGGTACCGCCGGGCGTAGTCATCCGCCGTGTCGACGCTGTACGAGATGCCGCCCCTGCGGATCTCCTGGTCGTCGACCTGGACGCGGTTCACTCCGGCAAACGCGAGCCGGAGCATGCGGAGGCGAAGGTTCGGATCGGAAGGGGTGGAAGTGGGCTTGAACGGGGATTGGGCGGCTGGAATGACGATGAGCCGGTCGAGGGAAAACTCTTCCAGGGCTGCTTCGGCCACCAGGAGGTGACCCAGGTGGACGGGATCAAAGGACCCGCCGTAAAGACCCACGCGGTTCATACCGGGGCGACTTAGGGCTCGTTGGCTCGGCGACGCACGGTGACTCGGGGCGTGCGCGTTTTGCGGCCCTTGGTGGGGAGAGGGGCTGCGGGCGGCGGAGTGGTTTCGGAGTGGGCGGGGCGGCGGGCCGCCATGAGAAGATCGACCTGGGACCGGCGCATGGCGGCGTGGGGCAGCCGGGTTGGGCGGATGTAGGTTCCGTCAGGTTGCAGGATCCGGGCGCGGGTGTTGTCGGCCAGGTTGGCGTCGAGCACCTCTGCGATCAGGCGTTCGCGCAAGGTGCCGTCCTCCACCGGGAACACGACCTCGATGCGGCTGAAGAAATTCCGGGGCATCCAGTCGGCGCTGCCAAGGTACACCTTGGGATTGGCGGCATTCTCGAAATAGAAGATCCGGCTGTGTTCCAGGAAACGATCGACAATGCTGCGAACGCGGATGTTGTCGCTGAACCCCGGAATGCCGGGGCGCAGGCAGCAGATACCCCGGATGATGAGGTCAATGGAGACCCCCTTTCGGGAGGCGGAGTACAGGGCGTCGATGGTGTCGGGGTCCACCAGCGAATTCATCTTGGCGATGATTCTGGCGGGAAGACCCCGCTCGGCGTTGCGTTCCTCGTTACGGATGAGTTCGATAATGCGTTCGTGAAGCTGGAAGGGGGCGACCAGGAACCGTCGCATCGGCTGGAACTGGCAGATGCCGGTGAGCAGGTTGAACAACTGGGTGGCGTCCTCGCCGAAATCGGGTCGGCAGGTGAGCAGGCCGAGGTCGGTGTAAATCTTGGCGGTGGTGGCGTTGTAATTGCCGGTGGCGGCGTGCACATACCGCCGGATGCGTCCGTCCTCGGCGCGCACCACGAGAGCGACCTTGGAATGGATCTTGTACCCCAGGAGGCCGTAGACGACGTGGACTCCGGCCTGTTCCAGCCGTCGGGCCCACTTGATGTTGTTGTGTTCGTCGAACCGGGCCTTCAGTTCGACGATGGCAGTCACCTGCTTCCCGCTTCGGGCGGCGTCGCTCAGGGCATTGATGATCCGTGAATCACCGCCGGTCCGGTAGAGCGTCTGTTTGATGGCCAGGACGTCACGGTCGGCGGCGGCTGATTCCAGGAATTCGATGACGGTCTCGAAGCTTTGGTAGGGGTGATGGAGGAGAATGTCGCGCTCGCGGATGGCGGCGAAAATGTCGCGGTCGTCGGGCAGGGAGACAGCGACCGGCGCCACGTGGGGCGGGTCCCGGAGTTCGGCTTTCTGCGGGCCCTCGGTGATTCCCATGATCCGTCCGGTGTGCAAGGGGCCGTCGATCCGGTACAGGTCATCGGCGGAAAGGGAAAGATGTTCGAGCAGGCTCTCGCAGACGTCGTCGGGGCAGTCGTGACTGACTTCCAGACGGACGGCTTGGCCGCGCATGCGGTTGTGGAGTTCTTTCTCGACGATCTGCAGGAGGGACTCGGCTTCCTCGGTCTCGAAATAGAGTTCCCCATTGCGCGTCACGCGGATGTTCCAGTGTCCGAGAATCTCCATGCCGGCGAACAGGCGGTCGAGGAAATGGCCGATGATGCGACCGAGGAAGATGTATTCCTGGCGTCCATCGGAGCGTGGGAGGCGGACGAGTCGGTGCAGGTTGTCGGGGACCTGGATGACGCTGAGCTTCTGTTCGGGTTTTGTGCCTCGGTGGTCGACGAGTTTCACCACCACGTTCAACGAACGATTGCGCAGGATCGGGAACGGATGGGACTGGTCGATCGCCAGGGGGGTGAGCACGGGGTGGACCCTTTCCCGGTAGAAGGATTCGAGCCAGGCGAGGTCGCCTTCGTTGAGTTCCTCGACATGCAGGAAGCGGATGCCATGGGTGGCGAGTTCAGGGACGAGGTTGTCCCGCCAGCAGGCGTAGATGGTGTCGACTTGCTGACGAATGCGGGACCGGACCACCTGAAGGGCATCATGGGGAGTCAGCCCGTCCGGAGTGGTCTCCGTCGAACCACCGGCATCCTGTTGCCGGAGGCCGGCCACGCGGACCTCAAAAAACTCGTCGAGGTTCGAATTGGTGATGCAGAAGAATTTGACCCGCTCGAGCAGGGGATTCGTGGGATCCAAAGCCTCCTCGAGCACCCGCTGGTTGAAGGCCAGCCAACTCAGTTCGCGATTGAGGAAGCGGGAAGCAGGGGCGTCGGACTCGTGGGCGCTCGGTCTCATCCAAAGTGGCCGAGAGGATAGCGCGGGTCCGCCGCGGGGCGAGCCTTTCCTGGAAATGCGCCGTGGAACGGGCGCATCTCCGTGTTGTCGGAGGACACAGCCCTCTTTTCGACAGGATTCACAGGATGAAGAGGATGAAAGGCCGTTCCGCTTGGGTTCCTGAGCATCCTGTCCAAAACCCTCCAATGCTTGGATCTCCCATCCACAACACGGAAATACGCCCCTGCGGAACCGACGTTCGTGGTGGGCCGCTCAACGCCGGGGCCGCAGCGACAGCAGATGGAGCACGGTCAGGATGGCAACGGCCATGCCGGCGTAGCGGTGAGTCAGGTACAGGAAGTGCTGCCCCTCGGTACCCAGCAACGGCGTCATGGGCAGCACGCCGGAGAGCACCACGATCCAGCCGGCGAAGAGCAGGAGCCAGAACAGGAACCACGAAAAACTTCCATACCGCGCCTCGCGGGAAGGCCAAGTCAATGCCACCAGGGTCAGGCCGACGGCGAAGACCGGCGAGGCGCCCACGTGCGCCATGAGGACCCAGTGTGTCATGGGCGCCTGGCCCAGAACGAAGGTGCCAATGCCAGTGATCGCCACCGGCAGCATCCCGGCCAGCATGAGCAGGTACGCGAGTCTGGGCCCGATACCGAGAGCGGGGATTTCAGGAGCCGACGACGCTTGAGGAATCGAGGTGGAGGCCATGGCAGTTCCTTTATTTGGAGTGACGTCCCAAGCTTGAGCGGGCCCCGGAGAGCGCCACGAATGCCCTGCCAACGATGACGCCGAGCAGGATCAGGGCGCACCCGAAGGTGACCACCTTGAGCATCGGACGGAACTTGAAGGTGAAGGCAAAGGTGGAAACGACGGTTTCGTCGTCGCCCCGGAATTCCAGGTGGGTCTTGGAAACCGCATCCTTCGGGTCAACCGGGCCTCGGGCGGTCACCGTTCCGAAATAGATGGGTGAATCCCCCGAGTGACAATCGGCGCAACCCTTCACGCCGCCGACGGACTGGCTGGCTGGCCGGACATCATGGCCGAGCGGCCAGGCGTATGGCTCCGCGGCGGCGTGGGTTTCGGACGTGACTTCGTTGTTGGCGAGGCGATGGAGTTTTCCGCTGGCGAGGAACACCGGTTCACCATTCGTGCGGCCCGCTCCGAGAGCGGTGAGAATGTCGCGGATCTGTTCGTTGGTGAGCGGCTTGGTGTTGTAGGGATCCCGTTCGACGTCCGCCGGTGCCTGGGAAGGAAGCTTGTCGCCGACGGCTTTCGCCACGACTTCCGGCAAGAGCGGGGCGACCACGCCGTTGGACAAGGTGCCCCAATAGCTGGGCCAAACCATCTTGTGCGGGGCGATCTTGCCGTTCGCATCGCGCAGGAAGACCGGTTGAACGATGGCCGGTGCAGTGTTGGCGCCGCGGAGGGGGGCGGGCAGTCCGAGTTTGTGGGCCAGCGACGTGTGGACGATCTCGGCGGCGTTCCCGGGAATCGGGCCGGAATGGCAGGCGGTGCAGGCGAGTTTCTCGAAGTGGATCGGCGGGAAACCGACGTGATGGGGGCGGGGGGCTCCGAGGCGTCCAGCCGAGAGTCCGTCCGACGAGCCGTAGTGACATCCGCTGCACGACAGGGTTTCGACCTTGCCGACTTCGGCGTTGAGGCGGGTTTCCGCGAGGGTCCGCGCATCGGCTTCGGAGATGGAAGGATCGTCGCGGAGAATGAGCTTGGTCCTGAGGGCAATGGCTTCCGGGCTGACGGGCCGGTCCTTGGTTTCTCCTTCGTAGCCTCGCACCACCTGGTGATCGATGCCGTTGCGATGGCAATCGACGCAGGACATGCCGGCCCGGATGTGAACATCACCGTCCGAGTGCCATCGTGAATCGCCGAGGTTCGACTCGCTGGTGTGGCAGTAATAGCACGTGTTGGGGGACGGTTTGCGGGTGACATCGATCAGCACGTGGTTGGCGGCGTCAAAGCGATGGCGCTCGTACTTGACGGGCGGCAGGTTGGTGGGCGCCGGACGCGGCGGACGCCAGGCATCGGCGAAGGCCTTGGCTGGACGGCTGGCTCCATACGCACCGAGTTCGGAGGCGATGGTGGGGGCCCACTTGAAGTTCTCGGCGGTGACCGCCTTGTAGCGCGCCTCGTGATCGTAGTGACCGTGCTTGTTGTGGCAGATCAGGCAGTCGATTTCGAGGGCACCGGTGATTTGCATCCGTCGCATGCGCACATCGTTGGTGTCGATGCGGTCCTTGGGCGGCTCACCCACACCACCTCCGGGAAAGTGACGGGCGAACTGCACCAGGAAATCGTAATCGGACATCCCCACGTCGGTCGGTCGGAAAGTGCCCTTCCAGCCGCGGTAGGAGAGCGGGATCTGGGTGCGGGTGGCGGGGTCGGTGAGGATCCAGGGTTCCCCCGGGCGTCCGGCCGGAACGTTGGTGGTGGCGGCATTGAAGTGCCAGCCTTGCGAGATGGACGGGTAGTCGTGGCAACGGCCGCAGGTTTGGGCGGTGGAGAAAGGACTCCCGCGGGGTTCCTGGGGTTTGCCCTGTTCATCGAAGGCCGGGGGTAGCGTGATCATGTCGCCATTGTGATCGCGCAGCGGGATCACGTGGCGATAGGGCATGCGGCTTTCGGTCGCCACGGAATCCGCCGCCAGGGCGTCACTCACTCCGGACACCAGGCATCCGAGTAGCAAGGTCAATGCCCCGCGTAAGACGAACTTTCCGGCGCGGACGCGGAGGTGGGAAGGGAGGGGTAAGTCACTGACTGAAGCGCAATTAGGACTCATAGGAGAAACCTTTGTGTCCGAGCCGCTAGTGTATCGGCGGCCGGAGTGGGTTCAAGGCGTAATCCGGATAACGTTGATGACGGAATGCCCGGAATTCCAAAGCTGTTCCACCAGATGACTGACGTGGATTCCCTGCACGTGCGCGACGGCGAGGCGACGGTCGCCATCCTGGTAGGTGACGAAACTCAACAAATCGAGTCCCAGCTCGCGGGTCATGGTGACGAGGGAGGCAATTGCGTTCTCGTCGGACGTCAGGTCGAAGGTGATCCGCGTGGACTTTGAATGCCACGAGAAGAGCCGGCTGAAGGTACGGAAGATGTCCGATTCGGTGATGATGCCGGCGAGCCGATGGTTCTGGGTGACCGGCAGGCCGCCAATGTGATTGCGGGTCATCAGGTCGGCGGCGAACTCGACCGGTTGATCGGCTTCGATGGTGATCACCGGTGCCTTCATGACGCTGCCCACCGTGCCGGGGGAGGTCCGTTCGTCCAGCGCGACGGCGGAGAAGGGATTTATGTGCGACGGGAACGCGCTCATGATGTCCCGGTGGCACACGATGCCGGTGATGGTGCGGCCCTGGACCACCACCAGGCGTCGGATCCTGCGGGCGGTCATCTTCCGGATGGCGTCGAACAGCGATACCTCCGGGTGGACCACCTCCACATCGCGGCTCATGCACATTTCAACAATCATGCGGGTGCTTTCGTGGCTCGGGTAGGCGCCGGCCCGCCGTTGGGTTGAGGGAGGTCGATGGAATCGACAGCACCGTGGTGGGGCTTCAACCCCACATCAATTCAATTGTTTTCGGGCAGACCTTCCAGGTGTCCCAGGTTCTTCACCGGGGCGAAAATTCGCTGAACCTCCTGCAACAGTTCCTGGTCGATCGGTTCCCGAATCCAATCGGCCCAGCGCCGGATGTTGGCCGGGTTGGCGCTGCCGGCGATGGTGGTGGCTATGGCGGGGTTCGCGACGCTGAACTGGAGGGCGAGTTTGGCGATATCCGTGCCGCGGTCGGCGCAGACCCGGGCGGCTTCGCGGGCCGCAGCCTTCACGTTCTCAGGTTCCTTCAGCCAGTGCGGTAGCGGGGCATTGGTCAACAGGCGGGCGCTGAACGGTCCGGCGTTCATCACACCGATGCCCTTCGACTGAAGGTAGGGCACGGTTTCGTCGACGAAACGGGTGTTCTGCAATGTGTATTGGTTGTAGCTGAGCACGCAGTCGACATCCGTCTGGTCGGCGATGAAGCGGAAGATCTTCTGGGGATAGCCGCTGAACCCGATGAAGCGGATTTTCCCAGCCTTCTGCGCCCGACGCAGCGCGGGCAGGGTTTCATCCACGATCTGCTGCATCGGCACGAATTCGATGTCGTGGCAGAGCATGATGTCGAGGTGATCGGTGCCCAGCCGGTGGAGGCTCACGTCGACGCTTTCGGCGACCCGCCGGGCGGAGAAATCGAAGTGGGCGAGGTCGTAGCGACCGAGTTTGGTGCAGAGAATGTATTGGTCCCGGGGGATGCCTCGGAGGGCGATGCCCAAAAGGACCTCACTCATGCCGCGTCCGTAGAAGGGGGAGGTGTCGATGAAGTTCAGGCCGCACTCGAGCGCGACTTTGACGCTCTGCAGGGCTTCGTCCAAGGGGACCGATCGGAATTCCTGTCCGAGGGAGCTGGCTCCGAAACCGAGGATGGGGAGCTGGAGACCGGTGCGACCGAGGGCACGGAGCGGAAGCGTGGTTGGCACCCCGAAATGAGACGGGGCCGCGGGGCCCGAGGGAAGGGGATTTTTTGCGGCAAAAATCGGACTTTTGTCCGTGGGAATGCTCGCTCACCTTGGGGCCAAGCATGAGCAACCTATTTGACCTTCAAGGCGAAGTGGCGGTGGTGATCGGTGCGACGGGCGTGCTGGGCGGAGCCATTGCCGAGGGACTGGCGCAGGCCGGCGCGGCCGTCGCCGTGCTGGGGCGGAATGCAGACCGGGGCGGTGAACGGGTGCGAGTCATTGAGGCGGCGGGTGGACGGGCGGCGTTTTTTGCCGCCGACGCCCAGAGTCGCGAGAGCCTGGTGGCGGTGCGCACGGCGATTGTCGCGACCTTGGGCGAGCCCACGATCCTGGTGAACGCGGCCGGTGGGAATGATCCCAAGGTGACCGTGACGCCCGAGCGGCCGTTCGAGCAGATTGCGTTGGAGGATTGGCAGGCGAATTTCGATTTGAACCTGGTGGGTGGGGTGGTGCTCCCGTGCCAGGTGTTTGGACCGCCGATGGTGGCCCGGGGAAAGGGTTCCATCATCAACGTGGCGAGCGCCTCGGCCAGGCTTCCGCTGTCTCGGGTGGTGGCGTATTCCGCCTCCAAGGCGGCGGTGCTGAACCTCACCCGCTTCCTGGCTCGGGAATGGGCCGGGTCGGGGGTGCGGGTGAACGCCATCACGCCCGGGTTCTTCCCGGCGGAACAGAATCGGCGGCTGTTGTTCAACGCGGATGGGACGCCGACGCCCCGGGCGCAGTCGATCCTGGGGCACACCCCGATGAAGCGGTTTGGGGAGGCCCAGGAATTGGTCGGAGCCTCGGTGTTCCTGGCCAGCCCGAAGGCGAGCGGGTTCGTGACGGGGACTGATCTCGTGGTGGATGGCGGCTTCCTGGCCCAGACGATCTGACACCATGAAACGAAGCATCGCGGACATCATGGGCCGGAGCGGGGTCAAGTTTGGTACCAGCGGCGCCCGGGGCCTCGCGGATGCCATGACCGATCTGGTGTGCTACGCGTACGCGCGGGGCTTCCTTCAGTTCCTACACTCGGTCGGAGAACTCACGACGCCGGGCACCGCGGTGGTCGTGGGAGGTGACTTCCGACCCAGCACCGACCGCATTATGGCGGCGGTCTTTCGGGCGATCGCGGATCTGGGTTACACCCCGGTGAACGGAGGGAAAGTGCCCTCGCCGGCGATCGCCCTCTGGGGACTGGAACATCAGGTTCCCGCGATCATGGTGACGGGAAGCCATATCCCGGACGACCGCAACGGCATCAAGTTCAACAAGGTCAGCGGCGAGGTTCTCAAGGACGACGAAGCGGGGATGATGGCCCAAGAGGTGGAATGGGACGACGCACTCTTCGATGAACAGGGAACCTTTCGCCAGGCGACGTCCGCGCCGCCCGTCAACCCCGAGGTGAAGACCGCGTATGTGCGGCGCTATCTCGATGGTTTTCCGGGTACTCCGCTCACCGGGCTGCGGATCGGGGTCTATCAGCACTCTGCCGTGGGTCGGGACGTTATTGCCGAGATTCTGGGCGGTCTTGGGGCGGAGGTGGTGGCCTTGGGGCGGTCGGAGCGCTTCATTCCCGTCGACACCGAAGCCATTCGTCCGGAGGACTCGGAACTGGCCCGACAATGGGCGGCGAAGGAGCCCTTCGATGCCTTGGTTTCGGCGGATGGTGACAGTGATCGTCCGCTGGTCAGCGACGCGCACGGCCAGTGGCTGAGGGGCGACGTTGCTGGGATTCTGTGCGCCCGGTTTTTGGAGGCGGATTCGGTCACCACGCCGGTCAGTTCCAACACCGCGGTCGAGAAGTGCGGGTGGTTTCCGGAGGTGCGTCGCACGCGGATTGGCTCGCCGTACGTGGTGGCGTCGATGGCGGAGGCGGCGCGCGAGGGACGGCGGCGGGCGGTGGGGTATGAGGCGAATGGCGGGTTTCTGATTCAGTCGGACGTGTCACCGATGGGGCGTCCGTTGCGCGCGCTGCCGACCCGGGACGCGGTCATCGTGATGCTGGGCGTGCTGTTGCTCGCGCGGCGGGAACGGAAGTCGGTGGCCGGGTTGGTGGCGACGTTGCCGGCCCGCTTCACGGCGAGCGATCGGCTCAAGGACTTTGCGACGGAGAAGAGCCGGGGGATCTTGGAGCGGTTCCCGGTCGACGATGATGCACAAGCAAGGCAGGCGTTGGATGCGCTGTTTGGGGCATGTGTCGGAGCCAGTGCGACAGGGATCGACCGGACGGATGGGGTGCGGGTGTTGTTTGCGAATGGAGAGGTTCTTCACCTGCGACCCTCGGGGAACGCGCCGGAGTTCCGGTGTTACACCGAAGCGTCAACGCCCGAGCGCGCCAACGAACTCTGCGAACGCGCACTCAACCAATTGCGCAGACTCTCCTAGGGTTCAGCTTGGCGGCGGACCGATTCAGTTGGATCTCACGCCAAGACGCGAAGACGCCAAGAAGGACCGGCCGAGAACGAGGCTCGCGCCCGGAAGAATTCGCGAACCACAAGGTGTGGGTTGAGGGAGTGTACCCGACTCATCTTGTTCGTCGCATTTCTTGGCGTCTTAGCGTCTTGGCGTGAACTTCATGGATTTTATCTGAATCGTTCCGCTTGGCGTAAACCCGGCGGATGGCAGCACGCCACTGGGCGAGATCGGCGAAAAAGGCAGCAGTCTCGGAGTATCCGCAGCGGACGGCGACCCGGTATTGGGGGGCGGGATCGTCGGGGAGCACCGCTTCGCCCTCGAAACTCCAGCGGCGCAGGATCGATTCCATGTGACGCAGTCGACGGAAATTTTCGATGAGCAGGTCGGCGTCGTCGGTGGGAAGTGAGCCCGTGTCGCGGGCGCGGCGGAGGGACGCCAGGGTGTTGGGTTCGAACCAGCCGCCTTCCATGGCCAAGGTCTGGGCCAGGAACTCGGCGTCCACCAGTCCACCGCAACCGGTCTTGAAAGCGAGCAGGTCCTTCCCAACGGGCGTACGTTCCAGCTCGATGCGTTGCCGCATGTGGGCGATTTCCGATTTCCAGTCGGGACGGTAAGCCGTCAGCGGGAGGGAGGGTTCGCGGAAGTGGGTGAGCCGCTGGGCGAGGTCGATGAACGACGTTCCCGTCGGGGTGTGGCCGGCCACGAGTCGGGCCCGTGTTAAAGCCTGGATTTCCCAGAGCATCGCCCGCTGCCGATAGTAGTCCTCGTAGGACTTCAGCACATTGACGAGCAGCCCTTTTTCCCCGTCGGGTCGAAGGCGTGTGTCGAGTTCGAAGACGGCTCCGTGCTCGGTTCGGGTGGTCAGCAATTCGACCATCTGTCCGGCGATTTTCTGGAGTCGTGGAAGGTCCAGGGTCTTATCGGGAGCGACGAACAGGATGTCGAGGTCGGAACCGTACACCAGTTCCGCGCCCCCGAACTTGCCCAGCGCGATAACGGCGAAGGGCGGCACGCGAAGGCCGTTCTTGCGGGTGACGACTTGAAGGGCGTACTCGAGGCAGGCCTCGGCGAGGGCCGTGAGTTCGCGGTTGGCGTCCTCGAACTGGACGAATCCCAGGATATCGCGAAGCCCGAGGCGCATGAACTCGGTCTGGAAATAGCGCCGGAGCCAGAGGTGCTGATCCTTGTCGCCGAGACCGTGCCGAAGGTCCGCCAGCGTTTGGGCGGCAGTCTTCTGGCGGCGCAGATGGCCACCGCTTTCCAGTTCATCCACCAGATCCGGAACGCGGATGGCCAATTCCGCGAGGAACTCGGAGCGATCGAAGAGCTTGAGCAGGTGATCGAGCACGATGGGGCGCGCGGTCCACAGTTCGTACAGGGAGGAACGGGCGCCGTAGGCGGCGATGTAGCTGTCGAGACGCGCCAGCACGCGGTCGGGATCGGAAAGCACGAAGCGCTTCTCCTCCGAAGCGGTCGGGGAGTTCTTCTTGCGTCTGGCGCTGGGTGTCTTGCTGGAGGGTTGGGGACCGGACTGCGGGCAAAGTTCGAGCACCCGCGAGATCAGGCGTCGTCCGAGTTCGCGGGTCCTGGGGGAGACATGAACAAAGCCCGGGCCTTCGACCAGCACGCGCAGCAGGCGGACGCCTTTTTCCGGATCCCGCACCTGATGACGTTCGAGAAGGGCTTTCCAGGCGGGGGCGTCCTCCGTGAATCCGCCGGGCAGCGGGTTCTCCTCGGGAGGTGCCTCCGCGCTGCCGACCGTGCCGAAGATGCCTTCGTACAACGACCGCACGCGGTTCATCTGATCCGCCAGCGCCGCCTGGAAGGGTTGGGTCCCCGAATACCCCATGAGCCTGGCGATCCGCTCCAAGGCGGGCGCGTCGGCGGGAAGGGTGTGGGTCTGGCGTTGTTCCTCCATCTGGATGCGGTGCTCGATATCGCGGAGGAACGGGTACGCGGCGGCGAGAACGGAGGCGTCTGCTTCAGGCAGGAGTTGGTACGCCACCAGTTTGGGCAGGCCGGTGAGTGTGTGCGGGGTCTGAAGGAACGGGTTCTTGCCGCCGTGCAACACCTGGAGCGATTGAACGATGAACTCGATCTCGCGAATGCCGCCGCGGCCCAGCTTGACGTTGCGATCCAGTTCGCCGGCCCGAACGATCTCCTTCTCGATGCGGGCCTTCATCTCCGCCATTTCGCGAAAGATGCCTTCGCCGAGGGAGCGGGGGTAACGAAACGGTTGAACCCGCTCCAGGAACTCGCCGGCGAGCGTTTCGTCGCCGGCAACGCCCCGTGCCTTCAGGAGCATCATGCGCTCCCAAGTCTGCCCCCATGCCGCGTAAAAGTTCTCATAACTGTCGAGCGACCGCGCGAGCGGCCCGGAGTCGCCTTCCGGTCGAAGGCGCATGTCAATCCGCAGCCCGCCGCCGTCCACGCCCCGGCCGGAGGCTTCCTTGATGAAGGTTTCGCAGAGCCGCTTAAAGAAGGCGTGGTTGGCCAGGACTTGTCCGGTCGCGGTCTTCCGCTTGGGCGGCGTGCGGAAGGTGGAGCCTTCCTCGGTGTAGACGAACAGCAGGTCGACGTCGGAGCTGTAGTTGAGTTCCTGCCCGCCCAGCTTGCCCATGCCCAGGACACAGAAGTCGGTGGGCTGCCAGGTTCCGTCGGGGTCCTGATGCCATGGGGTTCCCGATCGTTCCACCTGCTGTTTCCAGACCACGCGGAGCACGCCGTCCATGAACACATCGGCGGCGTTGGACAGTTCCAGAACGATGTCGGGCAGGGTTCCGAGGCGGGCCAGGTCGCGGGTGCCGATGCGGAGGAGTTCGCGGAGTCGCTGCTCGTGCAGTTGGTCGAAGGCCGCTGCCGCTCCGGAACTGGTGGCGGTGTCGAGGTCGGCGAGTGCGCGATCCCGTTCCCGCACCAGGGCCGACTTGCGCCGTGGGTTCTGCAAAGCCTCGAAGTCGGCGAAAAGGTCGAGCCATTCGGAATGGCGAATCAGACTTTCCGAGAGGGCCTTGGATCCCGCCATCACCGCGGTCAGGGCAGGGCGGCTCTCGGTGGGCAGTCGGTCGAGGGCCTCGGCACCGCAGGCATCGCGCAGAAGGCTAAAATGATGAGCGGCGCGCGCGGGATCGGCGGAGGTTTCGAAAATGCGATGCCAGTCGGACGGTGGCATGGAGAGGTTCAACGTGGTGTCACGCGCGAGTGGAATCACGAACCGTGGCGCGAGAGTGGGAGGGGCGCATCTCCGTGTTGTCGGAGGACACGGCCCTCTTTTCGACAGGATGAACACGATGAACAGGATGAAATGCCGTTCCGCTTGGGATCCTGAGCATCCTGTTCATCCTGTGAATCCTGACCAAAACCCTCCGAGGCTTGAATCTCCCTTCCACAACTCGGAGATACGCCCGAGTGGGAGCGAGCGGCCCTCATCACGGCCTTCTCCCGGAGGGAGAAGGAGAAACTGCTCCGCGGGTTTCGGAGGCGTGAGATGGGCGTGGGCTGGAGCGAGTCGAGACGGCTCGCACGGATCGCAACGTGGGAATTCGCGGAGCGCAATACGCAGCTCCCTCTCCCTCCGGGAGAGGGCTGGGGTGAGGGACCCCATTTCAACCCTCGCAACCACTGACTGGGACGGTTCATGGACCCAGGCATCGGTCAGCTGGCGGTGGCGTGAGTGGAGTCGCGCGGGGGCAGTTCGACCAGCGTGAGCTTGGGGTTCCGTTCGATGAAATAGTTGCAGCTCCAGGCGTTGGGGAAGAGCAGCACGGTGTTGCCGGCCACGTCCTTGGCCGAGCGCGCGCCGGTGGGCAGCAGGGCGTCGTCGAACTCTGGTTCGGTGGACGAGTCGCTGCGCACGATCCAGCGGATGGTGTTCCAGGGCGAGGACTCCAGCCGCGACTCGGCGCCGTACTCGCTTTGGAGGCGGAATTGCACCACCTCGAATTGGAGAGGTCCGACCGCGCCGAGCAGTGGGACCCGCTGAACACTGCCGGTCAGGAGGAAGGATTGGACCACGCCTTCTTGCAGCAACTGATCCAGGCCTTCGCGGAATCGCTTGAACTGGGCGGTGGTCGGGCTGTGCAGCCAGGCGAAACACTCCGGGGTGAACCGCGGGATCTCGTCGTACACCAGCGCCGGATCCTCGGCCAGGGTGTCGCCGATGCGGAAATCCGAGTGACCGATCAGGCCGACCACATCGCCGGGGTAGGCTTCATCGACGGTCTCCCGGTCGCGACCGAAGAGCTTCTGCGAACTGGAGAGGCGGAGCTTACGGCCGGTCCGGGTGTGAATGACGTTCATGTCGCGTTCGAAGCGACCGGAGCAAATGCGGACGAACGCGAGCCGGTCCCGATGACGCGGGTCCATGTTGGCCTGGATCTTGAAAATGAAACCCGAGAAGCCGGTGGCCACCGGGTCGATCTCCCTACCTTGAATGGACCGGGACTTCGGGGCGGGGGCGAGGTCGAGGTAGGCGTCGAGCAGGAGTTGGACGCCGAAGTTGTTGACCGCGCTGCCGAAGAACACCGGGGTGAGTTCACCAGCCAGAACGGCCGAGTGATCAAAGGAAGCCCCGGCGCCGTCGAGCATGGCGAGTTCGTCGACCGTCCGGGAGTAGGCGTCGGGATCCATCCGCTCGCGCACGGTGGGGTCGGACAGGTCGAGCAGGGAGACCGGGGCGCGGAACTTGCCTCCCGGAACGCGTTCGAAGAAATGCGCGGCGCGATCGCGGCGATCGAAGACGCCGCGGAACGACGGTCCATCGCCGAGGGGCCAATTGATGGGGAACGCGTGGATGCCGAGGACGGATTCCAGTTCATCGAGCAGTTCGAGCGGCGGGCGGGACGGCCGGTCGAGCTTGTTCATGAAGGTGAAGATGGGGATGCCGCGTCGACGGCAGACTTCGAACAGCTTGCGGGTCTGGGTTTCGATGCCTTTGCCGGCGTCAATGACCATGACGGCGGAATCGACGGCGGTGAGCACCCGGTAGGTGTCTTCGGAGAAGTCCTTGTGACCCGGGGTATCGAGCAGGTTGACGCAGAAATCGCGGTACTCGAACTGGAGGACGGTGGAACTGACGGAGATGCCGCGCTGCCGTTCGAGTTCCATCCAGTCGGAGGTGGTGGCGCGCTGGGATTTGCGGGCGGTGACGGATCCGGCGAGCTGCACGGCGCCGCCGTACAGGAGGAACTTCTCCGTGAGCGTGGTCTTGCCGGCGTCGGGGTGCGAAATGATCGCGAACGTCCGGCGTCGGGCGAGCTGTTGGGGCAAGGAATCGGTCATGGGCATCGGGCGCTCCCGGGGGAGAACCGCGAGAGGTCGATCATGCCGGGATCCGGAACGTCGGGGGAAGTCTGGTCTTGTTGGCGATGATCCTCGAATCACGCGCAGGCCGCCCGACTCTTGGTGTATGCAGCCGGTCCAAGATGACCTAGAGTCTCGCCTTGGACGTCCTTCTGATCCTTTTCTCCGCTCTCTCTTTCCTGGGGTATGGGACGGCGTGCTTGTTCTCCGCGTCCATGAAACGGGAGTTCCAGCGTTACGGTCTTGGATCGCAGCGCATGCTGGTGGGCGGGCTCCAATGGTGCGCGGCGATCGGCTTATTGGCTGGACTGAATCAGCCGTGGGTGGGGCGGGCGGCGGCGATCGGACTGGCGCTGATGATGTTGGTGGCCGTTGGCGTCCGCATCCGAATCAAGGACACACTCCCGCAGACGATCCCCGCGCTGGTGTATCTGGCGCTGAATACCTACCTGAGTGTGGCCGCGTTCTGAGGGGCTCTGTCGGCTAACGCATCACGATGGCGGCGCACACGGCGAGCACGGCGAGGGAGGGGATGGCTTTCTTGATCGGGTCCCTCACTTTGAGGTGCATCGCGAACGCCCCGAGCATGAGCAGTCCCAGACCGAAGGCAGCCGGCTGAGTCAGCCGCGGGATCCAGATGCCGGCAATCAGAGCGAGTGCCAGTCCCACCTTGAGGGTGCCGACCACGCACATGAACCAGAACGGCAGCCCGTAGGCGGCAAATTCCTCGCGCAGACTCTTCGCGTGGCCACCCCGAAATGGGGTCACTTTACCCGCGCGAAGCATCCAGACGTTCAAGATTCCCAAACCCACGACCAACTGTAATGCGATGAATAATTGTTCCATGCAGGTGGAGACCAAGCGCCGGAGAGCGGCAATGCACCCTGTCGCTCGCCGTCAGGACCCGCAAGCTATTCTAAGCCCGTGTGCCGCGTTCAGCCCGATCGGCTTGGAGTTGGGCCTTACCCAAACAATGGCCAGTGGAAGGAGGACTCGACGGTCACGCGGCGGCCGGTGCGTTGGGATTCGTGGCAGGCGTTCATCACTTCCAGCACATGGATGCCGTGCTCGGGGGTGATGAGGCTCTTCTGATTTGTCAGCAGGCACTCCGCGACATACGCCGCACCACCCACCCAGTTGTATCGGCCGGACTCCTTCGCATGCGTCTCCAGCACGTTTTCCTCGCTGTGGGCCAGGTCGACGCCGGCGGCGCCCCAGTCCCAGCCTTGAAGGTGCATGGCGCCACCCGTTCCCAGTACGTCCACGGTGTACAACTGCCGCTCGCGGCCGGGCAGGCGGTAGTTGTCGAAGTACACGAACCCGGTCATCACGTGCGAAAGGATGCCCTTCCCATGGTGCATGATGAGCATGGTGTTTTCGTCGGCGGTGACCTTGACCTCGCCGCGGTCTTCCACCTTGCGGGTAGGGTTCAGGATCTGGGTCATGCCGACGACCTCCTGCACGGGGCCCAGGAGTCCGGTGAGCGTGGTCACGTTGTAGACACCGAGATCGTAGAGGCTGCCGCCGCCTTGTTCGTAGAACCAACCGGACCAACCGACGCCGCCGTGCCCGTAATTGCCCCGGGCGGCGGTGACCCGGCCGATGCGGCCGCTGGCGATGGTTTCCGCCATGAACTTGAACTGGGGTGAGGTGACGCAGGTGGGAGCGGGCCAGATATGCACGCCCTGTTTGCCGGCGAGTTCCAGCAGGAAGCGGGCGTCCTTCACCGTCAGGGCCATCGGTTTTTCGCTCCACACATGGCGGCCGGCCCGGAGGCCCTTCTCGTTGACCGGGAAGTGGGAGGGCATGGACGTCGTGTTGACCAGCAGGTCGAACGGCACGCCTTTCAGCATGGCGTCGATGTCGGGGTAGACATTGGCGACCTTGAACTTTTGGGCCCGGTTCTCGGCACGGGACGGGATGATGTCGCAGAGGCTCACCACCTCGATGAACGGCTGCTGGGTCAGATGCGGGAGGTAGGAACCGGACACGTTGCCGCACCCGATGAGGCCGACCTTGATCTTCTTGCCGGCCGGGATCGCGGCGGGGGCTGGGTCGGCGGCAAGAGCGGGGCGGACAAGCCCCAGCGCGGTGGTGACGGCGACGGTTTCCCGCAGGAATTGTCGGCGGGGAATGGGAGTGGGCTCGCTCATGACGGGATCAGGGGAGTTCTTGGAGGAGGACGCGGCGGTGACGGACGATCTTGCCGTCGTTGTAATTCTGCAAGCCCACGAATCCACTGGCACTGCGCTGCTGGGGATCGGTCCAGCGGTTGACTTCCTCGCCATTGATACGGACCGAGTACGTGTGGCCGATGGCGGTGAGTTCGTAGGTGTTCCACTCGCCGAGCGGCCGGGTGTTGGCGTGGGTTGAAGCGGCAAACGGGTAGATGGAACCGGTGCGCCAGGTGGGATCTTTGGGCTGCGGATCGCCGATTTCCATTTCATGGCCCTGGTGGACGGCGATCCAGGGATCGTTGGCGGGGTTGGGGAAGCGGACGAAGACGCCGGAATCGGCGATGGGTTGTTCCTGCAGGAACTCACCGCGGAGAACGAAGTTGGTGAAGGTTCGGCCGGAGAACCACCAAAGGCCCATGCCTCCCTCGCCGGTGGCGACGCCGTCCGTGACGACGAACCGGCCGGGGCCGGCCTGGCGCCAGTGGGGCAGGGCGTCGGGGGCGAGCAGGTCGATGGGCTGGTGATCCGTGCGACGGGAGGCGGTGGAGCAGGCGGTGAGCAGGGTCAGGAGGGGAAGGGCGAGTGTTCGCATAGGGGAAATCGGGGCTCAGGCATCGCGGATCCTTGGGCTTTTGAAAAGCCGTCATTTTGGGGAGGAACGAAGCGTGATGGATGCCGCGGGGGGGGTAGGAACCGTGGAGCGAGGAGTGGAGCGAGCGGCCCTCACCCCGGCCCTCTCCCGGAGGGAGAGGGAGAATATTTCCCGCGGGTTTTGAAGGGTTAGGCCTGGTGGTGGCTGGAACGGGTCGCGACGGCTCGGACGGCTGGAGTTCCGGCATGTCGCCGTGCGGGATATGCGGCTCCCTCTCCCTCCGGGAGAGGGTTGGGGTGAGGGAGCCCGTTTCAACCCTCGCAATCGCTGCCATGGCAGGCGGGACGCCCGCCGCTACGAAGGCGCGGCACCAGTCCTACACCGATTTCTGGAACAGGCTGGTGATGGGCTTACCGAGGCCGTCGCGGGTGACGTAAAACGGGCGTTTTTCGATCTCGTAGGCGAGGTCGGCGGGGATGCCGAGGGCCCGGTAAAGGGTCGCGTGCAGATCCTCGATGACCACCCGGTCCTTGAGGGTTCGGCAGGGACGTTCGTCGGCGGTGACGCCGTGGAGGTGACCCTTTTTCATGCCGCCTCCGAACAGGAGAACGCTGCCGGCATCGGTGAAATGGCGGTGCATGCCGTAGTGGGTGAGGGCCTCCATTTTGTCGGGAACAGGCACCTGATCCTGGATGGGCCGGTCGGGTTTGCCCTCCTGGAGCATGTCGCGGCTGAATTCGCTGGCGAGGACGATGAGGGTGCGGTCGAGCAATCCACGTTCTTCCAGGTCGAGCACCAGTTGGGCGATGGCGCCATCGATGGCGGCCTTCATGTGGGTCAGTTTCTCGTGGCCGTGCTCGTGGGTGTCCCAGTTGAGGAAGGGAATGTATTCGGTGGTGACCTCGATGTAGCGGGCGCCAGCTTCCACCAGACGGCGGGCCAACAGGCAGCCGAGGCCGAACCGCTGGATGTTCTGCTGTTCGTAGCTGCCGTCGCGGACAAAGTCGCCGCCGAGCCGTTTCGAGAAGTCCCAGCCGCCGGGGACGTATTTGGCAACGGTTTCGGGTTTTTCCAGGGACAGGTCAAAGGCCTTGGCGGCGGGCGAACTGAGCAGGCGATGAGCGTTCTCGCGGGAACGGAGAAAGGATTCCCGCTGGTAATCGCCGCCGAGTTGGCCGACGGGTGAGGCCTCGAGCAGTTCGCGGAAGAACTTTTCCCGGTTCTCGAAGCGGGACGGGGTCATGCCGCCGGGCGGGGTGACGACGTCCTTCGCGGAGTCGGGGAAGGGAACATTGAACGGTCCGTACTCGCTGCCGAGGAAGCCGGCGGTGGTGAAGGCTTTGAGCTCCTCGCCTTCGCCGACTTCAAACCGCTGACCGATGTTGATGAAGGCGGGCACGGCGGGGTCGCGCGGGCCGAGGGTGCGGGCGACGACGGCGCCGAGATGGGGGGCGGCGACGGTTTGCGGCGGCGCGTAGCCGGTGTGCCAGTGGAACTGATGACGGGAATGGAGGATGAACCCGAGGTCGCCGGCGGTGTAGGTGCGGATGAGGGTGCCGCGGTCCATGACCTGGGCGAGGCGTTCGAGGCCGGCGGTGAACTGGATGCCATCGACGCTGGTGGGGATGGCCGGGAAGGTCGACAGCACGCGGCGCGGGTCCAGACCCTTTTCGAAGGGTGTGTAACGCTTGGGATCGAAGGTTTCGGTGTGGGCCATGCCGCCGCCCATCCAGAGGACGATGATGGAATCGGCGGTGGCATCCAGTCGGCGCGGCTGGCCTGAGGGCTCCGCCCAGGCGAGTGGGGAGCGGGCGGCGAGCGCTCCGAGCGTCCCGGCGGAGAGGGACCGGACGAAGTCGCGTCGGGTGAAGTCGCGGATTGGCATGGGCGAGAGATTAGCAGCGAGCATGAAGAAGCAAAGCGGCGATGCTGTCGATCAGGGCGTCTGGACCACGAGCCAGGTCCGGCTTTGGGCCGGGATGGTGACCCGGACGAGGGCTCGCGACTGCCGGTCGAGGGTATGGCGTTCGAAGGGGCCGTTTTCGATGCGGATGCGGGCCGCGTCGGTAAGGCCGGCGTAGTGCAGGGGCAGGAGGACATCCCGTTCCACCGCTTTTTCCAACGGGTTGTGAATCATGGCGAGGGCGCGGTTTTCCAGGGCGGGATTGACGTGCACCAGGTAGTCGATGTCCCGGCCGTCGGCGCGTCGGACGTGGAGGATGTCGGACTCCAGAATATCCCGGTACTGTTTGAACCAGCCGACCCATTGGTGGACGAGGGCGCGGGTTTCCGGGGCGTCATAGAGGCGGGGGCCACGCCAGCAGGCTTGGACGCCGGCGCCGAGGGTGTTGGCCAGGTGGGCTTCATACTCGGGAAGGTGGTCCTTCAGGGGTTCGAGGGTCGCGGCGGGTCCGCCGCCGTGATACTCGGTGAGCGGCACGAACATCCACCCGGCGCTCTGGGGTTTGGTCCAGGTGCCGTCGAAGATGTTCTGGCGGGCGTGGATGAGCTGTTGCGCCCGCGGGAGCGACCAGTTGACTTCGCGATACCCCATGGCGGTTTTGTTGCCGCCGGCGAAGAAGTAATAATCCGGCTGGTTCACATAGATCCCGTTGGCGCGGCACCAGGAGTAGAGCTGATGGCTCATCCGCCATTGGGCCCATTGCGAATCTTCGAGGCCGGCGTGCCCCGGGTGGTTGGTCGAGGCGCAAAAATCGCCGGGGTAAGGGCCATCGTGCTCCAGCAACGTCAGGCCGGTCTGGGCGATGAAGTTGGTGAGCTTCCGGAAGTAGTTGGTGCCCCAGTTGGACCCGAAACAGGGGGCGTTGCCGAAGATTGCGCCACCGGTCTTTCCAGTCTTGGGGTTGATGACGTCGTTGGCGTCGTCGATGCGCCGGCTGCTGAACAGGGAGTAAGCCCCGACCTCAATGCCTTTGCCGCGGGCGTAGTCGACGTCGGCCTTGATGCGTGCGAGGTAGGCGGGGTCGTCGGATTCGGCATTCAGGCCGCTGCCGAAGGTGTAGATGATCATCTCGAATCCGACATCGGCGCACTGGTCGACGGCTTCGCGGAAGCGGGCGGTGTCGGAGTTGCGGACGTGCATCATGATCGGGTTTTCGGTGCTCCAGGGGGCGAGGGTGCGATGGGTGCGGCGCACGAGAAGTCCCTGGCGTTCGCGTTCGGTAGAGTCGTGGTAGACGAACCAGGCTTTGAAGGAGGTGAAGGTTTCGCCGGGGGCGAGGTTCACGCCGGGGCCGATGGGTGGTTCACAGACGAGCAGGCAGGGAGTTTTCAGTTCGTAGCTGACCTGGGTGGTGAACGCCGGGTCGTTGGTCCAGCGGGCGATCTGATTGCCGGTGACGATGTCCATGCCCTTGAACATGTAATCGCTGAGCACGGTGATGGCGGGGGTGCGCCAGGCGATGGTCGCACGTTCGTCCACGGCGGATTCTGCTTCGACGACCGCGAGTCGTTCGGTGGTGAGGCGGTCCAGGCGGATGGAGCGGGTGGAAGCGTTGCGGACGCTGACCCATTTGCCGATGACCGGCAGGCCGTCGTAGATCTCGTAGTGGACGTCGACGGCGAGTTCGCGGGTGGCGTCGGTGGTGCCTTGGAACGTCAGGGTGAGAGCGGCGCCGTGGGGTGGCCAGGGTAAGTTGGCGGCGTGGCGGACCCTCTTCCAGGGGAACGGGGCGATGGGTTGGCCGGTGGTGAAGCCGGTGAACTGGAAGGAGCCAGGGGCATTGGTGAGGCTGGAAGCCCAAGCTGGGGTGAGGTAGCCGCGGTCCGGTTGTCCGGCCAATCCGCCCACGGGAATGGTTTGCCCGTTCA
>CAUJJW010000119.1 GCA_963205105.1 Verrucomicrobiota bacterium | reverse complement strand
CTCCTGCCAAGCAACCCTCGGGCTTGGGCGACTGGTTAGGTCTTTCCATCTGTTGCTTTCGCTTCAGATTCCGGCGGACTGTCCACCGGACCTGGGGGGACTTTCACCCCCGGCTGCACATGGCTTCACCGCGCGCACCCTGCTCCTGATCCCATGCGCGGTCGTGATGTTCTTCGCCGTCACGGCTCTATTTGTCTTCCAAGTCCGGATCTTCGACGACGGGTACGCCCGTGAACTCAGCGCCGTGGCGGATATCGTCAGCGCCGATTCCAAGACCTTCGTCGCCCTTCAAGACGCCCAGGCGGCCACCGAAACCCTCACCTCATTCAGATCCATCCCCCACATCCTCAGCGCCATCCTCATTCTTCCCGACGGCACCGTGCTCGCCCGATACGGCAACCATGCCGGCATCCCCATGATCGAAGCCACGGAGCGGTTCTTCCGTCAGGGCCGGTATGCCGACATGATCCATCCCGTTCTTCTCGATGGAAAACAGGTCGGCACCCTGAACATCCGCAGCGACTACCACCTGGTCCGGGCCGGCTTGATGCGGCTCATGGTTGGCATGCTCGTCGCCACCTTGCTCATCGGCACCACCGTTGCAGCCCTGCTCTCCAACTGGCTCCAAAAACTGGTTTCCGAGCCCATCCTCCGCATCACCCACACCGCCCGCGCTGTCGCCGACAACAACGACTATTCCGCGCGCGCCACCGAGGAATCCTGCGGTGAACTGGGTATCCTGACCCGGACCTTCAACCAGATGCTCGCCCGCATCCAATCCCAGGAGGTCGACCTGCTGGCTTCTCAAAGCAAACTGGAAGCCATTCTCAACTCGATCAGCGGCGTCGTCTGGGAAGCCGATGCTGCCACCTGGACCGTCAACTTCGTCAGCCGCCCGTTCGAATCCATGCTGGGTTATCGCGTCGCCGAATGGCTCAAGGATCGCGATTTCTGGATGAACATCATCTTCGCCGCCGACCAAAGCCGCGTTCTCGAAACCTCCCGCCAGGCCGTCCTCCAAGGCCGCTCCTTCTGCCTCGAGTATCGCGTGCGAGCCGCCGACGGCCGACTCCTCTGGGTCCGCGAAAGCGTTTCCGTCGAAGTCGAGAATGCCCGCGCCTCCCGACTCCGCGGCCTCATCGTCGACGTCACCGAACAGAAGAACGCCGCCGACCACCTCGAACGCCTCAACCGCCGCCTGCTTGAAGTCTCCCGCCTCGCCGGCATGGCCGAGGTCGCCACCGGCGTCCTTCACAACGTCGGCAACGTCCTCAATAGCGTCAGCGTCTCCGTCAACCTCCTCGGCGAACGAATCAAACAAACCCGCGTCACCAACCTCCGCCGGGCCACCACCCTCCTGAACGACAACCTTGGCAACCTGCCCGAGTTCCTCACCCAGGATCGCCAGGGCAAGGTCCTCCCCGAATACCTCGCCCGCCTCGCCGAGTTCATCGAATCCGAACAATCCGAGATGCAGGCCGAAGTCCGTCTGCTCACCCAAAACGTCGATCACATCAAGGAGATCGTCGCCCGCCAGCAGAACTACGCCAAGGTGTCCGGAGTCTTCGAGCAAATCGACCCCGCCGAACTCATCGAAGACACACTGCGGATCAACGGCACCGCCTTCGAACGCCATCGCATCACCGTCATCCGCGACTTCGCCCCCGACTTGCCCCGCGTCGTCGTCGACCGACACAAGGTCCTCCAGATCCTCGTCAACATCGCCCGCAACGCCAAACACGCCCTCGACGCCAGCCGGCCTAACGGGAAATCACTGACGTTCCGCATTGAGCTGACCACCGAAAACATGGTCGCCATACGCATCCGGGACAACGGCATCGGCATCGCACCCGACGATCTCACCCGCATCTTCCAGCACGGTTTCACCACCAAAAAGGATGGCCACGGCTTCGGCCTCCACAGCGGAGCCAACGCCGCCCGCGAAATGGGCGGCCGCCTCAGCGCCCGCAGCGACGGCCCCGGACACGGCGCCGAGTTCTCACTCGAGCTGCCCATCGCACCCAAAGTCGACGAGAGCGATCTCGCCGCTATCGGCGCCGACGACCGCCTCAATGGCCATCACGCGACCGCGGTGGACGTTGACATCCCCCAGACTTTTCAGATCTGAACCTCACCGTGAACACCTCCAATCTCCCCAACCGCCAAACCCGGGCACAACCCACCGCGTCCCATTTCCCGTGCCGCCGTAACGGCGGGCTTTCCGCCTCCCTCAATCCCTCTCCAGGCCACACGAAGTCCCACAGCACGATCCGCCGGGCAGGATGCCCGGCCCTACGGCAGGCGAGACACCTGCCCCCACAGCACGGGCGTCCTAACCTCCGGAATCCCCGCTGCATGGGCCGGAAGCCGCTCCGCCTGAAACCATCCGCTCTCCACGGCCTGATCCTCCTCTTCCTCGGCTGCTTGTGGGGCATCGTCACCCCCACGCCCGCCCGCGCGGCCGATGCCCCCGCCGCGGCCCCAACCGAAACCGTGGTCGCCGAAATGTCGGGCAATGGTCAGATCCGCACCATGAGCCTCGACGAATGCCTCGTCGAAGCCATGACCCACAGCCGCCGCCGGCCGGCTTCCCAATACGCCGTGGCCATGGCCGAGGCCCAGCACCGCCAGGCCATGGCGGGTTACTGGCCCCAAATCGGACTCAAGGGCGCCTACCAGCGCATGGACGAATCCCCCAATTTCCTGTTCCCGGCCACCCAAGTGAACGTCCCCGCAGGGTCCGCCACCCTCCTGGTCCCGGCTCAGCTCGTGAATCCTGCCGC
>CAUJJW010000118.1 GCA_963205105.1 Verrucomicrobiota bacterium | reverse complement strand
CAGGATTGCTGGTTGGTCACCGCCAGACATGTGTTTCTCGACCCGACTGAGAACTGGAAACCCTCCACGCTGGGCATCGTCTTCCCGCACATTCATCGCCGGGGCGTGAAACAGGGGGTGGAGATTCCGATTCAACTCACCAAGGCCGGACGGCGCTGCTGGTATCCTCATCCGGACAAGGCCGTCGATCTCGCCTGCCTTCCGCTGCCCTTGACCATGCGACAACCGAAACCGGGCGGCCCCTCCTCCATCGCCTGGATGGACATTGCCACGACAGCGGACCTCTATGAGGGCGTCCCCATTATGGTGCTCGGCTATCCGGCGGCGTTCGATATCCCCGATTCACCCCGCGCGATTGTCCGGCAGGGCATCGTCTCCTGGGTCTCGCCCGCCCGCCCGGGCTCAGAGGTCTTTCTCATCGATAGCCACGTGTTTCCCGGCAACAGCGGGGGACCGGTCTTCCGGCTTCCCACCGCCATGGATCGGGAGGGGCATCTCACCGCGGGAGGGGCGGTGACCCTGCTCGGCATCGTGACCCAGGCCAGGATTCAGAGCTTGCCCCTGCTGGCCGGGGGCAAACAGGTCGACTTGTACGTCGAAGGCAAGAAAAACTCCGAACCCCTGCTCACGCCCAGTTTTCTCGGTCTCGGGCTGGTTGAGCCGGCCTATCGCATCAAGCAACTCCTGGTCTCCGCGACTCGCCGCCATCGACGACGAAAGCGGCCGGTCTCATAACGGTGCGGATCGACTAGTTCATCCCGGCTTTTGCGCCCTTGGCCAAAAGCTGCCGCACCCCTTCAGGCGTACGCATCTTCCGGCGATGTTCGAGGATGAGCGGATCGATGTGTTCCCCGCACATTACGCAACGCATACCGATCTGGTTCACCTCACGAATCTCCTCCCGAACCATCAAGCCTCCGCAGCGATGGCATCGATCCTGAGCAATCTGTGTCGGGTGCGTCACCATATATCTCTCCTTCTCGGTTTTTCGTTGAAGCGGCCTTCCATCTCCTGCTGCTTATTGGAGTATGGCGCTGAAAAAAGGATTCATGATTGTTTCGCCCTGTCGATGACGCTTTGCATCACGTCCGTTAACGTCGGGCGCCCCCGGTCCTCCAGGTCATAACTCACCCGCACCGTCGGCTTCGTAATCCGAATGAGTCGCCGTAAATCCATCGGTGTGGCGATGACCACGAGGTCGCACTCCACCCGTTCAATCGTTTCCTCCAGTTCGCGGACCTGCTCGGGCCCATACCCCATCGCAGGAAGAAGCGGCCCCAAATGCGGATACTGCTGGAAGGTGCGATTGAGACTCCCCGCTGCGTAGGGCCTCGGATCCACCAGGCAACCGGCCTCATACCGCCGGGCCACGAGACAACCGGCACCGAAGGCCATGCCACCATGCGTCAATGTAGGGCCGTCTTCGACAACGAGCACGCGCCTGCCGGTAATCCTGTCCGGATAATCGACTATAGGCGGCATGGCGGTCTCCACGAGCGCCGCCCGGGGATTTACGGTTTCAATGGATCGACGCGCCGCGTCCACCTGTTCGGGCGTCGCGGTATCCAGCTTGGTCAGCACCACCACATCCGCCCGGATGAGATTCACCTCCCCCGGGAAATACGGCGGCTCCCCGGCCCGATGCGGATCGACAAGCACCAGTTCGAGGTCGGGCATGAAGAACGGCCAGTCGTTGTTGCCCCCGTCCCACACAATGACATCAGCCTGGTCTTCGACCTCCCGGAGAATCCGCTCGTAATCCACTCCCGCATAGACCATCCCACCCTGCGCGAGATGGGGTTCGTACTCCTCCCGCTCTTCAATGGTGCAGGCCGCCGCGTCCAAGTCCTCCAGAGCAGCAAACCGCTGTACCGCCTGTCGCTCAAGATTGCCGTAGGGCATCGGATGTCGCACCGCGGCAACCCGCAGCCCTTCACCTTTCAGAATCGAGACGACCCGGCGGGCCACAGGACTCTTGCCGGCCCCCGTGCGAGTCGCGCAGATCGACACCACCGGCTTCTTGGCCGGGAGCATCGTGGACTGCGGGCCTGCCAGCCAGAAGTCCGCTCCTGCCGCCATCACCAGGGAGGCTTGGTGCATGAGCGCTTCATGGGAGACATCACTGTACGAAAAGACGACCCGCTCAACATGCTGGGTCCTGATCAAGCGATCGAGATCCTGTTCCGCATGGATCGGGATCCCGGAAGGATACAAGGCGCCGGCCAACGCCGGGGGATAGAGACGGTCATCAATGTTTGGAATCTGCGCGGCGGTGAACCCCACGACCCGATAGTCAGGATTGCTGCGAAACAGCACGTTGAAGTTATGGAAATCCCGCCCGGCGGCTCCCATGATCACTACCCTGATCGCGTGTGGCTTGGCGCGATTATCCACGACCCTCCTCTCACCAGTGGTGAATAATGCTACAGGTGGAGCATCGGCTGTCCTCGCCTGCGGCGCACTAACCACCGTGATTTCCCTCGCTTTCCGCTCCGGCCTTCACGGGTTTCAATGGTCTACGCCTTGCAGAACGCATGCTCGGAGTCTGTCCGAGGAGTGTGAACCGCACAATGCCGTGGAACCCCATCATCAAATCGAGGCGAGACTGGGAGACGATCCCGAATCTCCACGATTACGAGTCGGTGCGAAAAGACTTTTCATGGGAGCAGGCGCGCGCCGAACTGGATGGCCTGCCCGATGGGCAGGGACTGAACATCGCCCATGAAGCGGTGGTGCGGCATGCAACCGGCCCGCTCGGACAACAGACCGCCATCCGTTGGCTGGGGAAAAGCGGGCAGGTCGAGGACTATTCTTATGCGCGCCTCGACGACCTCACCAATCGTTTTGCCAATACACTGCAGGGGCTCGGCGTCGTGAAAGGCGACCGGGTGTTCGTCCTCGCCGGTCGCATTCCAGAACTCTACATCACGGCACTCGGCACGTTGAAACATCGCGCCCTCTTCTGCCCGCTCTTCTCAGCCTTCGGGCCGGAACCCATTCGCGCCCGGCTTACGATCGGCCAGGCCAAGGTGCTGGTCACCACCGAATCGCTCTATCAGCGCAAGGTGGCCGGCATCCGGGAGACGCTGCCCCATCTTGAGCATGTCCTGCTCATCGGCGAGGAAGGACGCCCGACCGCCATCCCCGGGACGCAGAACTTCCATCAGTTGCTCGAACAGCACCCAGGTATCTATCGAATCGGCCCCACCGATCCGGAAGATGCGGCCCTCCTGCATTTCACCAGCGGCACCACCGGGACACCCAAGGGAGCGCTCCACGTACATGGCGCCGTGGTGGCCCACCACATCACGGGCAAACTCGCGCTCGATTTCCATCCGGCGGACATCTTCTGGTGCACCGCCGACCCTGGCTGGGTGACCGGCACGTCCTACGGCATCATCGCGCCGCTGACGAATGGGCTCACCTGCATTGTGGACGAAGCGGATTTCGAGGCCGAACGTTGGTATGGGATCCTGCAGGACCAGCGGGTCTCCGTCTGGTATACAGCGCCGACGGCCATCCGCATGATGATGAAAG
>CAUJJW010000117.1 GCA_963205105.1 Verrucomicrobiota bacterium | reverse complement strand
GGAGGACGGAGGACGGAGGACGGAGGACGGAGGGCGGGGGGCGGAGGGCGGGGGGCGGAGGACGGAAGTCGGAGGACGGAGGGCGGAGGGCGGAGGGCGTGGGCCTTGAGAGCGGCGCCCAGGGGCGCCGCAGTCCAGGACACGTGGGGATGTTTCAACGCCTGGGCGAACGCGGGGCGTCTTGGAGGGCCAACGGCCCGCAACATACCAGCCTGGGGCAACGCCCCAGAGAACGATTTCCCCGGAAGGCAAGGGCTGAAGGCCCGTACCATTCGTTGTGGGTGGGCACCGGGGGTGTTGGACGTGGATCGTCGCCGGATGGTGCGGACTTCTGGGCGGCACTCATGGGCCTTCGGCCCAGGCTGGAATGGAGCGGGCCGTTGGTCCATGGGAAGCGGCCTGTTCGAATTCGACCTGCTCACGGACCTTGAACCGGGGGATTCCGGGGGGCGGGACGCCACCCTCAACGGCAGGCGGGACGCCCGCCGGTACGGAGGCTTGGCTCATGGCGAGCGGCCCGGAATCTGGCCACGGTCATCCTCTGGGGCATCCGTGGATGGGGGCGTGAGGGGGAGGCGCAGGAGGGCGATGCAACCGTGCTGGGGGCTCCGGTTTTCAAGGGTCAGCCGGCCATCATGGGCTTCGGCAATCTGGCGGCACAGCGAGAGGCCGATGCCGGAGCCCTTGGGTTTGGTGGTGAAGAACGGCACAAACAGATTGGCGGGATTCGCAATGCCAGCGCCGTTGTCCTCCAGGCGGATCTCGACTTCATGGCCCTGGCGGGACCATCCGATCTCGATGGGGGCCGATGGCGAGGGCGTGGCGGCTTCGATCGGGGACGTGGTCGTGGTGGTATTGAATTCGAGAACCGCGTCGGCAGCGTTGCGCACCAGGTTGATGAGCAGTTGTTCGAGTTGGTCGCGGTCGGCGTTCAGGGTGATGTCCGGACCGGGATGGATTTGGACGGGAACGCGGGTTTCCAGGCCGGCGACACGGCGGACCCAATCCGCCACGATCATGGGTGCGCGACGGGGTGCGCGCAGGCGGGCGAGCTGGGAATAGGCCTGCATGAACCGGCTGAGAGCGTCGGCGCGAGCCGAGATGAGGGCGAGGCCGTCGCGGACGTCGTCCTGCCAATCGGCGGGACGGGGTTCACGCCGGCAGAGGCTTTCGAGGCTGGAGGCGACCGATTTGATGGGGGCGAGGGAGTTGTTGAGTTCGTGTCCGAGCACGCGCAGGAGGCGTTGCCATGCCTGGCGTTCCTCATCACGGAGGGCGCGGCTGAGGTCGGTGACGACGAGCAACTGGTGGGGGAGGCCGCCCTGACGAAAGCCGGAACGGCGGAACCCAAAACGTCCGATCCCGCCGGGGAACGTCATGGACGCGATGCGCGCCGGTTCGCCTTCCAGGGCGAATTCAAGGCCGAGTTCGCCAGCGGTACGTCCGAGGATCTGTTCCATGGGTCGGGCGAGGAGACGTTCGGCGGCTCGATTGCCCAATCGCAGGCGATGGCGTTCGTCGAAGGTGAAAATGGCCGCGTCCATTTCCTCGATGGCGGTGCGGAGGAGGGCGGAGGCTTCGAGGGCGCCGAGGCGCTGTTCGCGCAGGCTGTCGCCGAGAGCATTGATTTCGGCGGCCAGGGCGCCGAGGGGATCGCTGGTGCTGGTGGAGTGCGGGCGGATGGAGAAATCGCCGTCGCGCATGGCGGCGATCACGTTGGTGAGGGTGCGAAGCGAGTAGGCGAGGCGGTCGCGCAGGACGTAGGCGGCGATCCCGGTGACGACCAGAAGCAGGAGCGAGCCGGTGATTTGAAGGTGGCGCGGGTACGATCCCGACCACAGCAGGGCCAGGCTGGTCAGGACGCCCGGAAGCGGCAGCAGGATCGCACAGCGGACGATCCGGCGATGGAAGGTCACCTTGGCGACGCGGCCGTGGGGTGTGGACGAGGGCATGCGGGCGGTCAGAGCCCGTATTTTTCGAGGCGCCGATAGAAGGCGCTTCGACTGAGGCCGAGAGCTTCCGCGGCTTTGACGGCGCTGCCATCGAAGCGGGCGAGTGCCTTGCGGATCACCAGGCGTTCGACGTCCTCGAGTGCCAGATCCTCGACCCGTGGCTCCGGTTCCCGCGCGGCGCGCAGGCCGAGGTCGGCGGCCTTGATTTCCGGTCCGGAACACATGAGGACGCCGCGTTCCACCGCGTGTTCGAGTTCACGGATATTTCCGGGCCAGGGACAACGTTCGAGGGCCTGCATGGCGGACGCATCGAAACCTTCGACGCTTTTCCGGTAGCGCTGGGCCTGTTCCTGGAGGCATTGGGCGGCGAGCAGCGGGATGTCTTCGGGGCGTTCGCGCAGGGGTGGGAGGTGGATCTCGATGGTGTTCAACCGGAACAAGAGGTCCTGGCGGAAACGGCCGGCCTCGACCTCCTTGTGGAGGTCGGCGTTGGTGGCGGTGAGCAGGCGCACATCGGCCTTCTGGGTGCGGGACGAACCGACCCGTTCGTATTCTCCGGTCTCGAGCACGCGGAGGAGTTTGGCCTGCTGGCCGAGCGGGAGATTGGCGATTTCGTCCAGGAACAACGTGCCACCTTCGGCGAGTTCGATGCGGCCGACGCGGTCGGTCTTGGCGTCGGTGAAGGCTCCCTTCACGTGCCCGAACAATTCGCTTTCGAAGAGGCTTTCCGTGATGCCGCCCATGTTGACGGTGACCAGGGATTTGCCGGAACGGCTGGAGACGGCATGGATGGCGCGGGCGACGACCCCTTTGCCGGTGCCGTTTTCGCCGGTGATCAGCACGTTGGCGTCCGAGGGGCCGACTCTTTGGATCAGTTCGAGCACAGGCTGCATCGCCTGGGAGGTGGCGATCAATTTGGGGCTCGCGCCGCGAAGGATCTCATTTTCAGCCTGAAGCCGTTCGCTGTGCCGCTCAGACCGGCGAAGCGCGATCTGGTTGCGGGCGATGGCGATGACCCGGGCGTTCTCCCAGGGCTTCTGCACGAAATCGCGCGCACCCCGGCGCATGGCTTCAACGGCGAGATCGACGGATCCCCAGGCGGTCATGACGACCACGGCGGGGGGATTGTCGAGAGCTCGGACCCGATCCAGAAGCTCCAGTCCTTCCTGACCTGAGGTGGTGTCCCGAGTGTAATTGAGGTCCATCAGGAGGACGTCGCTGTCACGGCGGCCCAGGCTTTCGAGAACGGCGGCGGGGGATTGGACGGCTTCGGTTTCAAACCCCTCGCCCTTGAAAAGGAGCCGGAGGGCGGCGAGCACGTCCGCCTGGTCATCGGCAATGAGGATTCGACCCTGGTGGGCAGCCATGGGTGGAGTCTGGGTTGGGAGCGCCATGCTCAGCAAGAGGCAGAATCCGTGCCACATCCGGCCGTTTCGAAGCGGAAAAACAGCTTCCGAATCTCCCCTCTTGAGGGGGATCGGCGAGGGCGCAGGATGGTGCCCTATGCGCCTGTTGTTGTGGATGGGAATGGTGATCGGGTGGACCGCGGTCGGTTGGGGGGCTTCTTCGAGTGCCCCAGGCCGGGTGACCTTGGCGACGTACAACATTGAGAACTACATCCTGGCCCCGGCGGGTTCTCGTCCGGCCAAGACCGAGGCTTCCAAGTCCAAGGTGGCCAGCATCTTGAAGACGATTGGTGCGGATGTTGTGGCGTTGCAGGAAGTGGGCGGGACGAACGCGTTGGCGGATCTGTGCCGGCGCACTGCCGCGCTGGGCCTGCCGTATGACCACCGGGAGTGGGTGCAGGGTTTTGATACGAACATCCAGGTGGCGTTGATCAGCCGGTATCCGATTGTCGCGCGGCGTCCGCACACGCGGGATTCGTATGTGCTTTCAGGACGGCGGTTTCAGGTGAGCCGGGGGATTCTTGAAGTCGATATTCGCGTGGGTGGCGAGGAGGTCCTGACGGTGTTTGTGGCTCACCTGAAGTCCCGGCGGGCTTCGGTGGAGGCGGATGAGGGGGAGATGCGCCGGGAGGAGGCGCGCATCCTGCGGGAAAAGGTGGAAGCGCGGATCCGAGCGGCGCCGCGGTCGAAGGTCGTGGTGATGGGGGATTTGAACGACACGAAGGATTCGGTGGCGATTCGGGCGCTGTTGGGGCGGGGGAAGGACGGGTGGGTGGATGCCCGGCCATCGGAGCGCATCGGGGACACGGGATACACGCCGAATGCGCGATGGCAGCCGCGCACCGTGGCCTGGACGCACTACTACGGTGTGGAAGACACCTACAGCCGGGTCGACTACGTGCTGTTGCACCGCAACGTGGCCCGGGACTTGCGTCCGGCGGAGTCCTATGTGCCGGTGGTGGCGGACTGGGGACTGGCATCGGATCACCGTCCGGTGGTGGTGGTTTTGGAGACCGTGGGTCGCTGAATGCCGGGCTTGACGGGCTGAGGGGGTGAGGGAGAGGGTGATGCATCCCCAACAGCTGTCGGTACCCGTGGATCGATCCGCCTCACAGGATAGGTCTGCCGCCGAGGAGCACTGGGTAGCAACCAACGCAACCTCAAACGGCGGAGGAACGAGGATGGAAGTCACGGGAACGGTGGAAGCTTTGTTGAGCGGCAAGGGCCGCGATGTGTACGGCGTTTCGCCTGACAGCACCGTATTCGACGCCATCGAGCAGTTGGCGGATCGGAACATCGGGGCCTTGCTGGTGATGGAGGACGGCCGGTTGATCGGCGTGTTCTCTGAGCGGGATTACACCCGGAAAGTGGCTCTGGCGGGGCGCAATTCCCGCGAGACCCGGGTTCGTGAAATCATCACCGGACGCATCGTCTCGGTGGAACCCTCCACGCCGGTGCCCGAGTGCATGCGGCTGATGATTGAGAACCGGGTTCGGCACCTTCCGGTTCTGGATGGCGAACAGGTGGTGGGCGTGGTCTCGATCGGGGACCTGGTGAATTTCATCATGAACGCCCAGGCTGCGACGATTGAGCAACTGCACAGCTACATCTCGGGCGGCTATCCAGGATAAGGGAGAACGGTCACGGGCATGGACGTCTCGGTTTCTCTCGAGTATTAAACGCCATGCTCGATTTTCTGGCCGAATCCTCGGATGACCGTGCCCGTTTGTGTGGCCGGGGACATTCGAGGCGCGAGTTTCTCCAGATCGGGGTGTTGTCCGCCCTGGGGTTGTCGTTACCCCAGTATCTGCAGGCCGATCAGGCCGGCCTGGTCAAACCCGGCCACGGGTCGAAGTCGTGCATCATGATCTTCAATCTCGGCGGTCCGAGTCACATCGACCTCTGGGACATGAAGCCCGACGCACCGAGTGAGATCCGGGGTCCGTTCAAGCCGATCCGCACCAAAACCGATGCCTTTGAAATCTCGGAGCTGCTCCCACTTCATGCGCGCATTGCGGACAAGTTTTCGCTCGTTCGCTCCTGCCATCACGATGGTGCGGCGGTGCATGATGCCGGTTGGCAGATGATGCAGACGGGCCGGAGGTTCACCGGCGGCATTCACACACCCCACGCCGGCTCGGTGGTGTCCTACCGGATGGGGCGCAAATCGGATCTTCCACCGTTCGTCGTTCTTCCCCAACTCATGGGGCGGGGTGGTGGCAACCTGCCCAACGGGCAGGCGGGTGGTTTCCTGGGCAAGGCCCACGATCCCTTTGCCCTGATGGCCGATCCCTCGCAGGCCGATTTCCGGGTGCCCGATCTGCTGCCACCGGATCAGATCGGCGCCACCCGGCTGGATCGTCGACGCAAGATGCGGGACATCGTGGACCAGACGGTGAAGGAATTTGAAGCCAGTGAAGATGCCAGGTTGCTCGACGAAAACTTTCACGCCGCCTTCCGTCTGATGACGAGCGAGACGGCTCGGGCGGCGTTTGATCTCTCCAAGGAACCGACGGCGGTGCGGGACCGCTATGGACGCAACCGATTCGGGCAATGTTGTTTGCTGGCCCGCCGGTTGGTGGAGAACGGGGTGCGATTCGTCACGATCAACACATTTCTGACCGTGTTTGACGAGATCACCTGGGACATCCACGGCTCGAAGCCGTTCACATCGATCGAGGGCATGAAGGACATCGTGTGCCCGATGTACGACCAGGCGTACAGCGCCTTGATCGAGGACCTGGACCAGCGGGGGCTGCTCCCGGACACGCTGGTGGCGAACCTCTCCGAGTTCGGCCGCACCCCGAAGGTGAATCCGGCCGGCGGGCGGGATCATTGGCCGCAATGTTTCAGTGCTTACTTCGCCGGTGGTGGGGTCAAGGGCGGGCGGGTGGTGGGAGCCAGCGATCCGATCGGCGGATTCCCGGCGGAACGCCCGGTGGGTCCGGGCGACATCGTGGCGACCGTGTTTCACAGCCTGGGATTGGATTCCAGTTCTCACCTTCCAGGGCCTGGAGGCCGACCGTTCCCCCTCACGGATCTGGGCACCGAACCCATTCGCGAGCTTTTCTCATGAGACCGTTGCCTCGCATCGCCTGGGTGCTCGTGGTGTGGCTCCTCGGAAGTCCGCTGTTCGAGGGTGACCCGCGCGCGGCCTCTGAGCCTGGGGTTCCGGGGGGCGAGACGCCCCCCTCTACGGCAGGCGAGACGCCCGCCGCTACGGAGGCACGGCTCACCGATGGACCGCCCTCGTTTCGCAACGATGTGCTGCCGGTGCTTTCCCAGGCGGGCTGCAACACCGGGGGATGTCACGGAGCCCTGGCCGGCAAGGGCGGGTTTCGACTGTCCCTGTTCGGCTACAATCCGGAGGCCGACCACTTTGCCATCACCCGGGAAATTCGCGGACGCCGGATTGAAACCACGGACCCTGGCCGGAGCCTGTTGCTCACCAAGCCCACGGCGGCGTTGAAGCACCGGGGAGGCAAGAGGTTCGCTGTGGATTCGGAAGAATACCGGATTCTGGCCGCCTGGATCACCGCGGGTTGTCCGCCCCCGCGGTCGGACGATCCAACCTTGACGGCGTTGGAGGTCGCACCGGCCGAGAGCCGTCAACTTCCGGGTCAAACCGTTCGACTTACTGTGCACGCCCGTTACAGCGATGGTAGTCAGCGCGATGTCACACGCTGGGCGAAGTTCACCTCCACGGATGAGACGATTGCCTCCGTGGACCGCGGGGGTGCGGTCCAAGTGATCGGTTCGGGCGAGGGCGCCATCACGGCCTGGTTTTCGTCGCAGATCGCGATTGCGAGAATCACCGCTCCGTATTCGAACCAGGTTCCGGCGGAGGTCTATGCGCGGGAACCGCGGTCGGGGGTTTTGGATGAACTGGTGCTGGAACAATTGCAGCGGTTGAACCTGCCTCCCTCACCCGCGGCTGACGACGCGACGTGGGTGCGGCGGGCCTACCTGGACACCATCGGGAAGCTGCCGACGCCGGAGGAAGTCCGGGCCTTTGTGCGGGATGGCTCGCCGCGAAAGCATGAGCGATTGGCGGACCAGCTTTTGACGCGGCCGGAGTTCATCGACTACTGGACCTACAAGTGGTCGGACCTGCTGCTGATCACGGGGGCCAAACTTCGGCCCGAAGCCTTGAACGCCTATTACCAGTGGATTCGCGATCGAGTGGCGGAGAACACCCCGTGGGATGAACTGGTGCGGCGGGTGGTCACCGCCCGCGGTTCGTCGGTGGACGATGGCGCCAGCAATTTCTACGCGATCCACCAGGACCCCGAGTCGATGGCGGAGAACGTGAGCCAGGCGTTTCTGTCCCTGTCGATCAACTGCGCGAAGTGCCACAACCATCCGCTGGAGAAGTGGACCAACGATCAATACTACTCGTTTGCCAACCTGTTCGCCCGGGTGCGCGCCAAGGGATGGGGAGGGGATGCCCGCAACGGGGATGGTCGACGCACGCTCTACGTGGAGCCGGCGGGCGACTTGATCCAACCCCGGACGGGGCGGCCCCAGCCCCCAGCTCCCTTGGATGCGCCCCCGATCGAGGCCTCGGACCCATCGGATCGTCGTGAGGTGCTCGCCCGCTGGCTGACCGCTCCGGAGAACCCGTACTTTACCCGGGCCATCGTGAATCGCGTCTGGGCGAATTTCATGGGCATCGGACTGGTGGAATCGGTGGATGACCTGCGGGCGTCGAATCCGGCCAGCAACGAGAAGCTGCTGGCGGCATTGGCGCGTCAGTTGATCCAGGACCGGTTCGACTTGAAGCCGCTGATGCGCTCCATCCTGGTGTCGCACACCTACCGACGTTCCAGTCAGGCGCTGCCGGAAAACCGGGAGGAACGGCGGTACTACTCCCGCTACTACCCGCGCCGTTTGATGGCGGAAGTGCTGAACGACGCGATCGCCGACATCACCGGTGTTCCGGACCAGTTCACTGAGATTGCGTTGAACGATGGTTCGACCGAGAAGACGGCCGCCTACACCAACGAGACGCGGTCGATCCAGCTCAAGGATGCCGCGGTGAAGTCCTATTTCCTCCGTTCCTTCGGCCGGAACCAGCGGGAGATCACCTGCGAGTGCGAACGTTCGAATCAGCCGAGCCTCATCCAGGTGCTGCACCTCTCCAACGGCTCCACCATCAACGACAAACTCGCCGCCCGGGACAGTCGGGTGACCCAGATACTGGCCACCGACCCCACGCCGGCCCGGTTGGTGGAAGACGCCTGGATACGCTGCCTTGGACGACCTCCGACCGAGGCGGAGCGCAAGCCGTTCGAGTCCTGGCTGGTCAACGCGTCGCCGACGGAAAAACGGGAAGTGACCGAGGACCTTTATTGGTCGCTGCTCACGACCCGCGAGTTCCTGTTCCAACACTAAGGCTGATGTCCATGAACCGTGGATTACTACCGCCAATCTCCGACAACTTACACCCCCTCACGTTTCTCCTCCTGCTGACTTGTTTCTTGGGGTTTTCGGGCGGTGGCGTTCAGGCAGCGGAGCCTGCGCCGGTGGACTACAGCCGGGACATCGCCCCGATTCTCCGGTCCTATTGCTCGGGCTGTCACGATGACGCGCAGCGGGAAGGGAAGCTGTCGGTGGAAACGTTCGCCCAACTGCGGAAGGGCGGCGAAGACCACGGCGATCCCATTCAACCGGGCAAAGCGACGGAGTCCTTTCTCATTCGATCGCTGACCGGCGAAGCCCGTCCGAAGATGCCGCCCAAGGACGAGCCGCAGATTCCCGCGGCGGAGTTGGCCACCCTGAAGCGCTGGATCGAGCAAGGCGCCGTCGGGCCCGCGCAGGACGTTTCCATTCTCCAGGAACTGGTGACGCCGAACCTGCCGGCGGCCCGGGAAGCCAGGCCCTACTCGGCGGCGGCGTATGCGCAGGATGGGAAGCGTCTGGCTTTGGCGAGAACGGGTGAGATGGAAGTCTGGGACACCACCCACCAGGCGTTGCTTCGCAGCGTGTCGGGCCTGCCGGGCAAGGTGAATGCGGTGCATTTCTCGCCGGATGGCGCGCAGGTGGTGGCGGCCACGGGAGTGACAGGATTGCGTGGTGTGGCGCAGTTGTTCGAAACCGGGACCGGCAAACTCATCCGGGAATTCGGCGGTCACACCGATGTGCTGTATGACGCGTAATTCTCACCGGACGGCAGCCTGCTGGCGACGGCCGGCTATGACCGCAGCATTCGACTTTGGAAGACCGAGAACGGCGATTTGTTGCGGACGATCGATGTGCACAAGGGGGCCATTTTTGACCTGGCCTGGCACCCGGACGGGAAGGTGCTCGCCTCGGCGAGTGCCGACGAGACCGTGAAACTCTGGCGGGTGGCGGATGGACTTCGCCTCGACACCCTGAATCAGGCCCAAGGCGAGTTGATGTCGGTGGCTTTTACTCCCGACGGCGAGCACATCCTTGCCGCTGGCGCAGACAAACGCATTCACCTCTGGCGGTTTGTCTCCCGGGAGGCGCCCGGCCTCAACCCGGTGGTCCATTCGCGCTTTGCGCACGAGAGCGCCATCCACGCTTTTGCGGTGAGTTCGGATGGGCGCTTTCTGCTCTCCAGTGCCGACGATCGCTCGTTGAAGTTGTGGAGCGTGCCGGATCTTGAACTTTTGCGGGCCTTTCCGACCCAGCCCGATATCGCCGCCGCGGTGGTGGCTGTGCCGGGGGCTGATCGTTTCCTGATGGCGCGGTTGAATGGGTCGACGGAAGCCTTCTCAAGCCAGCGAGCAGCGCCGGTCCGCGGGCCGTCGATCGGCGTGGCCTCCAGGGTTGTCGCTCCTTCCGTGGTGTCCGCGTCGCCTGCAACCGCCGAGGCTGAACCCAACGACACCCCGGTCAGCGCAGTTCCAGTGTCCTGGCCTGCGGAAGTCTCGGGAACCATGGGGCGCGCGGGCGATGTGGACCTGTACCGGTTCTCCGCCGAAGCAGGGAGAGCCGTCCTCCTGGAAATCCAAGCAGCCCGCAACCAGTCCAAGCTGGATTCGAGGATCGAAGTGCTGCACCCGAACGGTGAGCCGGTGGAACACGTGGTCCTTCAGGCCACCCGGGATTCCTGGTTCACCTTCCGAGGCAAGGACTCGGAGACCGCGGATGATTTCCGGCTGCACAACTGGGCGGAGATGGAACTGAACGAATACCTGTACGCCAACGGCGAAGTGGTGCGCCTGTGGTTGTATCCCCGCGGCCCGGATTCCGGCTTCAAGGTGTACCCGGGCGAGGGTCGCCGGGAGACGTATTTTGGGACGACCGCCCTGGCCCATGCCCTGGGACAACCGGCGTACGTGGTGACGCCGTTGCCGGCGGGCTCGGACCCGGCGCCCAACGGTCTTCCTGTGTTCCGGTTGAATTATGTGAACGACGACGACTCCTCCCGCCGCCGCGGTGTCGATTCGGTGCTGATCTTCCACCCGCCGACCACGGGTGATTTCCTCGTGCGGGTGTCGGACGTCCGCGGATTTGGTGGCGAGCAAGGCTACCCCTACACCCTTTCGGTCCGGCCGCCGCGTCCGGACTTCAAGGTCACGCTGTCGGGGACCGGCATGAAGGTCAGTCCGGGCAGCGGCCGGGAGATCGCCTTCAAGGCGGAACGCTACGAGGGCTTTGACGGGCCGATCCGCATCGACATCACATCGTTGCCGCCGGGTTTCACCGCCAGCAGCCCCGTCGAAATCGAGGCGGGTCAGATGTCCGCGGTTGCCGTGTTGCACGCCGATTCGACGGCTACTGCGCCGGACGCCGCGGCCGATCAAGCGGTTCAGGTGGTGGCGTCGGCTGTGGTTGGCGGCAGGACTGTCACCCATGCATTGGGGACGTTGGGCGATATCCAGTTGGGGCCACCGGCCAAGGTGACCGTGGAGATTCTGCCGTCCACGGACCGCACCTTCGTGAAGGAAAGTGCGGGTCAACCCCTCGAATTTTCCATCCGCCCAGGGCAGACCATCACCGCCCGGGTGCGTGCGGTGCGCCATGATTTTCCGGGCCGGATCGAGCTGGGGAACGAGGATTCCGGGCGGAACCTGCCCTATGGCGTGTACGTCGATAACATCGGGCTGAATGGCCTGCTCATCGTCGAAGGCCAGACGGAGCGGGATTTCTTTATCACGGCCTCGAAGATCGCCCGTCCGGGCACGCGGTTGTTCCATCTTCGCGCGCGCGCCGACGATGGGCAGGCGTCGAGGCCGGTGCTGTTGCGGGTTTTGCCGGCGGAGACGCTGGCATCGACGGAGGGTCGGTGAGGGGTTCTGCATGAACCTCCCCTCCGTAGCGGCGGGCGTCCCGCCCCCCGGAATCTCCGGTGCATGGTCAGCATACGAGTCCAGTTTTTTGGAGAACATCCCTCTCCATGAACCTCCCCTCCCCTCGTCATCGTACTCCTACTCCTCATCGTAATCCCCCCGCCTCCCCAGGTTCATGGCCCGTGAGCATGGCGCCAGCGCCAACGCCGCTTCCCATGAACCGTCAATCCCCAGCCCCGGACGGGGCGGGAGAACCCTAGCCCATGGCGTGAGCCATGGGTGTGGCGTTGCATTGGATTCCGAGCCCCGGAGGGGCGGTCAGAATCGGCGGCGTTGGGGTTGGTATTTGGGGGGACGCAGGATGTTTTGCCCGCCCCTGGTTTTCTGATCGCCCCTCCGGGGCTTTGGTTTTTCTTGTGGCCCGTGTCCCCATGGCTGACGCCATGGGCTTCCGTTCTTTCGGCCCTCCGGGCCTCCGTAGCGGCGGGCGTCTCGCACCCTGGAATCCCTGGCTGATGCTGGAGGGGAGAGTTCGCCTTGAACCGATTCGGGTCTAACGTTTCGTCCCGGGAGGCTTTACCGAAGGGGCGATTCGGTGCTCCATAGGGCTATCCAAAGACAGAGGATGGAGATGGACGTTCGGGCGGGAACCTCCGTGGAAAGGGGTGCGCGGTGAACTCCGAAGGCAACATACGTATCGCGGTGTTGATGCCCCATGCTCCCGTGCTTGTTCCAGGGGTTGCCGGGGCCAGGGTTCGGGCGGCGGGTGAATCGGTGGACGCCATGTCGGCGGTGGCGCGCCGGGTGGTGAATGTCCGCCCTGACGCCCTGGTCTTGATCACCCCGCATGCGCCGCGGGGCGCTGCCGGTTTCACGCTTTGGCGTGGGACGAGGGTCCGGGGGAATCTTCTGGCCTTTGGCGCTCCGGATCTCGGGGTGGACTTGCCATCCGCGGGTGGGCTCGCGCAGGCGATGGAGCAGGCGACCGTTGCCCGAGGCCTGGGCATGGCCCGATGGGGCGACACTCCGTTGGATCACGGCGCGGTTGTGCCGCTCTGGCACCTCGTTCAGGCCGGATGGAATGGGCCCACCGTGGTGGTGGGCTTGAATGAACCGGACTCGGCCGATCCCGTGGAGTTGGGAGCGGCCATCGCCGAGGCGGCTTGGCGTGAGGGCATGTGGGTGGCATTGGTGGCCAGCGGCGACATGAGCCATCGGCTGCAACAGGGAGCTCCGTCGGGATTTCATCCGCGCGCCATCGAATTTGATCGGACGTTGATCGAGTGTCTGGCGAGGGGCGCCCTGCGAAGACTTCGGCATTTGGATCCGGTCCTGCGGGAATTGGCTGCGGAGGATGCAGTGGACTCGGCGTTGGTGGCGGCTTCCGCGGTGGATTGGGACTCCCAGGGGCACCGGGTTTTGAGCTACGAGGGGCCATTCGGGGTGGGTTATGGCGTGGCGATTCTTCATGACGCCCTGGCGGAACCGGCAGGTGCCGGCGAGGAAGGTCATCGGAAGAGGACTGGGAAAGTGTTCGTGGATCCGTCGGGAGCAGCGTTGCCAGGGATCGCCCGGCGCTCGGTGGTGGCGGCATTCCGGGGCAATGGAGGAGGTCCAGGACTGAAGCACTCCGGGATTGCGGCGGAACGCCACGCGGTGTTTGTCACGATCCGCCACGATGATGGCCAACTCCGGGGATGCGTTGGCGATTTGCGACCGCGTTGCGTCAATGTCGCGATGGAGACCTGGCAACTGGCGAGGGACGCTGCGTTTCGTGATCACCGCTTCTCTCCGGTGACGGCTGACGAACTGCCTGGCCTCAGCTTCGAGGTCAGCGTGCTGAGTCCGCTGGAGGAGGTGGCCTCGACGGCGGCGCTGGACCCCGGGCGGTATGGCGTGGTGGTTGAAGCGGAGGATGGGCGGCGTGGTGCCCTGCTGCCGGGCATCGACGGACTCGACACGGTTGAAGAACAACTGTCGTTGGTTCGCCGCAAGGGAGGGATGACCGCCACGGAACCGGTGCGGCTTTGGCGCTTCACGGTGAACCAGTTTCGGGAAGCGACGCACCGCGAAAGGCCATCGCCATGAACCCAGCGCACGAGCCATCCCTCTATCCGGGGCGTTGGTGGACGTCGGCTCCGGATGGGCGCATCGAATGTCGACTCTGTCCGAGGTATTGCCGGTTGCGAGAGGGCCAGCACGGCTTTTGCTATGTGCGACGGCGGGTGGACGACCGGATGGTTCTGACGACCTATGGGCGGAGCAGCGGATTTTGCGTCGATCCCATCGAGAAGAAGCCACTCCACCATTTTCATCCCGGAACCAGCGTGCTGTCGTTTGGCACGGCGGGCTGCAATCTCGGATGCCGGTTTTGTCAGAATTGGAACATGAGCAAGGCGCGGTCTGCGGACCGGTTGACCGACGAGGCATCACCCGAGGGGATCGCGAGGGCTGCGGTCCAACTGGGTTGCCGATCGGTTGCCTTCACCTACAACGACCCGGTGATTTTCGCCGAGTACGCCATGGATGTGGCGGATGCGTGCCGTGAATTCGGGGTCCGATCGGTGGCGGTGACGGCAGGTTACATGACCGCGGAATCGCGCCCGGAATTCTACCGGCACATCGACGCGGCCAACGTGGATTTGAAGGGATTCAGCGCGGGGTTTTATCGTCGGCACTGTTTGTCGGAACTGGAGCCGGTGTTGGAGACCCTGCGGTATCTGCGGAGGGAGACGCCGGTGTGGATGGAGATCACGTCCCTGCTGATTCCCGGGGAGAACGACGACGATTCGGGGTTGCATTGGGCGGCGGAGTGGGTGGCGGAGAATCTGGGTGTGGACGTTCCCTGGCATTTCACCGCATTCCATCCCGACTTCAAGATGCTCGATCATCCACCGACCCCGATGTCGACGCTGGTGCGGGCGCGGCGGATCGCGATGTCGAAGGGGCTTCGCTTCGTCTACACGGGCAATGTGCGTGATCCCGAGGGGGCTGGAACGTATTGCCCGGAGTGCGGCGAGTGTGTGGTTCAGCGCGACGGCCATGAAGTGACCCTTTGGAACCTGCAAGCCGGCCGATGTGGTGCCTGTGACGCGGTGATCGCGGGGCATTTCGACGCCATGCCAGGGCAATGGGGTTCCCGCCGCATGCCGGTGCGCATTGCCGGCGTTTGAACCATCCGGCTCAGGCGGTGTGGCTCAGCGCGTAGTCGCGCATGGCGAACAGGTTGGCGGGCGGGGTGTCGCGCGGGACTTCGCATCCCGCCCCCACGATGAAGCGCGGCCCGGCCGCCTGATGACAGGCGCCCACGGCCTGGAGGATCCGCTCGGGCGTGCCATTTCTCAGAACGGCCACCGGATCGATGTTTCCCAGAATGATCTGGCCGGCCCCCATCTTCTCCCGTCCTTCCGCCACCGGAGTCAGGAAATCCAGGTCGACGACCGAGCAACCCAGGCGGCCCATGCCGGCGGCGGCGAAACGGGTGTTGCCGCAAATGTGAAGCCGCGTTCGACCGCCCATGGCGTGGATGCCGTCGATCAACTGCTTTTCGTAGGGCCAGACCAGGGTTTCGTAGAGGTCCGGTCCGATCAGGGAAGCTGCGGCATCACCGATGCCGATGAGATCGGCTCCGGCGTCGATCTGGGCTTTGGCGAACTTGAGACCCAGCTCCACGCAGAAGGCGAACAGATCCTTCACGAAGGCCGGGTCGTCATAAAAATCCAGCATCAGGTGGGTGAGGCCGCGAAGGTCGACAGCTTCGGCGCAGGGACCTTCGACCCAGCCCTCCACGACGAGATCCCGGCCGACCCGTTCCTTCAGCAATCGGACGGCCTGAACGCCGTTGCGCATGCGGGGTGCGGACAAGGGGTCTGGAGCGCGAAGCGTCGCCAGCGTCAGCTTGTCGGCCAGCAGCGAAGCGGTGTCGTCGATCGCCGCGGGTTGGTGTTCGAAGAACTCGGCGGTGGCGCCGCAATCGACCGCCTCGCGCGCGGGGTCGGACATGGTGTTGACGTAGTCGAGGCCGTACATCTCGGCGACCCGGAGCTGGCCTTCGGCGAGCACGCGGTGGTCGGTTTCGTAGTCGAGATAGCGGGCGCCGATCAGGTCCGACGCCAGTTGCATGGTGATCGCCATGAAGGGCAGGCGGTCGACCGGTTGGCCCTCCAGATGGGCGAGAACGCGTTCGCGGGAGTTCATGAGATGGTTTAAATCGAGTAGGACGAAAAGCCGCCGTCGACGGGAATGACGACGCCCGTGACGAAACGGGATGCGTCCGACAACAGCCAGACGACGGTGCCGAGCAGGTCCTGGGGATCGCCGTACCGGCCCATCGGGGTGTGGGCGATGACCTGACGAGCCCTGGGCAGGAGTTCGCCGGTCTTGGGGTCCAGGTGCAGGAACCGGAGCTGTTCGGTGAGGAAGAATCCGGGGGCCAGGGCGTTCACCCGGACGCCGGTGTGGGCGAAGTGGACTGCCAGCCAGCGGGTGAAGTTGGCGACGGCCGCCTTGGCGGCGGAATAGGCGGCGACTTTGGTGAGCGGGGTGAGGGCGCTCATGGACGAAATGTTGACGATGGCGCCGGAACGCCTTTCGACCATGCCGCGTGCGAAGGCCTGACAGACGACGAAGGTGCCCAGGAAGTTGAGGTCGAAGACCTGGCGAAACCCGGCAGGGTCCAACTCGAAGAACGACGGTGCGGTGGGTTCGATGTCCGGAGCGGGGTGGAAGGAGCCGCCGGTGCTGCCGCGCGGGTCGTTGCCACCCGCGCCGTTGATCAGCAGATCAGGCGGGCCCCAGCGTTGGCAGATTGCGTCGTAGCAGGCCCCGACCTGGGCGGCATCGGTCACGTCGCAGGCCAGCGCCATCGCCTCGCCGCCGGCGTTGCGGATGAGTGTGGCGCGCGCCTCGGCTTTCTCCGCACTGAGATCCAGAACCGCCACCCGCACGCCCATTTCGCCGAGAGCCTGGGCCATGACGCCGCACAACTCGCCGCCGCCACCGGTGATGGCTGCGATGCGACCGGCGAGATCGAAGGACTTCAACACCCCGGGAACTGCGGCGGCCTCACGCTCGGACATGGGAGCGAATGTCCCCAAACCAAGGATTCAACGCCACTCTTGAGACGTGAACTGGCCGCTAGGGTTTGGGTGAGTCGGGTCCTGGCTTGGCTCGTTTGCGTGCCCGGGTGGGGGTGGGGCGGGTGATGTCCGTGACATCGGTGATGGGGGGACGCGTCGGGGTCGCGGCGAGTCGTTTCCATTCGGTTTCCAGGCGGGCGAGTGTGTCGCGGTCCTTGGCGGTGGTGGCGCGGACCTCCTGAAGTTCCTTTTGGAACGAGGAACGGAGTTCTTCGTTTTCCTTCCGGAGTTGAGCCAGGGCTGCCTGGCTTTGGGCCAGTTCGGCCTGGCTCTCCGTGAGGAGGGTCTGGTTGCGGGCCTTGAGCAGGCTGACCTCCGACTGAAGCTCGCGCAGTTCGGGCAGCCAGGCGGCGGCTTCGGCGGGGGGCATCGTCGTGGAGCCGGGGGTGGTATCCGGAGCGGGCGCGGGCGCGTGGGTGGGTTGGTCGGCGTCGCGGTTCAACTTGCGGTAAAACAGCACCTGATTGCCGCGGGTGAAGATCTCCACCCGATCACCGGCCTTCAAGGAGGCGGGTTGGGCGGACCACCCGGGAAGCGCTTCGCCTTCGGCGAGCAATTCCCGGTAGTCGGCAATGCGGTTCACCTGGATGCCGGCGTTGGACAGGTCGGTGACCACCCGTTCGGAAGGTTGTTCCAGGATTTTGAGGGCTCCGCTCTTGGTGGCGGCGGTTCCTGTGGGTTGGCGGAGCGACTGAATGGATTTTTCGGCTCCGAGCCGGCTGAAGGATTTGGCTCGGCTGAATTGGTTGCTGGAGAGTTCGAGCCATTCGGCGGGTTTGTCCGACTGGGCGAACGCGATCATGGCTTCGACCGCGAGTGAATTGGGGGAGGCGCCGGCGGCGGTGAAGTTGGAGGGGTTGCTGGTGGGGAGGGTGGGCAGGATCCAGCAGCAGAACTTGGCCACCAGGAAATCCACCAGCGGGAGGATGGGGATGGCCGACAGCCAGTAGGTGACTTTGGGGAAGGTCAGCACCTCCTGCCGGATGCGGTTGCAGATGTGATGAACCGCGCCGGCTCGGATTTCGATGCGTGCCAGGGGGAGGTATTCGTCCTCGCCACATTCGGGGCAGCGGACCAGGAGCTTGTCGCACAGACAATCCTTGAGCCCCTGGAGCAGGGGAACGAGGAGGCTTGCGAAGGCGTTGAGAACGCTGGAGCGATACGCCGCGAGTTGGGCGTCGGTGATGACCGCACCCTGGATCTGGGACAGGGGTGCGGTGACCACGGTGGCGCCTTCAGCGTGGGCGACGAGGTAGCGATCGGTGGAGACGGCGAGGGCGACGGGTTGAGCCTGGGCAGGCAGGGTGGCGGTGATGGGCTGTGTGCCTGGGGCGGCAGACGACCAGAACAACTGGTTGCGACGTTCCAGGGCGAACAGGACCCGGCTGCCCGCGGGATCGGCAAGAAGCCTGACCGGGCCGGTGGAGGTGTTGTCGTCGTCCGCCAATGGCAGGGTTCGAACACCCGTCACCTGGGGCGCGGCGGCGTCGAAGATCAGGACCGATTTTTGAACCTGGCCGATGGCGGGGTTGACGACGAGGTGGACCCAAATGGAGGAGCCGGACGGAGCCAGGGCGAGACCATCGGAGCCGGAAGCGAACCGGGTATCGAGGTTGGAGATGCGGATGGGTTCGCGGTTCAGGCTGTCCGTGCCACGACGGAGCAAGGTTCCCAGGAACAAGGCATCGTAGGTGCCGGCAGTCGGCGCGGTGCTCAGCGTGGCGGTGGCCGCGATGCGATTGCCTTCCACCGCCAGATGGCCGGTGGCGGCGAATGCCCATACCGCCTTGGGCATGGAACCGGAGTCGAGTTCGTTCAAGTCGAAGAAATGAACGCCCTGTCCCGGTTCGACCGCGATCAGCACGGTGGTTCGGAGCGGGTGCATCTCGGCGCGGGTGAGGAGGCCTCCGGCGAGTTGAATGGGCGGCTGGGAGGGTTTGAAGTCCGAGCCGGCCAGCAGATGAATCTGGGTGTTGTTTCCGGCGGTGGCCAGGACCAGCACCTGCGGGCTGCCGGCCTCGTTGGTGGCGAAGGTGACGTCCCGGACAGCGCTGGCGGCGGCGTTGGGGAGATCCAGGGCTTGCAGGAACTCCGAGGTCTCCGCATCGAGCACGAACAGGCGTCCGGGTTCCTCCTGGCTCCACGCCAGGGCCCGACGACCGTCGGGAACCATCCGGATCCCGTGCAATCGCCGACCCGCGAATGCCGTGCGCATGGGTCGGTTGCCGAAAGGGTAGGCGGGAAAGGCGGGAAACTCCCGGAGCATGCCGCAGAACGTGTGGCTCGAACCGGCAAAGGCGACGAGGCCGTCATAGAGTTCCTGGAGCAGGTTGTGTTGCTCCAACGAGAGCCAGAGCCGGCGGCTGGGAGGATGCGCGCGTTGATGGGCGAGCAGGTTGGCCAGGGTGACCAGGCGCTTCTTCGGCGTGGACACCAGAGTCCCGGCTGGCGCGGCGGCGTTGTCGAACAGTTGCTTGCGAAGGAAGTCGACCAGGGGTTCGAGGCAATCGTGGTAAAAGTCCCACCAGAGGGTGCCTTCGAGAATGTGTTCCAGGATTTCCTTCAGGCCCTCCGGTTGATCGGGGGCGGCACGGACTCCGAACACGGGGGAATCGTCCGTGGCTGCTTGAAGGGTGAGCAGAACATCCCCGTTGCCATTGGCGTCCAGCAGTTCCTGCTGAATCGCCAGCGCGACCACGGGGACCGAGGTGGGCTTGGGCACGAGGATGTCCGTTCCTTCGCAATCGATGGCATGTCCGGGGAGCACCATGACGGAGTCAGTGCCGCCGCAGTGGACCGCGAGTCCGCACACCACGCCTTTCCCGTGCAGATGCTTGTTGTGGAGCTTGAGGTCGCAGTCTCTGGGCTCGGTGATCGGTGGGAAGAGCTTCCGGCAGTCGCTGATGACGGTCCACGTGGTGCCGTCGAAGGAAAGCAGGGCGAGTCGGGCGAGGTGATGCTGAATGCCTTCCCGTGGAAGCAGGGAGGGTTCGCCGGTGACGGGGTCCTCGGGCCACTCAATATCCCCGGTGGCGGTGCGGGCAGGGATGAGCCAGTAATCGGCGCTGCGGTACGTGCCGTCGGCGAAGCGGCACTGGACGCCGAACTCGATTGGGGAAAAGCCGTCGGCGTTGGGGGCGTGATTGAGGGGGAGCGCACCCGGACTGTCCCAGCGGCGGACGCGTGGAAGGGTTTTGAAGGAAGCAGCGTCGACCGGGCCGGTGGCGGTGGCGGGGTCGATGGTGAGCACATTGTCGCGGACATTGAGCAACTGGACGAGGGTGCCGGGTTCCTCACGCAGTTCCCGTTCGCGATCGATGAGTTCGATCCAGCCGCCGGGTTGGAAGAGCCGGTAAGGATCACGGCCCTGGGTTTCGACGGTGAGATCGTCGCCATCCTGGGAAAGCCAATGGGCGAGGACGGTTCCGTTGTCGCGCGACCACTTGAAGGTGGCGGTGGTCTGATCGCCTGGCTGATGGATTTCGAGGCGATAGAGCTGGTTGTAGAGATTGCGGTAACCGGCGCCGGGGGTGATGGAACATTCGTTGGCCGGGGTGGCCTCGGGTTCCGCCCGGGCGGCGACCGCGCCGGTGGGGGCGGTGTCGACCGGAAAGAAGCAGTTCCCGAAGGACCTCACGAAGATCATGGTCGCGCACCGGATCCCCTACGTCGCGCAGGCATCCCCGCACCGCTGGCAGGATCTGATGGGGAAGGTGCGGAAGGCCCTCTCCATCGAGGGGCCCAAGTTCATGAACGTCATCTCCTCCTGCCACCGCGGGTGGCGGGTGCCGATGGAGAACTCGCTCGATGTCTGCAAACTGGCGGTCGAGACCTGCTACTGGCCGCTCTTCGAGGTCGAGAACGGCGTCTGGAAGCTGAACTACCGGCCCAGGCAGAAGCTGCCG